>NZ_DATMVN010000624.1:0-3292 GCF_035563135.1 Streptomyces sp.
CCCGCGAGGAGCAGCAGCCCGGCCAGGGCCGCGCAGGCCGCCCGGGAGGCACCGGAGCCGGTCGTCACCCCCGGCCAGAACACCAGCACGAGAGCGGCCACCACGGTGGCCACCGCGGTGCCCGCCAGCAGGCCACGGGCCGCCCCCGGGTGCCAGGTGTGCAGCCGTCGGCCCACGGTCTCGGCTATCCCGTCCACCAGATCGTCGAGCCGTGCCTCGGGCAGCGCCTCCGTGTGCGGACGCAGGTAGAGCACGGCGCCGTCGGCGAGCCCGGCGCGGGCCAGGGTGGTCTCCTCGTCGAGCGGGGCGTCGCCGAGCCGCTGGAGCACCCAGCCGGCGTGGTCCAGTCCCGCCTCCTCGGCCTCCTCGCCGACGTAACGCAGCAGGGTGGGCAGGAGATCGGCGACCGGCACGTCGGCGGGCACCGCCAGGTCGATGCTGACGTTCGGTGCACGTACGGTCAGGCGGCACGATTCGGCCACCGCGCTGTCGGTCATCAGCTGGACTCTCGTCTTCCGGAGGGCTTTGACAGGAGGACTTCCCCGGGAGAGGGGATGTGCGAAGAGTACGGAAGGTCCGTCCGGCCGCGAACCGGGGGTCCGGTCACGGCATTTGCGTCCGCCGGCCCGGTGACGGCCACTCCCGCGTGGACAGGTCGCGTTCCGTGAATGCACACTACTGCCTACGACCACCGGGTCGTGCTGCGGACCGGGCTCCTTCTATCCGGTATGTGGTTGGCCATCACGGAAGTTGCCCGCGCCCCGCCATCCGCTCGAAACATTCATCCGGGGTTCACCGTGCCTCACGCGGGACCCGGAGAATCAGCGCGGTGCGGCCTTTTCCATCACCGGGTGCGCCGGAATTCCGGTGCGGGCCGGAAAGTTTGTGAACCGGAGGTTCTGTTCCTTGAGTGTCGTGCTGTTTCGCCGCCCGGCCCGCAGGCGTGGGCCGGAGATGCCCGACGGGCAATTGACCCTCCAGGAGCCGCCGGTCCTCGCCGAGACGGTGCCCGACACCTCGGCGATCTGGACCTATCTGCCGATGGCGCTGATGTCGGTGTCGATGATGCTGATGTTCCTGCGGCCCGGTGGCGGGAACAGCGTCTTCATGTACCTGGCGATGGGCGTCATGGCGCTCTCCGCCGGTGCGATGCTGCTGGGCCAGCTGATGCGCCGCTCCAGCGAGCGCAAGCAGCGTCTGAAGGGTGAACGCCGCGACTACCTGCGTTACCTGGCGCAGATCCGCAAGCGGGTCCGCACCACCATCACGGAGCAGCAGCGGGCGCTCGCCTGGCGCCACCCGGAGCCCGCCTCGCTCCGCTCGCTGGCCCGCACCTCACGGCTGTGGGAACGCCGCCCGGCCGACGAGGACTTCGGTGAGGTCCGGCTCGCGGTCGGCGAGCAGCAGCTCGCACTCACCCTGAACCCGGTGTCCACCCGGCCGGTGGAGGACCTCGAACCCCTCTGCGCACACGCCCTGCGCCGCTTCATCCGCGCCTACTCCACCATTCCCGAACAGCCCCTCGGCCTCTACCTCCGCTCCTCGGCCCGGATCCTGCTGCGCCCCGAGGAGGCACCCGGCCTGGAGCCCGGCACCCCGGTGTCCGGGGAGAGCGGCGAGGACCCCGGCGCCGAGGCGGTGCGCGCCCTGGTGCGCGCCGTGCTCGGGCAGCTCGCGGTCTTCCACGCTCCCGAGGAACTGTGGATCGCCCTCTGCGTCAGCGACGAGCGGCGGCCCGACTGGGAGTGGGTCAAGTGGCTGCCGCACGCGCTGGATCCGTACGAGGAGGACGGTGCCGGCCAGGCGCGCCGGATCACCGCCGACCTCACGGAGCTCGACGACCTGCTCGGCGCCGAATTCGCCGAGCGCCCCGGCTTCGACCCGGAAGCCCGCCCCGGCCGCGACGAGCCCTACACGATCGTCGTCCTGGACGGCGTCACCGTGCCCGAGGGCCACCGCTGGGAGGGGCACGGCTACCGCAACGCCCTGGCCCTCGACATATCCGGGGCGCTGCGCTGGCGTCCGGGCCGCAACACGCTGCGGCTGACCGTCGGCCCCGGCCGGGTGAGCCTCGTGCGCACCGACCGCAGCCGCAAGGAGCGCTCCGTGCCCCTCGGCCGGCCGGACCGGCTCGGTCCCCTCGGCGCGGAGTCACTGGCCCGGCTGCTCACCCCCCGCCGGATGAGTCTGGGCACCGACATCGCGCAGCCGATGGACACCGACGTCGAGCTGACCACGCTGCTCGGCATCCCCGACCTGCACCGGCACGACCCGCACACTCTCTTCAACCGGCACACCGGCTCCACCCGGCTGCGGGTACCCATCGCGGTGGGTGTGGACGGCCGCCCGGTGGAACTCGACATCAAGGAGTCCGCGCAGGGCGGCATGGGCCCGCACGGCATGCTCATCGGCGCCACCGGCTCCGGCAAGAGCGAACTCCTGCGCACCCTCGTCCTGGGCCTCGCCCTGACCAACTCCTCCGAGACCCTCAACTTCATCCTGGTCGACTTCAAGGGCGGCGCCACCTTCCTCGGCCTGGAGGAGCTTCCGCACACCTCCGCCGTCATCACCAACCTCGCCGACGAAGTCGCCCTGGTGGAACGCATGCAGGACGCCCTGCACGGCGAACTCATCCGCCGTCAGGAACTTCTGCGGTCCGCAGGCAACTACACCTCCGCCCTGGACTACGAGCGGGCCCGCGCCACCGGGGCGGACCTCGTCCCGCTGCCCAGCCTGTTCGTGGTGGTCGACGAGTTCAGCGAACTGCTCTCCGCGCACCGTGAGTTCATGGACCTGTTCGTGATGATCGGCCGCCTCGGCCGCTCCCTGGGGGTCCACCTGCTGCTCGCCTCGCAGCGCCTGGACGAGGGGCGCATGCACCAGCTGGAGAGCCACCTGTCGTACCGCATCGGCCTGCGGACCTTCTCCGCCATGGAGAGCCGCGGTGTGCTCGGCGTCCCGGACGCCTACGAACTGCCGGCCCAGCCCGGCAGCGGTTACCTGAAGTCCGGCGTGGAGTCCCTGACCCGGTTCCGCGCCGCTTATTCGTCCGGCACCTACCGGCGCCGCACCGGCGCGGTGGTGCAGGCGCGGGTGGCCAGCCAGGTGGTGCCGTGGACCAGCGGCTGGGTGGTGCCCCGTACCCTGGCCGCGGCTCCCGAGCCGGAGCCGGAGAGCGAGGAGGCGGGCGACGAGGAGGCCCTGCTCGACGTGGCCCTCGACCGGCTGCGGGACTCCGGCCCCGCCGCCCACCAGGTGTGGCTGCCGCCGCTGGACGAGCCTTCCCCGCTGG
>NZ_DATMVN010000625.1:0-3355 GCF_035563135.1 Streptomyces sp.
TACGCCCAGTCCTGGCACCGGACCGCCCCGGCCCCGGCCCTCCCCGAGGCACTCCGCGTCCCGGCGGCCTCGCGCTGTGGTGGGACGTCTCCGACCACTCCGTCCCCTGGGCCGCCGGCCAGAGCGCCCGGCTGCGCCGTCACCTCGGGACGGGTGACAGCGCCGACGGCACGCCGGGCGGTTCCGGTTCGAGCAGCCTTTCGTACCTTGCCGAGGACGGGTTCGCCCGACGACCGCTGCCGTGGTGCCGGACGGTGCCCGTCGACACGCACCTCGCCGGCATCGCCGGCCATCGGGCGTTCCTCGTGCCCGGCCCGGCGGGCGAGGAGGCCACCCGCCGGTTCCTCGACACGGAGCGCGGCCACCTGGCCCCGGTGTTCCCCGACGGCATGGCCGAGGAGCGTGACGTCGCCGAGCTCGCCGAGCTCGTCGAGCTCGCCGTGCTGGTCCGCCGATGCCGCGGCCCCTGCCGGACACGCCGCATCCCTTGACGGCTCCCCTTCGGCGGGATCAATATTCATCACATGATGAATTTGTCGCGCACCGCGGACGCGAGCGCCGTCTCGGCCCGCGCCCTCACCGTCGTACGGGGAGACCGCACGGTCCTGCGCGGCCTCGACTTCACCGTCGAGCCGGGCAGGATCACCGGCCTCCTCGGCCCATCCGGCTGCGGGAAGTCCACGCTCATGCGGGCCGTCGTCGGCACCCAGGCCGAGGTCACGGGAACGCTCGACGTCCTCGGACGTCCCGCCGGCCACCCGTCCCTGCGGTCACGCGTCGGCTACGTCACCCAGGCACCGTCGGTCTACACGGACCTCACCGTGCGGCAGAACCTGGACTACTTCGCGGCGGTGCTGCGACCGGGCCGCGCCCGACGCGCCTCCCGCACGGAAGCCGTCACCCGTGCCCTCGGCGACGTGGACCTCACCCGGCACGCCGACGCCCTCGCCGGCCACCTCTCCGGCGGGCAGCTCAGCCGCGTCTCACTCGCGGTCGCCCTGCTCGGCACGCCCGAACTCCTGGTCCTCGACGAGCCGACCGTCGGCCTCGACCCCGTGCTGCGACGCGATCTGTGGAACCTCTTCCACACCCTCGCAGCCGACCGGGGGACCACGATCCTCGTCTCCTCCCACGTCATGGACGAGGCCGAACGCTGCCACCGGCTGCTGCTCATGCGCGAGGGCAGGATCCTCGCCGACGACACGCCCGACGCCCTGCGCACCCGTACCGGCTCCACCACCGTCGAGGAGGCATTCCTCCACCTGGTGGACGAAGCCGCCGCGCACGAAGCCGCCGAATCCGCCGCCCGCCAGGAGACGACCCGATGAGCACCGACGCCCCCGCACTCTCCCCGGCCCGGACCCTCGCCACCGCCGGCCGTGTCCTTCGCCAGCTCCGTCACGACCCCCGCACCATCGCGCTGCTGCTGATCGTCCCGGTCCTGATGATCACTCTGCTGCGCTATGTCTTCGACGCCGGCCCGGGGACCTTCGACTCCATCGGCGCCTCACTGCTCGGCATCTTCCCGCTGATCACGATGTTCCTGGTGACCTCGATCACCACCCTCCGCGAACGCACCTCCGGCACCCTCGAACGCCTCCTCGCCATGCCCCTCGGCAAGGGCGACCTGATCGCCGGCTACGCGCTGGCCTTCGGAGCCGTCGCCGTCGCCCAGTCCCTCCTGGCCACGGCACTGTCCGTCTGGGCCCTCGGACTCGATGTCGTCGGCTCCCCCTGGCTGCTGCTCCTGGTCGCCCTGCTCGACGCACTCCTCGGCACCGCGCTCGGCCTGTTCGTCTCGGCCTTCGCCGCCTCGGAGTTCCAGGCGGTCCAGTTCATGCCCGCCGTGATCTTCCCGCAGCTGCTGCTGTGCGGACTGTTCACACCGCGCGACCGGATGCACCCCGTCCTCGAAGCCGTCTCCGACGTCCTGCCGATGTCGTACGCCGTCGACGGGATGAACCAGGTCCTCACCCACACCGACATCACCGCCGACTTCTACCGGGACATCCTGATCGTCGCCGGCTGCGCCCTGCTCGTCCTCTGCCTGGGAGGTGCCACCCTCCGCCGCCGCACCACCTGACGGCGCGGTGCGAGGATGGGGACCACGATCAGCACCGCGTAGCGCGCACCGCCATCCGGAGGATGAATCGCATGACCCAGACCGTCGCAGTCCTCGGTACAGGAAAGATCGGTGAGGCGCTGCTCAGCGGCATGATCCGGGCAGGCTGGCGGGCCGGCGACCTGCTGGTGACCACCCGGCGCCCCGAGCGCGCCGAGGAGCTGCGCACCCGCTACGGCGTCGAGACCGTCACCAACGCCGAGGCCGCCAAGAGCGCGGACATCCTCATCCTCGCGGTCAAGCCCCAGGACATGGGCAGGCTTCTCGACGAGCTCTCCCCCCACGTCGCCGCCGACCGCCTGGTCATCAGCGCCGCCGCAGGCATCACGACCGGCTTCATCGAGAACAGCCTCGCCGCCGGCACCCCGGTCGTCCGCGTCATGCCGAACACCCCCGTCCTGGTGGACGAGGGCATGTCCGTCATCTCCGCGGGCAGCCACGCCACCGCCCAGCACCTCGACCATGCCGAGTCGATCTTCGGCGGTGTCGGCAAGACGCTCCGTGTCCCCGAATCCCAGCAGGACGCGGCCACCGCACTCTCCGGATCAGGACCCGCTTACTTCTATTTCCTCGTCGAGGCGATGACCGACGCCGGAATTCTGCTCGGCCTGCCCCGCGCCCAGGCCCACGATCTGATCGTCCAGGCCGCCATCGGCGCGGCGGTCATGCTCCGGGACAGCGGCGAACACCCGGTCAAGCTCCGCGAGGCCGTCACCAGTCCGGCCGGCACCACCATCAGCGCCATCCGGGAGCTGGAGAACCACGGCGTACGGGCCGCCCTCATCGCAGCCCTCGAAGCCGCCCGCGACCGCAGCCGCGAGCTGGCCACGGGCAACGGCTGAGCGCCTGCATGGCCGTGACCGGGCCGAGTCGGGCGGGGGTTGACACGGCTTCTGCGGCTGCGTAATGTGCTCCGAGTTGTCCGACGTGAGCGCCGACTCCGGTCGGTCCCCGGGCAATCATTCCGCAGTGACCACTCGAAACGAGCGACATCTGTCGTGCGTTTTTATGTGCGCACGTGCGAAATGAGGAATCAGTGTTCGAGGGCGAGCCGATTAGCGTCGGGGCCGGGGATTCCGCTAAAGTCTCACTCGTCGGAACGGCCCAGCGGCCGGGAAGACAAATCCCGCCGACCGGGAATCAGGCCCGAAAGGATCTGATAGAGTCGGACTCGCCGGAAAGGGAAACGCGAAAGCGGGACGCTGGAAAGCGAATCAGCAGGATCCCGTTTCG
>NZ_DATMVN010000626.1:0-2309 GCF_035563135.1 Streptomyces sp.
CCAACCCCAACAGCCGGGACGGCGACCGGCAACCGCGCGCAGGTCTCGCAAGTCCCGCCGGACCTGTGCACAGCGCCCGACCACTGTGGTCGGGGCCCGGTGCCGTGACCGGTCGGCACAACGGTGCCGCTCCATGAGTCACGGCGCGGGCCTGTCCCGGTGGCGTCACTGCGATGCGGTACCGGGCAGCCGCTGTCCGGGCGGCCGTGGGAGAACGCGACTCGATGACGACGAGCGGGACTCGGGCACGTCACCAGTCGTCTGGCCGCCAATAGCAGTCAGTCGGAGCATTCGGGATGTCGTTGCGGAAGTCGATGATGCCGAACGCGTTGTAGTCCAGGATGTTCGCCTCGCTGACAACGACACAGAAGCGCTCCACCAGGGCTTCCTGTCCTGGGCCGCGGGCCGCCGTGATCGTGCCTGTCCAGTGACCGGGTGAGATGCGCTCGTCCAGTGCGATGAACCGGATGGTCGGACGTTGCGGTTCCTGGTGGCCCACGATGAACGGCGCCGGATCAGACGCATAGGTCCACCCGAATCCCCCTTCGTCGAGCTGCCCGAAGATCCCCGAGTCGTGCCAGTAGAAATTCGGTGCACGAGTCTCCACCGCCCCCTCGAGAGAGAATGCGAACTGTACGGCGGAGATCCGCGCGGTCGAGTCAAAGCTCCTCGGGACCGAGAAGCTCGGCTGGAGGTACACATCAAAGGACTCGGGGGACTCGGCACCGATGCGGATGATGGACGGCAAGTTCATGGTCACCTCCGGCGTCCGCTGGGACTACGCCCAGGTGACGACGGAGAGAGCGAGTGCGGCCACTGCGGTCACCATCGGAACCCAGGTGTTGAGCCGCTCGGTCAGGCTCCGGGTGTGGCGAGGTGGGGGCGCCTGTGCGGCAGCAGACTCCTGTGGCAGCTCCGTGCGGTCATCCACCGACGTCCGCTCAGAGCCGCCGGCTGACGGCCCCACGGGGGGCTCCTGCGAGGTTCCGCTTCCCCGTGGTGGGTCGGATCAGGAGGGTGCAGGCTGCTTCTCCATCGGTACCCCCGATGTGGCGCCAGCTGGGTGGTGAGATGCCTCCCCCGCGACCCTCACAGGCTACTGATGACACGCGCTCAGGGAGCTCGTCGCTACCCGCGACGTTCCAGGAGTCGGCGTGGTGCACGGCGGCTGCGCGCTCCCCGTTCGGAGACGTTCAGCAATCGGTGACTGATGAGCACGGACGCCTGGGCCTGCACGCCCCGGCGTCCCCATCACTCGGTCGCGTTCTCCGGTGATGAGCGTTCGGGAGGAGCGATCCGGCGGCCCGGCAACGCGGGACGCCGGCCGCGTGCCTCGCCCGCCCGCGGGTATCGCCTGCCGGAGGAGGACGGTGATGCGGACGGCGGTGGGATGGGCCACGGCTGCGGTCGTCGGCGTGCTGACCGCCTGCGCCTGGACCGTGGCGGGAAGCGCCTCCCCCGGCGGGCCGCCCGACCTCGAGGCCGCCCTGTCGGTGCAGTTCCCCGGTCTCCGGCCGGTCGACCCACCGCCGCCGCCATGGCAGCTCTGCACGACGGCGCCGGGCACCCGAGCACCTCGTCTGGACCCTGCACTCGAGGAGGCGGTGACCAGCGGCTACGCCTCGGACGAGGCGACCCTGTACGCCTACGCCTGGGCGACGTCGGCACCGATGGTCGCGGAGGCGATCCTCGGCCAGGCGGAGATGGAGGCACCGGACTGCGCGTCGGCACCGCCGTCCCCTGGTGGCGGCGCGGGTGCATGGACGGTGGACGGCTGGTCGGGGTCGGGGTGGACCGGCGTCACCATCCGCACCGTGGTCTCCGGACCGGACCCGGCCATTGGCGAGACCCGCCTGGTGCGCGCCGAGGAGGTGGTCGTGCTCGTCATCGCAGCGGGGGACGAGGCCGACCTCCGGCGAGTCGACGACTACCTGGCCGCGGTCGCCGACCGACTGGGCTGAGCACTCCCGTCAGCAGCTCCCCCTACGGTGACCGCCATGCCGCAGCAGGTGATCCCATTCCTCATGTTCCAGGGCGACGCGGGGCCGGCGCTCGACCTCTACACGTCGCTGTTCGACGACGCGCGCGTCCTCGACCTCACCCGGTGGGGGCCCGACGGTCCCGGCGCCGAAGGCACGGTGCAGGGCGCCACCTTCTCCATCGCCGGCCAGCAGTTCCGCTGCTTCGACAGCCCCCCGGTCCACGACTTCACCTTCACGCCGTCCTTCTCGATCTGGGTCGAGACGGCGTCGGAGGAGGAGCAGGAGCGGCTGTTCGCGGGCCTGTCCGAGGGCGGCGCCGTCCTGATG
>NZ_DATMVN010000627.1:0-29012 GCF_035563135.1 Streptomyces sp.
GGCGGAGTTCGCCGGCCTGCGGGTGGTCGTGGTCGGCGGCGGTGCGTCGGGCACCCAGCACCTGATGGAGATCGCCGAAGTGGCCGCGGAGACGTACTGGGTGACGCGGCGCCCTCCGGTGTTCCGGGAGGGCCCGTTCGACGAGGAGCGGGGGCGGGCCGCTGTAGCCATGGTCGAGGAGCGCGTACGCCGCGGGCTCCCGCCGCAGAGTGTGGTGAGCGTGACCGGGCTGCCGCTCGACGACGCCGTCCGGGCCGCACGCGCGCGGGGAGTCCTCGACCGGCTTCCCATGTTCGGGCGGATCACGCCGGCCGGGGTGGTCTGGCCCGACGGCCGCGCGGTCGAGGCCGACGTGATCCTGTGGGCGACCGGCTTCCGGCCCGCCGTCGACCACCTGGCCCCGCTGAAGCTCCGCGAGCCGGGCGGCGGCATCCGCGTCGAAGACACCCGGGCGGTGCGGGACGCGCGCGTCCATCTCGTCGGCTACGGCCCGTCCGCCAGCACCATCGGCGCCAACCGGGCGGGGCGGGCGGCTGTTCGTTCGGTCACACGGCTGCTGGGTCCTGTTCGAGTCTGACCGGGAACGGTGAGCCGGGGAGCCGTCCCGCCCCGAACTGCCCCGCGTGTGCGGCCGGGTTCCCGGCCCTCCCGGTTCTGCGGCCCTCATGCCGTACGGCACGGAGCGGATCCGGTCCCGCACCTGGTGCGGCGGCGCACAGGGGAATATCGGATTCACGCGAAGAACACAGCATGAAGAACAGATGGAGGGGCAGCGGGTAGGCATGGTTCGCGTCGTCCTGGTTCTTCTGCTCGTCCTCATGTCCTTCGGCACCGGCTTCGCACTTGAGGCCCTGTGGCGGACCGCGCTCATCGTGCTCGCCGTACAGCTTCTCGGATTCCGCGTCCGGTCGGCCGGACACGAGGGCGGACCCGGTCCCAGCTACTGCCGGTGACCGGTCACGGCGCACCTCCTCCGCCCGCGGACCAGGAGGCGCCCTCCCAGGGAGTTTCACCACCCGAAGTGAGGGCGGCGGCCGCCCCACCACGCGACATCGGTAACAGCGAGCCATGGCATACGCTGCACGGAACGGCATTGCGGCACGGAACAGAGGAGTCACCAGCGGTGGCAGAACAAGCCATATCAACCCGCCTCGTCGAGCTGCTGACGGCGAGGAACGAGACGCTCGCCTCGGCCTGGGTGGAGGCTGTCTCCCGCACACTGCGCGGGCGCATCTCTGTGGCCGAGCTCGACCGCGAGCTTCACGAGTTGTACACAGGACTGTCGGCAGGGCTGCGTGAGGGAGCCTTCGACTGGCAGGGAGAGGCCTTCGGCGAGGTGCGCGCGCTGCTCACCGAGCTCTCCCGTAGTCGCGCCCGTCAGGGATTCACTCCGACGGAAACCGCGACGAGTGTGCTGGCGCTCAAGGACGTCCTCGCGCCGACCGCGGACACGCCGGCGCAGGACATCCACGCCTACCTCCAGCTGAGCAAGCTGGTGGACGCCCTGGCGCTCTTCACCCTCGAGGTCTACGCGAAGACGCGCGAGGAGATCATCAGCGCTCAGGCCGAGCAGCTGATGGAGCTCTCCACCCCCGTCGTGAAGCTGTGGGACGGCGTGGTGGCCGTCCCCCTGGTCGGCACCCTCGACTCGGCCCGCACCCAGGTGGTGATGGAGAAACTCCTCCAGGCCCTCGTCGACATCAACGCGGACCAGGCGATCATCGACATCACCGGTGTGCCCGCAGTGGACACCGAGGTCGCCCAGCACCTGCTCAAGACCGTGGTGGCCGCCCGGCTGATGGGCGCGGAGTGCATCATCTCAGGCATCCGTCCCCAGATCGCCCAGACCATCGTCGCGCTGGGCATCCAGTTCGGTGACATCGTCACCAAGGCGTCGCTCGCCGACGCGCTCAAGCACGCGTTGCGCAACAGCAGCGCGGATCTCCCGGTCAACGGCGGCCAGGCGTGACCGAGCGCGTACCGGTCCTGAAGATCGGCGACGTCCTGCTGGTCTCCATCCAGGTCGACCTGGAGGACCAGATCGTCCTGGACCTCCAGGAGGACCTGGCCTCCCGGATCGTCGACTCCGGCGCCAGGGGCGTGGTCATCGACATCACCGCCGTGGAGATCGTCGACTCGTTCGTGGGCCGCATGCTGGCCACCACGGCGGCCATCTCACGCATGCTCGACGCCGAGACCGTCGTCGTCGGCATGAGGCCCGCCGTGGCCATCACGCTGGTGGAACTCGGCCTGTCGCTGGGTGGCGTGCGCACCGCCCTCACGCTGGAGAAAGGGCTGAACCTCCTGGCCCGGCCGGGTATCGACCGCCCGGCACAGCGATGAGCGGGCTCCGGCCCGTCCCCGACACCGACCACCAGGTCATCACGATCGACTCGAACGACGACGTCGTACGGGCCCGTCAGCTGGTACGCGGGCTGGCCCAGCGCTGCAAACTCTCGCTGGTCGACCAGACCAAGCTCGTCACCGCGGCGAGCGAGCTCGCACGTAACACTCTGGTCTACGGCGGCGGAGGCGTCATGCGTCTCGGCCTGGTCCAGCGGGACGGCCGGACCGGTGTGACCGCCGTCTTCGAGGACTCCGGTCCCGGCATTCCCGATGTGGACCAGGCGATGACCGACGGGTGGACCAGCGGCGGCGGCCTCGGACTGGGACTCAGTGGCGCACGTCGTCTGGTCGACGACTTCACGCTGGAGACCGAGGTCGGCAGTGGCACCCAGATCGCGGTGACGAAATGGGCTCGCTGAGTTCCGCGGCCGTGACCGCCGAGGACGTCGTCTGGCTCCGCGATCAGCAATCGTTCCCCGCCTCGGCCCGTGTCGCCGCGGTGTCGCTGGCCAGGCGGATCGGCTTCGACGAACAGCGTTGCGCCGAAGTGGCACTGGCGGTGAGCGAGGCCGCGACGAACCTGGGCAGACACGCCGTCGACGGTGCGCTCCTGCTGCGCGTCGTCCGCACGTCGCAGGACGCCGGAATCGAGTTCGTCACGACGGACGCGGGGCCGGGGATGGCGGACGTCGCGAAGTCACTGACCGACGGCACTTCCACCGCGGGCACCCTCGGCATCGGTCTCGGTGCCATCTCACGTCTCGCCGACGCCTTCGACCTGCACTCGATCCCCGGCCGAGGCACAGTGCTGGCGGCTCGTTTCTGGATGAAGGAGGCAGCGCGGCGCACCTCCGGGCTCGGAGATCCCGTGGTCGAGGGTCTGACGAGGACGATCGCCGGAGAGGATGTGTGTGGTGACGCCTGGGCGGCGCGTCCTGTGGGTGCGCCGTGGGACAAGCCGGCCCCCCGCACCGGCTCGGACGTGCAGCGCACGGCGGTCCCGGAGCGCCAGGCGCCCTCGGCCGGCACGCTCAGCTGGGCCCAGCTGACGGGTTTCCGGCCGAACGGTGCCGACTTGCGTCCGCAGGACACCGGCCGTCCCATGGAATCGACGGCCGGGGGCGAGGAAGCACTCCTGGTGATGTTCTGTGACGGCCTGGGGCATGGTCCCCTGGCCGGACGTGCGGCGCAGGCCGCGGTGACCGCCTTCCACAACTCGGCGGCGGAGCAGCCCGAAGCTCTTCTCACCGCCATTCACACGGCGCTGCGCGGCGGACGCGGCGGCGCCGTCACCGTGGTACGCATCGAGCCGAGGACGAGAAGCGTGTACTTCTGCGGCGTGGGCAACGTCAGTACCTTCGTCGTGGACCCTGGCTCCGGCGCCCGCCGGTCGCTCCTGTCCGCGCCCGGCATCGTGGGTCATCACATGCCGACCCTGCGGACGGTACGCCAGGATCTTCCTCCGGAGGCAGCCGTGATCATGCACTCCGACGGTCTCTCCGAACGCTGGCGGACGACCGCGCTGCCCGGTTTCCTCGATCACTCCCCGCTGGTGGCCGCGGCCCAGCTACTGCGTGAGGCCGGCGTGCGGCGGGACGACGCCGGTGTCGTGGTGGCGAAGGGAGCATGGTGACCGGCCCGACGGCGCCGGACGCCGTCCCTCTCGTGTCGCTCTCCTTGGGCACGGAGCAGGACATCTTCGTCCTGCGTCGCAGCGGAAAATCCGTCGCTGACGCACTCGGGGTGGAGCACCAGGACCAGATCCGGCTGGCCACCGCGTTGAGCGAGCTGGGCCGGGATCTGCTGGGCTCCTCCGCACCGACGGTCGTCTTCGGGTTCGTCCAGGGGCCACAGCCGACGCTGCGCGTCGCGATGTCCTGGAAGGACGGCCGCGGTCCTGGCAAGGAGTCGATGCTGGCTGCGGCCCGTCTCGTACAGATCCACCACTCGCCGTCACAGCGCTCCCTGGTGATCGAACAGCAGGTCAGCGCGCATGTGCAGACACCCGAATCCCTGCAGCACGCGCGCGAGGTCCTGATGGCTCACTCGGGGGCCAGTGTGTCGGAGGACGCGCGGGCGCAGACCAGTGACCTGATCGCCGCGCTGGAGGAGTCCCGGGCTCAGCGGGAGGAACTTCGCCGGCTGAACGAGGAGCTGGAGGAGACCAACCGGGGCGTGGTGGCCCTCTACTCGGAGCTCTCCGAGGAGCTCGAGGAGACCAACCGGGGGGTCGTCGCTCTCTACGCCGAGCTGGACGAGAAGTCCCGCCAGTTGCGCGAGGCCAGCGAAGCCAAGACGAGGTTCTGGGCCAATGTCAGTCACGAACTTCGCACACCGGTCAATTCCGTGGTGGGCCTCGCACGGCTGCTGCTCGAGTTCGACGTGGAGCGGCTCAACGAGGAACAGCGCCGGCAGGTCTCTCTGATCTCCGCCTCGGGGGCCACACTGCTCGCCCTCGTCGATGAGCTGCTCGATGTCGCGAAGGCCGAGTCCGGGCGACTGGAGCCGAGCTGGGCGCCCGTCGACCTGCGTCTGGTCCTCGGCCAGCTGCGAGACACTCTGCGCGGATACGGTCACGGCCGGGACGTGGAGCTGACCGTCGCCGATCGGGATCTGGACCTCGTGAGCGACGACGTGATGCTCACCCGGATCCTGCGCAACCTGCTGTCGAACGCGCTGAAGTTCACCGAGGCGGGGACGGTGAGCCTCGACGTCGCCACCGAGAGCACGGACGACGGGGACCAGGTGCTCTTCACCGTCACGGATACCGGTATAGGCATTCCGGCCGAGGAACAGCAGCAGATCTTCGAGGAGTTCTACCAGGTGCGCGGCCCGCACCAGCGAGGCCGGCCGGGCACCGGGCTCGGGCTGCCCTACGCTCGCCGGCTGACGGAGCTGCTGGGAGGCAGCCTCACCCTGACCAGCAGCCCGGGGTCCGGTACCCAGGTCACCGTACGACTGCCCGCAGGCCGTCAGGTGTCCGCTGCCGGGTGTGGCGGCGAGGTGGGCCCACCTCTCGCCACCGTGCTGGTGACCGTCGACGACGACGACGCCTTTCGCGCGACGATCCGGCCGGTACTGGACCAGCTCGCGCGACGGGTGGTCGAGGTGGACCAGGGCGGTCGAGCGGGCTCGGTCGTGCGCCAGGAGCGTCCGGAGGCCGTTCTGCTCGACCTGCACATGCCCGACCTCGACGGGTACGCCGTGCTCGCTGAGTTCGCCGGGGATCCCGACCTGCGGCACGTCCCCGTCGTCGTTCTCACATCGGCGCCGCGGGCGAGTCTCGACCACGACCGGCTGACACACGCGCGGGCGGTGCTCGGCAAGGCCACGCTGACGCTTTCGCAGCTCGAAGCCGTGCTCTCGAAATTCATCCCCCACACGGAAGGCGCGGGGGGCAGGAAGGACATCGCCCCATGAGCTCGCATCTGCGTCAGGACAGCGCTGTCGGGAAGATCCTGGTGCTCGACGACGACGAGACGAAGCGCTACATCGTCGGCAGTTGGCTGCGCAGAGCCGGTCATACCGTGGTGGAAGCCGTCGACGGTGCGGACGGCTTGGCACTGCTCGCCACGGCTGCTGGCACCGAGCTGCCGGAGCTGGCCGTCGTGGACGTCAAGCTGCCCGACATGAGCGGCTTCGAAGTGTGCGAACAGATCAAGGCCGACCCGAGGACCGCCTCCCTCCCGGTCATCCATGTTTCCGCCACGGCCGTCGCGCTCAGTGACCGTACCCAGGGCCTCCACCGTGGCGCCGACGCCTATCTCACCGATCCCATCGCCCCGGACGAATTCCTGGCAACGGTCACCGCGGCACTGCGCTACGCCCGGGCCAGGCGCCGGGCGGAGCGGCTCGCGGAGCGGGTGGCCGCACTGAACAGCAGCACCCTGGCCGTCTACGCCGCCAGGGACGGGAAAACGTTCGCCGAAGCGGCTGCGGTCGGCGCGGCCACGCTGATGCAGTCGCCGGCCATCGCGGTCGCCCTCAGTCCGGACAACCGCACCCTGTTCCTGGCCTCGGCCGAGGGCCGCGGACAGGCCGGCCGCTCTCTTGGGACCGCAGCACCGGCCGTCACCGTTTCCTCCGAGGAACCGCGGCTGCTCGACCGGCTGGCCGACCAGGCCCTGGGCGATGGCACGGGCACCCATACCGCGATTGTGTCCGGCGCGGACTGGCGAGCGCTCGTAGGTGACGAGGGCGGCAGCCGGGCCGGCGCCATTCCCGATGAGGTCGCCCTGATTCTGGCCCGCACGAAGCGGGGCCGTCCGCCCGTCGCTCTCGCGATCGACGCCGAGGCACTCTCCGGAGTGGACGACCGCGAACTGCTCTCCCAACTGGCACAGGCCTGTGCGCTGGCCCTCGAAGCCCTGCGTTCACGTAGCGAGGAACATGCGCTCGTCCTCACTCTGCAGCGCAGCTTCCTGCCCGACAGACTTCCTGAAGTGCCCGGTACGGACCTGGCAGTGCGTTATCAGCCGGCGGCGGACGATTCGGAGATCGGCGGCGACTTCTACGAAGTGCTCGAGACTCCGGCCGGCCTGCTGCTCGCCATCGGCGATGTGGCGGGGCACTCCCTCCAGGCAGCGATGATCATGGGGGAAGTCCGCCACGCGCTGCGTGCCTATGCCATCGAGGGGCACGACCCGCGCTCGCTTCTGGAACGTCTGGACGCGCTTCTGGTGCGGCTCAGGCCCGCGATGACCGTGACCGTCTGCCTCGTTCTGGTGGAGCCGGGCGCACGCCGGATCCAGGTGGCGAATGCCGGCCACATTCCTCCTGTGCTGCTGCGCCCGGACGGATCCACGCGCTGTCTGGCCGAGCACGGGTCCCTGCTGGGGCTGAATCTGCCCCACCCGCCTGCCGTCGGGTACGCCGTGCCCGCGGACTCCACCCTGCTGCTCCTGACCGACGGGCTCATCGAGGTGCCGGGCGAGGATCTCGACGACAGCCTGCACGAACTGGGCAACAGCGTGTCCCGGGCCCCACGGCACGTGGAGGATCTCTGCGACGTGCTGCTGGACACTTTCGGCAAGGGGAAGACGGACGACATCGCGCTGCTCGCCGCGCGCTTCCACTGAGGGAGGCACAGGTGGCGCCGGGACCTCAGGTGACGGCCGGGGCGGGCCGGCTGTCGCGGCGGATCAGAGCTGCGTAGCGCCCGTCCTTCGCCAGCAGTTCTTCGTGCGTACCGCGTTCGGCCGTACGGCCCTTGTCCAGGACCACGATCTGGTCCGCGTCCCGGACGGTGGAGAGCCGGTGCGCGATGGTGAGCGTGGTGCGCCCCTTCGACAGGGCGTCGATGGCTTGCTGCACGGCGTATTCCGTACGGGTGTCGAGAGCACTGGTCGCCTCGTCGAGGATCAGCACCGGCGGGTCCCGGAGGATCGTGCGGGCGATCGCCAGCCGCTGCTTCTCCCCGCCCGAGAACCGGTGCCCGCGTTCGCCGACGAGGGTGTCGTAGCCGCCGGGCAGCCCGGCAATGTGATCGTGGATCTGCGCGGTGCGGGCTGCGGCCTCGATCTCCTCGTCGGTGGCGTCCGGTTTGGCGAAGCGGAGGTTGTCGGCGACCGAGGCGTGGAAGAGGTAGGTCTCCTGGGAGACCACACCGACGGCCCGGGCGAGGGTGTCGAAGTCCAGGTCGCGCACGTCGACCCCGTCGATCGTGACCCTGCCCGCCGTGACGTCGTACAGCCGCGGTACCAGGTAGCTGAGCGTGGACTTGCCCGACCCGGTGGGACCGACGACGGCCAGGCTGCTCCCGGCGGGCACGGTCACATCGATGCCGCTCAGGGTCGGCCCGTTCTTCGGGTCGTAGCTGAAGGTGACGTCCTCGAAAGCGATCTCGCCGCGGATCTTCTCCAACCGGACGGGTTTCTCGGGCTCGGTGATGTCCACCTTCAGATCGAGGTACTCGAAGATGCGCGCGAACAGGGCGAGGGACGTCTGCATCTGCACACCGGTGGAGAGCAGGCTGACGGCCGGACGGAAGAGGCCCTGCTGGAGCGAGACGAAGGCGACCAGGGTGCCGATGGAGACCGCGGTGACACCCGACTGGAGGGTGAGGCCCGCTGCCCAGTAGATGACCGCGGGCATGGCTGCCATCACGATCCCGATGGTCGACATCCTCCAGCGCCCCGCCATGTTGGAGCGCACTTCGAGGTCGACCAGGCGTTCCGACTCCTCGGAGAAGGTCTTGGTGAGGGACTCCGAGCGGCCCATGGTCCGGCCGAGCAGGATGCCGCTGACCGAGAGCGATTCGGTGACCGTGGCCGCCATCGCGGCCATCTGCTTCTGGCGCTGGGTGGTGATCTTCTTGCGCTCCCTGCCCACGCGCCGGCTGATCCAGACGAAGACGGGCAGCAGGAGCAGCGAGACGACGGTGAGCCGCCAGTCCAGCGCGAGCATGGCGACCACCGTGGCGATGACCGAGGTGAGGTTGGAGACCAGGGAGGTCGCGGTCGAGGTGACCGTCGCCTGCATTCCGCCGATGTCGTTCGCGATGCGGGACTGGACCTCACCCGTGCGTGTCCGGGTGAAGAAGGCGAGCGGCATCCGCTGCAGCTGGGTGTAGACGGCGGTGCGCAGGTCGTGCATGACGCGCTGGCCGACCGTCGTGGAGATCAGGGTCTGGAGCACGCCGAAGACACCGGTCGTCACGGCGGTCAGGATCATGCCGAGCGCGAGCAGCGCGAGCAGCCCCGTGCGGCCCTGAGGGATCGCGGTGTCCAGGATCTCGCGGAGCAGGAACGGGGAGGCGACCGACACCAGCGAAGAGGCGCCGACCAGCAGTCCGACCACGGCGAGTCTGCCGCGGTAGGGGCGGAAGAGCCGGAAGATGCGGCGCAGCTCGGCGGGAGGCTGCCCGGCGTCTGCTGCCGGAGGTGTCCAGGTGGATACGTCGGGTTTCATGGGCTCCTTCGAAGGTGTGTGACGGGGCCCGCTCGGGCTCCCACCAGCCGGTACGAGGGTCCGGAAGCTGACGGTCGAGCCGGCCTCGGTGAGCCTAGCTCATTGTTACCTCTGTTCACAATGAACGAAGTCCTGATATTGTTCCCTCATGGACTCCCCCGACTCCGACGGCATGCTCGCCGAGCAGCTGCTGCGGCTCACGCGCCGTCTCCAGCGCATCCAGAGCCGGCAGCTGGAGCCGATCGGCATCACCCCGGCCCAGTTCCGCCTGCTGCGCACGACCGCGCATTACGAGGGCCCGCCCCGGATGGCCGATCTCGCCGAGCGTCTGGATGTCGTCCCACGAGCGGTGACCACTCTGGTCGACGGTCTGGAGGCGAGCGGCCGGGTGCGGCGCGCGCCCGATCCGGCCAACCGCCGGGTGGTCCGTATCGAGATCACCGAGGAGGGCCGGGCGGTGCTCCGTTCGATGCGCGACGCGCGGAAGGCCGCCGCGGAGGAGATCCTGGCTCCATTGACCGCCGGACAGCGTGAGGTGCTCGGCGGACTGCTCACCGCTCTGGTCGACGGAATGCCGGAGCGCCGCCGCTGCTGAGGCAAGCGGCGCCTCCACCGCACCGTCGAGGGTTTCCCGGCATGCCGAAGCCCGAGGCCCTGCGCCCGCGTACGGCGCGCACGCCGCCCCCGGACCGGCCCGGCCCGTTCTCCGGGCCCGAGGGCCTGCGCGGGAATAATCGGTTGCCCCGGACGGGGTCAGGAAGCGAACCTTGCACGGTTTGGTCCCCACTGTTCCACGAGATCCGTCACGGATCTCCGCTTCCGATCCTTGGGACGTCATGCAGATTCGCGATCTTCCGTATTCGGATCCCGGCGATCCCGATGTACGGTCAGGCCCCCGCTTCCTGTTCTGGCTCGGGCGAAGTCAGCTCACCGGCCAGCTCAAGTCCCTTGCCTGGGGGCTGCTCCACCACTGTGCGATCGCGGGCCTCCCGCTGGCCGTCGGGTTGGCGGTGCAGGCCGTCATCGACAGCTCGGGCCGGGACCTCGCGGTGGCCGGCGTCCTTCTCGTCGTCCTCGGCATCCTCATCGCCGTGGGGGACACCATGCTTCACCGGACGGCGGTCACCAACTGGATCACCGCCGCGGCCCGGGTCCAGCAGCTGCTGGCGCGCAGGACGGCCGAGCTGGGCTCGGCACTGACCCGGAGGGTGGCGGCCGGCGAAGTGGTCGCCGTCTCCACCGGTGACGTCGAGAAGATCGGCTGGTTCGTCGAGGCGCTGTCTCGCTTCGTAGCCGCCGCGACCGCTCTCGTACTGATCTGTGCCGGGCTGGTCCTCTACCTGCCCTCGCTCGGTGTGCTGGTCGCTGTCGCCACCCCGGTCCTGGCACTGGCCGTCCTGCCGCTGCTCCCCCGGGCCACCCGCCGGGCGGATCTGCAGCGCGAGAAGGCGGGCCGGGCCACGGAGCTGGCCTCCGACACGGTCGCCGGACTGCGGGTGCTGCGCGGCATCGGCGGTGAGGAGCTGTTCCTCGACCGCTACCGGCGCGCATCCCAGGAAGTCCGCCGGGCCGCCGTGCGCAGTGCGCGGATGTGGGCGCTCATCTCGGCGATCCAGGTGTTCCTGCCGGGAGTTCTGCTGATCTCACTGGTCTGGTACGGCGCCGTGCTGGCCCGGGACGGCCGGATCGACGTCGGCCAGCTGGTCACCGTGTACAGCGCGGCGACCCTGATGCTCTTCCCTCTGCGCAACGTGGAGGAGATCGCCATGGCGTACTCCTTCTCCCGGCCGTCCGCCCAGCGCGCGGTCCGGGTGCTGTCGCTGCGACGCGGTACGCGTCCCCCGACGGCCGGTGCCGCCACGCCCCGCGGTGATCTGTACGACCCGGCGACCGGACTGATGGCGCCCCAGGGCCTGTTCACCGCCGTCGTCTGCGGGGATCCGGACGAAGCGGGACGGCTGGCGGAACGGCTCGGCGGCCACGCCGAGCCGGAGGAGGCCTCCGGACCGCTTCCCTCGGTGCTGCTCGGTGGTGTGCCGCTGGACGAGGTCCCGCTCGACTCGGCACGGACCGCGGTACTGGTGCAGGACAAGGACCCGGTGCTGCTCTCCGGGACGCTGCGGGAGCTGATGGACGTCCCGTCCTCGGGCAGGGTCACACCCGAGGACGCGCTCGCCGCCGCCCGGTGCGGTGACGTGCTGGACGCGCTGGCCCAGGCATCCGTCGACGAGGACGGCGACCCGATGAACACCCGGATCACCGAGCGCGGCAGGTCGTTGTCCGGTGGTCAGCGCCAAAGGCTCGCACTGGCGCGTTCCCTGGTCACCGACCCGGAGACGCTCGTGCTCGACGAGCCGACGTCCGCCGTGGACTCGCACACGGAGGCCGGGGTCGCCGCCGGTGTCGAGAAGCTGCGCCGGGGCCGTACGACAGTGGCGTTCGCCTCGTCCCCGCTGCTCCTGGACCTCGCGGACCGGGTCGTGCTCCTCCACGGGGGCACGGTCGTGGCGGCGGGCACGCATCGCCAACTGCTGCGGGACGAACCGCGGTACCGGGCGGTCGTGACCCGTGAGACCGAGGACGAGGCCGCGGCGACGGCCGCCGCACCGGACGGGATCCCCGTGTTCGACGGCCCCCGGCCGGCCCGGGCGGTCGAGGAAATCGAGGAGAAGGCATGATCGGCCTGGCACCACCGGAGTTCGACCCCGCCGCACCGGAGTCGGCGACGACCCTGCCGGTCGGCACGCCGACGACCGTACGGACGTACGTCAGCGCCCTGCTGCGGCGTCACCGCAAGCCCTTCGCGGTGCTCGTCACGGTCAACGCGGTCGCCGTGATCGCATCGATCACCGGCCCGTATCTGCTGGGCGGACTGGTCGAGGACCTCTCCGAGGGGGTCACCGACCTTCACCTGGAGCGCACCGCCGCGGTGTTCGCGCTGGCGCTGGTCGTGCAGACCGTGTTCACCCGGACGATGCGGCTGCGCGGGGCCATGCTCGGCGAGGAGATGCTCGCCGATCTGCGCGAGGACTTCCTCGTCCGGTCGGTCGGGCTGCCGCCCGGCGTCCTGGAGCGGGCGGGCACCGGGGATCTGCTGTCCAGGATCACCACGGACATCGACCGGCTGGCCAACGCGATGCGTGAGGCCGTGCCGCAGCTGGCGATCGGCGTGGTCTGGGCCGGGCTGCTGCTCGGCGCACTGACCGTCACCGCCCCGCCGCTGGCGCTGGCCGTGCTCATCGCGCTCCCGGCGCTGGTCATCGGCTGCCGCTGGTACTTCCGGCGGGCGCCCTCCGCGTACCGCTCGGAGGCAGCCGGATACGCGGCGGTCGCGGCCGTGCTCGCGGAGACCGTGGACGCGGGGCGGACCGTGGAGTCCCACCGGCTGGGGGCTCGCAGGATCGCGCTGTCGGACCGGCGGGTCGAGGAGTGGACGGCGTGGGAGCGGTACACCCTGTTCCTGCGCTCGGTGCTCTTCCCGGTCATCAACACCACGTACGTGACGATCCTCGGCGCGGTCCTGCTGCTCGGCGGCTGGTTCGTGATGGAGGACTGGCTCACCGTCGGGCAGCTGACGACGGGGGCGCTCCTGGCGCAGATGATGGTGGACCCGATCGGCCTGATCCTGCGCTGGTACGACGAGTTGCAGGTCGCCCAGGTGTCGCTGGCCAGGCTCGTCGGCGTACGTGAGATCGAACCCGACGCGGGCGACGACCGCGTCGGTCCTGACGGCCGGGAGGTGAGGGCCGAGGACGTGCGCTTCGGCTACCGTGCCGGCGTCGACGTCCTGCACGGGGTCTCGCTGGACGTCGCCCCCGGTACGCGGCTGGCACTGGTGGGGCCGTCCGGGGCGGGCAAGTCGACGCTGGGGAGACTGCTGGCGGGGATCTACGCTCCCCGGCTCGGGACGGTCTCGCTGGGAGGTGCCGAGCTGTCCCGGATGACGGCGGAGCGGGTACGGGCCCATGTGGCTCTCGTCAACCAGGAGCACCACGTGTTCGTGGGCTCGCTCCGGGACAACCTCCTGCTCGCCCGTACGGACGCCGAGGACGCGGAGCTGTGGGCTTCGCTCGCCGCGGTGGACGCGGACGGCTGGGCGAAGGCCCTCGGTGAAGGGCTGGACACGGAGGTCGGCTCGGGCGGCCTGGCCCTCACCCCGGCGCAGGCCCAGCAGATCGCCCTGGCACGCCTCGTCCTGGCGGATCCGCACACACTGGTGCTGGACGAGGCGACCTCGCTGCTCGACCCGCGGGCCGCCCGTCATCTGGAGCGTTCGCTGGCACGGGTGCTGGACGGCCGTACGGTCGTGGCGATCGCGCACCGGCTGCACACGGCGCACGACGCGGATGTGATCGCGGTGGTCGAGGACGGCCGGATCAGCGAACTGGGCAGCCACGACGAACTGGTGGCCGCGGACGGCGCGTACGCGGCACTGTGGCGTTCCTGGCACGGCTGAGCGGAGGGGCCGGCGGCCCGTGGTCCCCGGACGGCCGGGGACCTGCGGCGCCCGTGAGTGATGCGGGCGGCGGTGCACGGGAGGCGAAGTCCTGCCGACAAGGTGAGGATGAGGAGTGACTGGCCCCGGATACGGGGCAGGCGAGCGATGTCCGCGTAAGCCCGAGAAGGGACGCACACCGTGGCACGACCCAGGATTCTCGTTGTCGGCGCCGGCTTTGCCGGGGTCGAGTGCGTGCGCCGACTGGAGCGCAGCCTCGCGCCCGGCGAGGCGGACATCACGCTCGTCACCCCGTTCTCGTACCAGCTCTACCTGCCGTTGCTCCCCCAGGTCGCCTCCGGGGTGCTCACTCCCCAGTCGGTCGCCATCTCCCTGCGCCGGAGCCGGCGCCACCGTACGCGGATCGTGCCGGGCGGGGCCATCGGAGTGGATACGAAGGCGAAGGTCTGCGTGGTCCGCAAGATCACGGACGAGATCGTGAACGAGCCGTACGACTACCTCGTGATGGCTGCCGGCAGCGTCACCCGGACCTTCGACATCCCGGGACTCGTCGACAACGCCCGGGGCATGAAGACCTTGGCCGAGGCCGCTTACATCCGGGACCACGTCATCTCCCAGCTCGATCTGGCCGACGCCAGTCAGGACGAGGAGGAGCGGGCGTCCCGGCTGCAGTTCGTGGTGGTGGGCGGGGGTTACGCCGGGACGGAGACGGCCGCGTGCCTGCAACTGCTCACCAGCAACGCCGTCAAGCACTACCCCAGGCTGGACCCCAAGCTGATCAAGTGGCATCTGATCGACATCGCCCCCAAGCTCATGCCGGAGCTCGGCGACAAGCTCGGTCTCAGCGCCCTGGAGATCCTGCGCAGGCGCGGCATCGAGGTCTCGCTCGGTGTCTCCGTGGCCGAGGCGGGGCCGGACAAGGTGACGCTCACGGACGGCCGGGTCCTGCCCTGCCGCACGCTGATCTGGACGGCCGGAGTCGCGGCGAGTCCGCTCGTCGCCACCCTCGGCGCCGAGACCGTACGCGGCCGGCTCGCCGTGACACCGGAGATGAAGCTGCCCGGTGCCGACGGTGTGTTCGCGCTCGGCGACGCCGCGGCGGTGCCGGATCTGGCCAAGGGCGACGGGGCGATCTGCCCGCCCACCGCTCAGCACGCCATGCGCCAGGGCCGCAAGCTGGCGGACAACATCATCGCGTCCCTGCGCGGCCGTCCGCTGCAGCCGTACGTCCACAAGGACCTCGGCCTGGTCGTGGACCTCGGCGGCCGGGACGCGGTGTCCAAGCCGCTGGGCATCGAGCTGAGGGGTTTGCCCGCCCAGGCCGCGGCGCGCGGCTACCACTGGGCGGCGCTGCGGACGAACGTCGCCAAGACCCGGGTGATGACCAACTGGCTGCTCAACGCGATCGCCGGTGCCGACTTCGTGCGTACGGGGTTCCAGGCCCGCAAGCAGGCCACCTTGCGCGATTTCGAGTACACCGACGCCTACCTCACCCCGGAGGAGATCCGCGCGCACACCGCGGGCATGGACGCCCGCGGCTGAGCCGCCGGCTCCGGCCCCGTCCGGCCTCCGCCACGTCGGCGGGGGCCGGAATCATGTCCTGCGGGAGAGCACCGTGTCGATCGTGTCCGCCTCCTGGGCCCGCTTGTCCTCGCGGTAGCGCAGGACACGGGCGAAGCGCAGCGTGACGCCCGCCGGGTAGCGGGTGGAGCTCTGGAGTCCGTCGTAGGCGATCTCCACGACGAGTTCCGGGCGCACCGTGACCACGTGTCCGTCGTCGGCGGTGGCCAGCTCCCGGAGACGTCCGGTCTGCCAGGTGAGCAGGGTGTCCGTGAGCCCCTTGAAGGTCTTGCCCAGCATCACGAACGTGCCGTCCTCCCGGCGTGCGCCCAGGTGCAGGTTGGAGAGCTTCCCGGTGCGTCTGCCGTGGCCCCATTCGGCGGCCAGCACCACGAGGTCGAGGGTGTGGACGGGTTTCACCTTCAGCCAGGAAGCACCCCGGCGGCCGGCGCTGTACGCCGCCGTGCTGCCCTTGACCACGACACCCTCGTGCCCGCGGGCCAGCGTGGCCTCGGAGAACGCCACCGCAGCCTCACGCTGCGCACGGTCCGTGGGGTCCTCCACGACGACGCGCCGGACGCGCATCGCTTCGGGGACCAGCTCGGCCAGCTCCTGGTGGCGGTCGGCGAAGGGGAGGTCGAGGAGGTCGCGTCCGTCGACGGACAGCACGTCGAAGAAGACGAGGACCAGGGGGACGGCGTCCGCCGCGGTGGCGACATCGCGCCGGGACCCCACCCGGCCGGCGGTCTCCTGGAACGGCCGGGGCCTCCCGTCGGCCCCGAGCGCGATCACCTCGCCGTCGAGGACGAACCTCTCGGCACGGAAGCCGGTCACCGCCGCGGCGAGTTCGGGCAGCCGGCCGGTGATGTCGTCGAGCGTGCGGGTGTAGGCGTGCACCCGCGCCCCGTCACGGTGCACCTGTACGCGGATCCCGTCCAGCTTCTCCTCGACGGCGCAGGGGCCCAGCCTGTCGATCGCCTCGGTCACCGAGCGGGCGGTGTGCGCCAGCATGGGCTGGACCGGCCGGCCGAGGGTGAGCCGGAAGGACGCGAGCGCCCCGGGGCCCTCGGCGAGCAGCGCACGGGCGACGGGCCCGACCGATCCGGCGAGCATGACGGCGCGGCGTGCTTCGGCGCGCGGGGCTCCGGCGGCGTCGGCCAGGGCGTCGACGGCGAGGGCGTCCAGCGCTCCCTGACGCACCTCTCCGGTGAGCAGCGCGCGCAGGAAGTACTGCTCGTCCGCGGTCGCGGCGCCGAGCAGCCGCGTCAGGCGGTCCTTGCGGGCGGCCTGGGACCCCGGGCCGGTGAGGGCGCCGATCGCCGTCAGCTCCTCGTCCGTCTCCACCACGGTGAGGGTGGGCTCCTCGGCGGGCGTCACCGGGACGCGCAGAGCGCTCCATCCGATCCCCAGCCGCCCCTGCGGGAGCCGGCCGGCGAGATACGGGATGACGACCGGGACGTCGTCCGGCCCCGCCTCCCGGAAGAGTCCGGCCAGCAGGGCCGTCTTCCGGGTCCGGGCCGACGTCGCGGCGACCTCCAGGGACACGTGGGCGAGTCGGGCGAGCAGCATGCCGCCATGGTGCTACGGCGGCGGGCCCACCGCCCTGCGAAAGGCGTTACGGCGGCAGGTCTCCCCCTCCCGGGAGCGCCCTGCCGTCATATGACGCCGAGCGCCGCCGCGCCGCCTATTCCGCCGAGGATCATGAAGGCCGGCATCAGCACCTTGATCTCCACCCAGCTGCCGGCCCGGAAGCGCAGGGCCTTCGGCGGCCCGATCGGGTACCAGCGCTTGCGGCCCAGCGGGATCGGCCACAGGATCGGGCAGCCCGAGACCGTCAGGGCGTCCCCGATGTCGTGGACGAGCGCGCCGAGCACGATCGGGAGCCCGAGCCAGAGGTACTCCTGGCCGGGCGCGCCGAACAGCCAGTCCGAACCGTTGCCGGGCTGGTCCAGCACTCCTGCCAGGATCCAGGCGCTGGTCGCGCCGAGCAGCCATACCAGGACGTCGCTGGAGACCCTGGCCGCCCGCCACAGGAGCCCCTCGACCGCGAGGACGAGGTGGACGAAGAGGATCGCCAGGACCGCCCACCGGCCACCGGTGATCGCCGCGACCGACGCGGCCCCTCCGGTCAGCACGGCCCAGAGCCAGGTGTGCGTGAGGGTGCGGTGGCCGCCTGTCCTGCGCGGGTCGCCGGGTCCCTTCGTCGCCTTGTAGACCGCGTACGAGAGTTTGTCGACGATCTCGCAGACGCCCTTGGACACCGGGCCGAAGGCGCGCGAGATGGTGGCCGACTTGTGGTCCAGGTCCGGGGCGAGCGCGGCACCCGCGGTGATCAGGGCGCCCACCACCAGGACGGGCCAGGGCATCGCGTGGCCCGCGGCCGCAGCCGCGGCGCCCACCCCCAGCCAGGCCGCTGCCCCCGACAGGGAGTGTGCCGGTCCCATCATGGCTGTTTCCCGCCCCCCTCGTGATTCGGCCGGGTGTCCGGGCCGGGCCGCCATTGCGTGTGTGTGACAGCCGAGTTGAGTGGGCAGCGTATCGTCCGTGATCTTCGCCGGGTCCTCCGGTTCCCTCATCCGGGCAGGAGGCAGGCAAGATGGGGGCGTGACCCTTATCGATCAGCTGCCCCCGACCGCCGACCCGGACGCCCTCTTCGAGGCCTTCTCGTCATGGACCGAATCGCAGGGCATCACCCTCTATCCGGCTCAGGAGGAGGCGCTGATCGAGGTGGTCTCCGGGGCGAACGTGATTCTTTCCACCCCCACGGGCTCCGGGAAGAGCCTGGTCGCGGCGGGCGCGCACTTCACCGCGCTGGCCCAGGACAAGGTCACGTTCTACACCGCGCCGATCAAGGCGCTGGTCTCGGAGAAGTTCTTCGACCTGTGCAAGCTCTTCGGTACGGAGAACGTCGGCATGCTGACCGGCGACGCCTCGGTCAACGCCGACGCCCCGGTCATCTGCTGCACCGCCGAGGTGCTCGCCTCGATCGCGCTGCGTGACGGCAGGTACGCCGACATCGGCCAGGTCGTGATGGACGAGTTCCACTTCTACGCGGAGCCCGACCGGGGCTGGGCCTGGCAGATCCCGCTCCTGGAACTCCCGCAGGCGCAGTTCGTGCTGATGTCGGCGACGCTCGGCGACGTCTCGATGTTCGAGAAGGACCTGACCCGGCGCACCGGCCGCCCGACGTCCGTGGTGCGTTCAGCGACGCGCCCGGTGCCGCTGAGCTACGAGTACCGGCTGACCCCCATCACGGAGACGCTCACCGAGCTCCTGGACACCCGGCAGTCCCCCGTCTACATCGTGCACTTCACGCAGGCCGCCGCCGTGGAGCGGGCGCAGTCGCTGATGAGCATCAACATGTGCACGAAGGAGGAGAAGGAGAAGATCGCCGACCTGATCGGCAGCTTCCGCTTCACCACCAGGTTCGGCCAGAACCTCTCCCGCTACGTCCGCCACGGGATCGGGGTGCACCACGCGGGCATGCTCCCCAAGTACCGCCGCCTCGTGGAGAAGCTCGCGCAGGCGGGCCTGCTGAAGGTCATCTGCGGGACGGACACGCTGGGCGTCGGGGTCAACGTCCCCATCCGCACCGTGCTGTTCACCGCTCTCACCAAATACGACGGCACCCGGGTGCGGACGCTGCGCGCCCGTGAGTTCCACCAGATCGCGGGGCGTGCCGGCCGGGCCGGTTTCGACACGGCGGGCTTCGTCGTGGCGCAGGCCCCCGAGCACGTGATCGAGAACGAGAAGGCCGTCAAGAAGGCGGGCGACGACCCCAAGAAGAAGCGCAAGGTGGTCCGCAAGAAGGCCCCCGAGGGTTTCGTCGCCTGGTCGGAGACGACCTTCGACAAGCTGATCCAGTCCGAACCCGAGCCGCTGACCTCCCGCTTCCGGGTCACGCACACCATGCTGCTCTCGGTGATCGCCCGGCCGGGCAACGCCTTCCAGGCGATGCGGCATCTGCTGGAGGACAACCACGAGCCGCGCAGGGCGCAGCTGAGGCACATCCGCCGGGCCATCGCGATCTACCGCTCGCTGCTCGACGGCGGTGTCGTGGAGCAGCTCGACACGCCCGACCCCGAGGGCAGGATCGTACGGCTCACCGTCGACCTCCAGCAGGACTTCGCGCTCAACCAGCCGCTGTCCACGTTCGCGCTGGCCGCGTTCGATCTGCTGGACGCCGAATCCCCTTCGTACGCGCTGGACATGGTCTCCGTCGTCGAGTCGACGCTCGACGACCCGCGGCAGATCCTGGCCGCCCAGCAGAACAAGGCGCGGGGGGAGGCCGTCGGGCAGATGAAGGCGGACGGTGTCGAGTACGAGGAGCGGATGGAGCGGCTCCAGGAGGTCACGTATCCCAAGCCGCTGAGCGAGCTGCTCTGGCACGCCTATGACGTGTACCGCACCAGTCACCCGTGGGTCGGTGACCACCCGGTGTCGCCGAAGTCGGTGATCCGCGACATGTTCGAGCGGGCCATGACCTTCACGGAGTTCACCTCGAACTACGAGCTGGCCCGCACCGAGGGCATCGTGCTGCGCTATCTGGCGAGCGCGTACAAGGCCCTGGAGCACACCATCCCCGACGACCTGAAGTCCGAGGACCTGGAGGACCTGATCGCCTGGCTCGGCGAGATGGTGCGTCAGGTGGACTCCAGCCTGCTGGACGAGTGGGAGCAGCTGGCCAACCCCGAGGTGGAGACGGCCGAGCAGGCGCAGGAACGGGCCGACGAGGTCAAGCCGGTGACGGCCAACGCCCGTGCCTTCCGGGTGCTGGTGCGCAACGCCATGTTCCGCCGGGTGGAGCTCGCGGCTCTGGACCGGGTCCGCGAGCTGGGCGAGCTGGACGCCGACTCCGGCTGGGACGAGGACGCCTGGGGCGGGGCGATGGACGACTACTGGGACGAGCACGAGGACCTGGGTACGGGCCCGGACGCGCGCGGCCCCAAGCTGCTGAAGATCGACGAGGACCCCGGACACGGGCTGTGGCGGGTGTGGCAGGCCTTCGCCGACCCGGCCGGGGACCACGACTGGGGAATTCGTGCGGAGGTCGATCTCGCGGCCTCCGACGAGGAGGGCCGGGCAGTCGTCCGGGTCACGGCCGTGGGCCGGCTGTGACGGCGCGCCGGCCAGGAGAGTGGAGAAGAACCGCATGACGAACCCCGCCGACAGTCTGGTCGACCTGCTCGACCTGGAGCGGATCGAGGTCAACATCTTCCGTGGCCGCAGCCCCGAGGAGTCCCTGCAACGGGTCTTCGGCGGGCAGGTCGCGGGCCAGGCGCTGGTCGCGGCCGGGCGCACCACGGACGGGGACCGTCCGGTGCACTCGCTGCACGCCTACTTCCTGCGGCCCGGCCGCCCCGGCGTGCCGATCGTGTACGACGTGGAGCGGGTGAGGGACGGCCGGTCCTTCACCACGCGCCGGGTCACGGCCGTGCAGCAGGGCCGGACCATCTTCAATCTGACGGCGTCCTTCCACCGGCCGGAGGAGGCGGGCTTCGAGCACCAGCTGCCCCCGGCCCGTGTCGTTCCCGATCCGGACGAGCTGCCGACGGTCGCCGACGAGGTGCGCGAGCACCTGGGCGGCCTGCCGGAGGCGCTGGAGCGGATGGCGCGGCGCCAGCCCTTCGACATCCGTTACGCCGACCGGCTGCGCTGGACGCAGGAGGAGATCAAGGACGCCGATCCGCGCAGCGCGGTGTGGATGCGCGCGGTCGGCCCGCTGGGTGACGACCCGCTCGTGCACACCTGCGCGCTGACGTACGCCAGCGACATGACGCTGCTGGACGCGGTACGGATCCCGGTCGAGCCGCTGTGGGGCCCGCGCGGCTTCGACATGGCCTCGCTGGATCACGCCATGTGGTTCCACCGGCCGTTCCGGGCGGACGAGTGGTTCCTGTACGACCAGGAGTCGCCCATCGCCACGGGGGGCCGTGGGCTGGCCAGGGGGCGGATCTACGACCGCCAGGGGCAGCTGCTGGTGTCCGTGGTGCAGGAGGGGCTGTTCCGTCGGCTCGACGGTGCGTAGGCGCCTTCCGGGGGCTCAGGTGCCGGGCAGCTGGTCCTGCTCCACCTCGTGACGGCGGGTCCGGATGTCCGGGCCCGCCGGGTGCAGCTTGGCGTCGCAGGCGGGGCCGAGGCCGCTGCGGCGCGATGCCGCACCGGTGAGAGGCCGCCCGCAGAGGGCGCACCGCACCGGGCGGCGGCCCTCACGGCCGCCTGCTTCCGGCTGCGGCTCCGGGAAGGGTCCGGGGAGGGGCTCGGGGAATTCCACGTATGGATCCTCTCAGGCAGGTACGACACCCGCGCGGAGGGGAGGGCATGACGGGGCATCGTGGTATCACCGTGTGGACCCGGGCGGGGTGAGCCGGCCCGGCCGGCCCCGTCTTTCCGTCGATGTTCCTGGGCGCGGCGGGCGGCCTGGCCCTGTCGCGCCTGCCCGGCCTGGACGACACGCCGGCTTTCGCGATGGGGATCGGGGCCATGTGCGTGGCGATGCTCAGGCTGCCGATGACATCGGTGCTGCTGGGAGCCGAGGGCGTCACCGTCATGCCGCTCGTGATCGTCTCCGTCGTGGTCTCCTACGTCCTCACCCTCAGGCTCGACCGGCACCCGAGCCCTTCCCGGCCCACGTCTCCTTTGTGAGATAACCTCCCGGATATGAGAGAACCGGGCGTACCGGACTCCCTCGATGCCCGGCTGGCGGCCCGGCTGGGCGCGCTCCGCACCGAACACGGCTGGTCGCTGGAGGAGCTCTCCCGCCGCGCCGGCGTGAGCCGCTCGACCCTGTCGCGGCTGGAGCGCGGCGAGCTGAGTCCCACCGCCGCGATGCTCGGACAGCTGTGCACGGTGTACGGGCGCACGATGTCACGGCTGCTGACGGAGGTGGAGGCGGAGCCGCCCCAGCTGGTTCTGGCCGCACGGCAGCCGGTGCGGCGGGACGAGGGCTCCGGGTTCGTGCGCCGCTCCGTCTCGCCGCCGCATCCCGGGCTGCGCGCCGAAGTCATCGAAGGCACACTCACCGCCGGGGCCGTCGTCCCGTACGAGGACGCGCCCGTACCCGGTGTGGAGCACCACATCTGGGTGCTGGAGGGCACGGTCGAGATCACTGTCGACCGCACCGTGCACACCGTGCGCGAGGGTGACTGTCTGCGTTTCCGGCTGCGCAGCCCCTCACGCTTCCACTGTCCGGGCCCGCAGCGGGTCCGGTACGTACTGATGACTGTCCTGCCGTGACTGTGAAAGGACCCGCTTCATGACCGAGATCGTCCCCGTGTCCGGCCCCGCGCTGGTCACCTATGCCGATGAGCTCGCCACCCTGCTGATCGAAGCCGTGGAGGGCGGATCCTCGGTCGGTTTCCTCGCCCCGCTGGACCGGGCGACGGCTGCCGCCTGGTGGCGGCAGCGGGCCGCCGCCGTGGAGGCGGGGAGCCACCAGGTCTGGATCGCCCGCGACGCCGAGCGGGCGGTGGGCACGATCGGGCTGGTCAGGACGCCCCTGCCCAACGCCCGTCACCGCGCGGAGGTCTCGAAGCTCATGGTCAGGCCCTCGTCCCGCGGCCGGGGAGTCGGCCGGGCCCTGCTCGCGGCCGTCGAACAGTCCGCGGCCGCCGAGGGGCTGACCCTGCTGGTGCTGGACACGGAGACGGGAAGCGACGCCGAGAGGCTCTACCGCTCGGCCGGCTGGACGCCGTACGGTTCCGTCCCGGACTACGCGGCGGACCCCTACGGCACGCTCAGGGCGACCACGTTCTACTACCGGAACCTCGGCCCGCGGGAGGCTTCCCCCCGGAGGCCGTCACAATGAGAGCGACGCCAGGCTACCGAGGAGACATCCCATGACGCTGTACGACATCCCGCTCCGTACCCTCACCGGCGAACCGACCACCCTGGGAGCCTACGAGGGCTCGGTGGTCCTGCTGGTGAACGTGGCTTCCAAGTGCGGGCTCACTCCGCAGTACGCCGGCCTGGAGAGGCTCCAGAAGGAGTACGGGGACCGCGGTTTCACCGTTCTCGGGGTGCCCTGCAACCAGTTCGCGGGCCAGGAGCCGGGCACCGCGGAGGAGATCCGCACCTTCTGCTCGACGACGTACGGCGTCAGCTTCCCGCTCCTGGAGAAGGCCGACGTCAACGGCGAGAACCGGCACCCCCTGTACACGGAGCTCACGAAGCTCGACGACGCCGAGGGCACGGGCGGGGACGTCCAGTGGAACTTCGAGAAGTTCCTGATCTCCCCGGCCGGCGAGCCGGTCGCCCGGATCCGCCCCCGCACCGAGCCGGAGGCGCCCGAGGTGGTGGCGGCCGTCGAGGCGCTGCTGCCGCGGTAGCGGCACGGGCAGCATGCGGGGCCGGACCGGCGTCGGACGCTCCCGGCCAGGAGCGTCCGGCATCGGTCCGGCCCCGCGGCGCGGCGGCCAAAATCCCTAGCGGATCGGCATCCCCGACAGGGTGCGGGCGATCACCAGGCGCTGGATCTCGCTGGTGCCCTCGAAGATGGTGTAGATCGCCGCGTCCCGGTGCATGCGCTCGACCGGGTACTCACGGGTGAAGCCGTTGCCGCCGAGGATCTGCACGGCCTGGGCGGTGACCGACTTCGCCGTCTCGCTCGCGTAGAGCTTCGACATCGAGCCCTCGGCCGCCGTGAACGGCTTGCCGGCGCTCGCCATCCAGGAGGCGCGCCAGACGAGCAGCCGTGCGGCATCGATCTGCGTGCGCATGTCGGCCAGCTGGAAGGCGATGCCCTGGTTGTCGATGATCGGGCGGCCGAACTGGGTCCGGGTCTTCGCGTAGTCGAGCGCCACCTCGTAGGCGGCGCGGGCGGTGCCGACCGCCATGGCTCCGACGGCCGGGCGGGAGGCCTCGAAGGTCGCCATCGCCGCGTTCTTCAGGCGTTCGCCACCGGACCGGACGCGCTCACGGGCCCGGGCGAGGCGTTCGTCGAGCTTCTCCTTGCCGCCGAGCAGGCAGTGGCCGGGTATGCGGACGTCCTCGAGGACGACCTCGGCCGTGTGCGAGGCGCGGATGCCGTGCTTCTTGAACTTCTGCCCCTGCGAGAGGCCGGGGGTGGCCGGCGGGACGATGAAGGAGGCGTGCCCCTTCGAGCCCAGCTCCGGATCGACGACGGCGACGACGACGTGGACATTGGCGATACCACCGTTGGTCGCCCAGGTCTTGGTGCCGTTGAGCACCCACTCGTCCTTGGCCTCGTCGTACACCGCACGGGTGCGCATGGAGGCCACGTCGGATCCGGCATCCGGCTCGGAGGAGCAGAAAGCGGCGACCTTGACATCGTCCGCGTCCCCGTACATCTGGGGTATCCAGGTGCCGATCTGCTCCTCGGTGCCGTTGGCGAGGACGCCGACCGCCGCCAGCCCCGTACCGACGATCGACAGGGCGATGCCCGCATCGCCCCAGAAGAGCTCCTCCATGGCCATGGGGATGCCGAGGCCCGTGGGGTCGAAGAACTGCTGGGCGTAGAAGTCGAGGGAGTAGATTCCGACCTTGGCCGCCTCCTGGATGACCGGCCAGGGCGTTTCCTCACGCTCGTCCCACTCCGAAGCGGCCGGCCTGATCACCTCGGCCGCGAATCCGTGCAGCCAGTCACGGACCTGCTTCTGGTCCTCGTTGAGTTCGAGCGTGAACTCGGCCATGGTTTCCTCCATGCACTTCCGGGATAACCCGTTACTAGCGGTAACAACAGTCTGTTACCAGCAAGTAGCTTCTGTCAACCGGCCGCCCACGGATCCGCAGCCGGCGGAGCAGGGTGTTACGTTGCCCGGGCGTGACGAGATCGCAGGACAGCCGGGTGGGGCGGGAGAAACGACATGGAGACCACACGAGGGGCCGAACGGCAGCGGACAGCGGCCGAACAGCGCCGCCGGGAGCTGCTCGAAGCCGCGGACCGGGTGGTGCTCAGGGACGGCCCGCAGGCGTCGATGAACGCGATCGCGGCGGAGGCCGGGATCACCAAGCCCATCCTCTACCGGCACTTCGGGGACAAGGGCGGCCTCTACCGCGCGCTCGCCAAGCGCCACACCGACGCCCTGCTGAGCGCCCTGCGGGCCGCCCTCGACGCACCCTCCGAGCGGCGGGAACGGGTCGAGGCGACCCTGGACACCTACCTCGCGGCGATCGAGGCGCGCCCGCAGGTCTACCGCTTCCTGATGCACCCGTCCGACGACGCGGCCCCCTCGCCCGAGCAGGGCTTCGACGTCGGCCGGCACTCCGCGCCGCTCCTGCGCCGCCTCGGCGAGGAACTGGGCAGGGTGATCGCGGAGCGGGTCGATCTCGGCCCCGACAGCGACCGGATGGCCCGCATCTGGGGTCACGGGATCGTCGGAATGATGCACGCGGCCGGGGACTGGTGGCTCGGTGACCGCCCGTGCTCGCGCGAGCAGCTGGTACGCAGCCTCGCCGACCTGCTGTGGGGCAGGCTGGCCGAGGCCGGTGACCTCCCCGGCGGTCAGGGGTTCTGAGCGCGCCCGTCCGGGCCCGCGGCGTCCACGGGCGCGGGCCGGCCCTCGGCGGCCGTACGTCCCCACGGCGCCCGCCGGGCCGCACGCAGCGCCCTGGCCCTGCGCAGTCCCGTCAGCCGGTCCGTGTAGACGCGGCCTTCGAGGTGGTCGCACTCGTGCTGCAGGCAGCGGGCGAACCAGCCGGTGCCGGTGATCCGCACCGGCTCCCCCGCCGTGTTCAGGCCCTCGGCCACCGCGTGGTCGAAACGCGGGGTGCCGGCTTCGAGACCGGGAAGCGACAGGCAGCCCTCCGGTCCGCGTACGGTGATCCCGTCCGCTTCGACGAGTACGGGATTCACGAGATGGCCCAGGTGCCGGACCTCGTCGTCGTCCGGGCAGTCGTAGACGAACACCTTGAGCGGGACACCGATCTGGTTCGCGGCGAGCCCGACGCCGTTCGCGGCGTACATGGTGGCGAACATGTCCTCCACCAGCCTGGCGAGCGACGGACCGAAGTCGGTGACATCGTCGCAAGGGCTGTGGAGCACCGGGGCACCGAACAGGCTCATGGCACGAACGCGTCCGGAACTGCCGGGGATCGGGCGGTTTCGCATGGGAGAAGCGTACGTTCCACGTGACCTCCACCTTCCCCGTGGTGCCGTGGTGCGGTCGCCGCGCTGGACATCGATAGGCTGGGTGCGGACTTACGCAAGGAGGATCTAGGACGATGGCAGGCAACACGGAGCCGTTGTCGCCGCGGGCCAAGCTCGCCGTGACGGCGGGCAAGGCCGCGGCGGCGGTGTCGCGCGCTGCGGGGCGCGGCAGCGGATCGGTGATCGGCGGCCGGGTGGCGCTCAAGCTCGACCCCGACCTGCTCGGGCGGCTGGCGCAGCACCTGGACGTGATCCTCGTGTCCGCGACGAACGGCAAGACGACCACCACCCGGCTGATCGCCGAGGCGCTCAGGGCCGCGGGCCCCGTCGTGTCGAACGCGCTCGGAGCCAACATGCCCGCGGGGATCACCTCCGCGCTGGCAGGGGGCTCGGACGCGCGGTACGGCGTGATCGAGGTCGACGAGAAGTACCTCGCCGGTGTGGCCCGCGACACGACACCGAAGGTGATCGCGCTGCTCAACCTCTCCCGCGACCAGCTGGACCGCGCCGCGGAGACCCGGATGATGGCGGAGCAGTGGCGTGAGGGCCTGTCGGGCTCCAAGGCCGTGATCGTGGCCAACGCCGACGACCCGCTGATCGTCTGGGCCGCCTCCTCCTCCCCCAATGTGGTGTGGGTCGCGGCGGGGCAGGCGTGGAAGGACGACGCCTGGTCCTGCCCGTCCTGCGGCGGTGTGATGCAGCGCCCCGGGGACGACTGGTTCTGCGGTGAGTGCGGCTTCCGCCGCCCCGCCCCCAGCTGGGCGCTGAACGGCGACTACGTCCTGGACCCGCACGGTTCCGCGTGGCCGATCCACCTCCAGCTGCCGGGCCGGGCCAACAAGGCCAACGCCACCAGTTCGGCCGCCGTGGCCGCCGTCTTCGGTGTGCCGCCGCAGGTCGCCCTGGAGCGCATGTACCAGGTGCAGGCCGTGGCGGGCCGCTACGACGTGGTCAGTTTCCTCGGCCGCGAGCTCAGGCTCCTGCTGGCGAAGAACCCGGCGGGCTGGCTCGAAACGTTTTCCCTGATCGACCCGCCGCCCACCCCGGTGATCCTCTCGGTGAACGCACGCGGCGCCGACGGCACGGACACCTCCTGGCTCTGGGACGTCGACTACACCCAGCTCTACGGACACCCGATCTTCGTGCTCGGCGACCGCAAGCTGGACCTCGCGGTCCGCCTCGAGGTGGCCGGTCTCGACTTCCGTGTGTGCGAGACCCTGGACGAGGCCGTCCAGATGGCTCCGCCGGGCCGCATCGAGGTCATCGCCAACTACACCGCCTTCCAGGATCTGCGCCGTCGTGTCGGCAACTGACCCCCGCGCGGGCACCCCCCGGAGAGGACGAAGCATGAGCAACAACAGCCTGCGGCTGGTGTGGGTCTACCCCGACCTCCTCAGCACCTACGGCGACCAGGGCAACGCCCTGGTGGTGGAGCGCCGGGCACGCCAGCGCGGTCTCGACGTGTCGCGCGTGGACGTGCGCAGCGACCAGCCCATCCCGACGTCGGGTGACATCTACCTGGTCGGCGGCGGTGAGGACCGGCCGCAGCGGCTCGCCTCGGAGCGGCTGCGCCGGGACGGCGGACTGAACAGGGCCGCGGCGAACGGCGCGATCATCTTCTCGGTCTGCGCGGGTTACCAGATCCTCGGCCACGAGTTCATCAACGACCTCGGCGAGCGCGAGCCCGGCCTCGGGCTGCTCGATGTCGTCTCGACCCGGGGCGAGGGCGCCCGGTGCGTCGGCGACGTGCTCGGGGACATCGATCCGAACCTGGGCCTGCCGCCGCTGACCGGCTTCGAGAACCACCAGGGCATCACCCATCTCGGCCCGGCGGCGCGCCCGTTCGCCCGGGTCCGGCTCGGGCGGGGCAACGGCACGGGTGACGGCACGGAAGGCGCGTACAACGACACCGTCTTCGGCACCTACATGCACGGGCCGGTCCTGGCGCGCAACCCGCTGATCGCGGACCTCCTCCTCAAGCTGGCCCTGGACGTGAACGCGCTGCCGCCGAGCGACGACCGGTGGTACGAGGCGCTGCGCGCCGAACGGATCGCCGCGGCGACCCAGCCCGCCTGACGCAGCCCGTACGGACCGGCTCCTTCGAGGAGCCGGTCCGTACGTGTGCGGCCGGTGTACATCCGGTGGACGTCCAGCAGTCGGACAGTGGGTTCGGTCCGGACACCTCTCGCCGGTAAGGTAGCGGGATCCAACCGGACGACGTGGTCCGGCGTCGGCCCACGTTGCAAAGGTTTCCCGGGCAATGCGAATCGGTGTGCTCACCTCCGGCGGCGACTGCCCCGGCCTCAATGCCGTCATCCGTTCCGTCGTGCACCGCGCGGTGGTGGACCACGGCGACGAGGTCATCGGCTTCCACGACGGCTGGAAGGGTCTCCTCGAGTGTGACTACCGCAAGCTCGACCTCGACGCGGTCGGCGGTATCCTCGCCCGGGGCGGCACGATCCTCGGCTCCTCCCGTGTGCAGCCCGCGCATCTGCGGGACGGCGTGGAGCGCGCGAAGGGCCATGTCGCCGATCTCGGACTGGACGCGATCATCCCGATCGGCGGCGAAGGCACGCTGAAGGCGGCCAGTCTCCTCTCCGAGGCCGGCCTCCCCATCGTCGGCGTGCCCAAGAC
>NZ_DATMVN010000628.1:0-26061 GCF_035563135.1 Streptomyces sp.
CGCCGTCCTCACCCTGCTGGCCGAGGACCGCATCAACGTGGGCCGCCTCCATCTCGAAGGCCGCCGCGCCGGCGCACGCATCGGCGAGCTGGTCGACGCCGCGCAGGACCGCGCCGACCGCCCCGCGCCGCCCTCGCACCCGCAGCAGCCCGGGGCCCTGCCCCGCCGCACCACCGCACCGGATCCCCCATGACACCCGGACCGGCCGAAGACGCACCCGCCGCCGGCGGACGACGCACCAGCCAGTAACGGACCGGCCACCGGGCCGGCCAGGGAAAGGAAACGAGCACTATGGCCAACACCGAAGCATCACTGAAGGATGCGATGGCGTCGATCGAGGGGGCCCTCGGTGTCGCACTCGTCGACTACACCAGCGGCATGGCCCTGGGCACCCTCGGCGGTGGCAAGGACTTCAACCTGGAGGTCGCGGCGGCCGGGAACACGGACGTCGTCCGGGCGAAGCTCCGGACCATGGAGCACCTGGGCATCAAGGACGAGATCGAGGACATCCTGATCACCCTCAACACCCAGTACCACCTGATCCGGCTGCTCAAGACCCGTGGCAGCAACGGCCTGTTCCTCTACCTCGTGCTGGACGGCGGCCGGGCCAACCTCGCGATGGCCCGCCACCAGCTGCGGAAGATCGAAGCGGAACTGGAGGTCTGACGCGGCCTCCTCACCGGCGGCGGCGCCGCGCCCCACCGGGCGCGGCGTCCCCCGCCACCGGTCCGGTCGTCCGGTAGGCCTTCACCTGCCTGCCCGCGGGCCGGCCGCGCTGCGCCCAGTCGGTGCGCACCCAGTACAGGACGTCCTCCCGGCGCTCCCGCTGTCCGAGCCGTACGGCCTTGACCCAGAGCCCCGCGCCGGCCCCGGCCAGCGCGAGCCCTCCGGCCCCCGGCAGCACATACGCGCTCGCGACCGCCACGAGGAACGCACCGGCCAGCCACCAGCGCCGGCCCCGCCGCCAGTTCCGTACGGTGACGTCCCGGTCCTGGAGGAAGTCACCGCGACCGGCCCGTGCGGCGCCCTTCGCGAGTTCCGCGTACCGCCCCGTCCGTGCGGACGCCACGGCGGCCAGGGTCACCAGGAACAGCGCGGCCCCGGCCAGCAGCCCGACCCGCCGGCCGGTGAGGCCGGGGACGAACGCCCCGACGGCCGCCGCCAGCAGCCCCGGCCACCACAACGGCGCGGCCCCGGCCCGTACGATCACGGCCACTCTCGCCAACGACTGCGCTCCGCGTCCCATCTCCGTACCCCTCTCCCACGGTTCCCTGTGGACCTTCTGGGCGCGGAGGTTAACGGGCACAGATGAGCGACGTCTGAGAACCGGCGGAACCCGGGCCGCCGGACCTGAGCTCCTCCTACTCGACGAAGAGCCCCCGCGCGGCGGCCCCCGCGTCGAACTCCTCCAGCCGCGCCTGCGCCTCGGGCAGCCCGTCGCACATGGCCTCCAGCAGCGCCCTCCCGAGCAGCATCGGCGCACACGCGGTGTCGAAGGCCAGCCCGGTCCCCACGGCGGCCGGGATCAGCAGATCGCTGTGGGCCGCCACCGGGGCGAACACCGAATCGGCCACGGTCACGACGGTCAGCCCCTGCTCCCGCGCGTACGCCAGCGCGTCCACGGCCTCGCACGGATACCGCGGCAGCGCGAAGCACATCAGCGCGCTCGCACCCGCCCGCCTGGCGGCGTCGACACGGTCGTACAGCATGCTGCCGCCCTCGTCGAGCACCCGTACGTCCGGGTGCACCTTGGCGGCGAAGTACCCGAAGCCCCGGGCCTGCGAGGAGGCGGCCCGCAGCCCGAGCACGAGCAGCGGCCTGGACCCGGCGAGCAGCCGCCCCGCCCGCTCCACCGGGGCCGGGTCGGCGAGCAGTTCGGACAGCTGCCGCAGGTTCTCGATCTCCGCCCGCACCGCCTGCTGGTACTCGTTGAGGCTCTCCTCCACGCCGTGGCTGCCGGCCGCCCCGTCCGGCGTGACCTCCCTGAGGTGCCTGCGCAGCGCGGGGTACCCGTCGAACCCCAGCGCCACGGCGAAGCGGGTGACGGAGGGCTGGCTGACCCCGGCCAGCTCGGCCAGCTCCACACTCGACAGGAAGGGGGCATCGGCGGCCCGCCGCACCATGGAGTGTGCGATCCGCCGCTGGGTGGGCGTGAGCCGCCGCCCCTCGAAGAGCCGCTGCAACCGCGCAGCCGGGCTGCTCCCGCTCATGTCTGTCCCCTCCGGAGTTCCGCCGCACCGGTCGGGCGCCGAGGAATTCATTCAGCCAGCAAGCGGTCTGCATGTCCATATACAGCCCCCGCGTCGGACACGGCTGCCGCACCCGGCGTTGAGGGCGGAAGGTCGAAATGAGGGCGTGAACCCCAACGTGATAGTGCGCTTGATAGCGTGTACCTCTACATGAGAGTGTCCTGCGTCACTTTCTAGAGGTGACAACAGTGCTGCCACGGCGATTAGCGCTGGTCACAGCCCCGCGGATGGGGGAAGCCTTCGGGTCGTGGGTTGACCGGATGGCGCGGCTGAACCGCTCCCTGGCGCAACCAGGTCCGCTATGTCGCGATCGATCTGTGCACCACCTTCCGCGCCGCCGTCCGCAAGGCCCTGCCCCAGGCCGAAATCGTCGTGGACTGCTTCCATATCGTTCAGCTCGCCCAGCGCCACCTCGCCGACCTGCGCCGCCGCCTCACCTGGAAGCAGCACGGGAGACGCGCCTGCAAGGGCGACGCGATCTACACCGTCCGCAAGCTCCTGCGCCGCAACAAAGAAGACCTCATCCCTCCCCAACTCGCCTTCCTCACATCCGAGTTGACGCAGATGGGCACCTACGGACGGCAGATCCACGAGGCCTGGCAGGCCAAGGAACTCCTGCGCGACCTGCTCCACCTCACCTTCAAGCACGCCCACGTCACCCCCGACCGTGCCGCGATCTCCGCCGCCCGCTATCGCTTCCAGGGCTTCTGCGCCGACCGCCCCCACCTGCCCGAACTGATCACCCTCGCCGAAACCGTCGACCAATGGTGGGACGGCATCGAAACCTACGTGATCACCGGAATCACCAACGCCGCCAGCGAGGGCAATAACCGCCTGGTCAAGCTCGAAGCCCGCAATGCCTTCGGCTTCCGCAACCGCGACCACCAACGCCTAAGGTCACGCTGCGCGACCACCCGGCGGAACCACAGAGAGGCAAAGCCCGGTTAAATTCGAAGACCCTGCAATGGTCGAGCCCTTCGCGCCGATGCCCGTGTGATGGCTCCTCCTACCGGGACGGTACAGTAATGCCCATGAGGCGTTTTAACGCAGGAGAGGTCATAAGGCGGCGCGAGATACTCGATGGCCGCGAGTGGATCGTGTATCCGGTCACAGCAGTGGAGGATCATCCAGAGTTCCTCGCAGTGTATCTTTTCCATGGAACTCCCTTGACATTCGGCACAGGAGATTTCACCTGGGGACTCCATCCGTGGGTACATTTTGATCACACATGGCAGTCCGAAGGGGTTCTTCAGGTGCAACGACCCGGAGACGGCTACTCCGTCTGGCACTTTTGGAAGCATGGAGAATTCAGCGGCTGGTACATCAACTTTCAAGAGCCCATGCGCCGTACCCCTCTAGGATTCGACACGCTCGATCAAGAATTGGATATCTGGATTCCTGCCGACCGTAGCGGCTACCAGTGGAAGGATCTCGAGCACTTCGAGGAACGAGCCCGCTCAGGCGGGTTCAGGCCGGGCGAGGCAGACATGGTTCGAGCAGAGGCTCGGAAGGTGGTGGACATGATTGAGGCCGGTACACCCTGGTGGGGCGATCGCTGGACAGCATGGTCTGCGCCCGCCGAGTGGAAAGTGCCAGGTGCGGTGACCCTTACCAGCGGTGCGTAGGGCTTGGACACTACGTGAAGAGGGCTGTGGCCAACATCCTTGATGGATGTTGGCCACAGCCCTCTTCACACCTACAGAATGTCACTGCTCAGCCAGCGCTGATTCCTTTGTCCTATCTTCCTGCTGCGCCGGAGCGCTCCCGGCACCCCGGAGCAGCATGTAATAGCCGCACGCAGCGATTACGCCGACGGCAGTGCAGGAGAGCCACCATGTGGTGTCGCCGAAGCGGTCGATCGTTGTTCCAGCCAGAAGCGGGCCAACAAAGGAGGCGGCCTGCCACGCCAGTGAGTACATCCCCTGGTACCGACCTCGGGCGTGGGTGGGCGACAGGGAGATGACAAGCCCCATATTGGTCGGTGAATGGATGATCTCGGCCAGGGTCCAGACTCCGACCGTCAACGCATAGAAAGGAACCGAGGTGGCCATTGCGGTTAGCCCCCACCCCCCGGCGCACAGCAGGCACGAGATCAGCATCAGGGACCCTTGATTCCTGTTGTCGATCAGGCGCGTCAGCGGTATTTGAAGAAGCACTATGAGTATGCCGTTGACGCTGATTACCAGTCCGTAGTTGGCGCTTGTGAGCCCTTCGCCACTCATACTGACCGGCAGGGATGTCGGAGCCTGCTGAAACAGCATGGCGATCAGGAAAGACAAGAGCACTAGCGTCATGAACTTGCCGTCTCGGGCAACCGACCCGATACCAACTTCTCCGCTGCTATCACCCGACGCGGAGGGCGCTGGTCTAGTCTCTGGGATTTTAGCGAATACCACTAGTCCGCACAGGAGCGTAGCCGCAGATCCGATCAGGAAGAGTAGTTGATAACCATGCTGGGCGATCAGGCCAGCAGCTGACGAACCAACTGCGAAACCTATGTTGATGGCCCAGTAGTTCAGAGAGAACGCCCGAACTCTATCCTTGGCCGGAACGATGTCAGCCATCATCGCCTGCACTGCAGGACGTTGCGCATTGCTAGATATCCCCACTAGCATTGCGACGACGGCTACAAGTACCGGGTTCTCCACGAACCCGAGGGCGGCCGTGGTGATAGCTGTAGCTACCTGGGATATTAGAAGTGTGGTGCGGCGTCCGGCGCGGTCGGCGAGAACTCCTCCGATCAGTGCCGCCGCAGACCCCCCTATTCCGTACAGGGCAGTAACCAGGCCAGCATAGCTGATGCTGTAGCCGCGCTCGGTTGTGAGATAGAGCGTGAGGAATGTGGTGACAAAGCTGCCGAGGCGATTGATCAGCGTGCTGGTCCATAGCCACCAAAATTGCTTGGGCAAGCCGGTGGTGCCGTCTCTGACTGCGGCGCCGATACGGGAAAATGTGTTCATAGGCGGGAAGGCTGGCTTTCTGCGTGGCTCCGACTCGTTAGAGCGCGCTGCGGTACAGGTCCTCTATCAGAGCGTCGTCGATGTCCTCGATAGGGTCGTTATCGAGATTTCCGCTGATGTTTGCAAGGAATGCCGGAATGTCCTCCCGGCTGTATCCGACCGAGCTCAATGTGGTGTGCAGGCCAATGCCGTTCAGGAACTCGTACACGGCGCGGTGGATGTCGTCGTGTCCCATGGCAGCGGCGATGGCGTCGAAGGCGCCCGGGGCGTGCGGGTAGGCGTACCGCAGCCAGGCGGGATAGAGGATGGCGAGTCCGAGACCGTGGGAAGGCTCCTTTGGCCCTCCTTGTCCCATTGCCTGCTGTAGACGATGGGGCAGGCACGTGCTGGCGTTGGCAACGTTGATCCCGCCGAGGAGGGCGGCAAGAGACAAGGCATCGCGACTGTGCGCGTCGGCACGGTCCTGCGCGACCCGAGGTAGATGCTCCGACAACAAGGTGGCGGCCTGATGAGACAGGTTCCTGCTGAGCGGGGTGGAGCGGCGGGCAACGGCTCCCTCGACCGCGTGGGCGAGCGCGTCGAAACCGGACTCCAGAGCTACACGCCGCGGCAGGTGATCGGTAAGTGTGGGGTCGACGACTGCGACGCGAGGAAAGAGCGCGTCTCCTCGGATGCCTGATTTGAAGCCGCGGCCGATGTCCGTGATGATCGCGCCCTTGGTGACTTCGGCGCCGCTGCCGGCAGTGGTGGGTACCGCGATCACGGGCAGGGTGTCGGTCTCGAGGGCGATCGTGGTGCCCACCAGAGGGCCGACGGAAGTGTGCTGGATGGCCACGGCTGCAGCCTTGGCTGCATCGAGGACGCTGCCGCCGCCCATGCCGATAATGGCCCCGGCGTGGTGGGCGCGGGCCAACCGCATGGCCTGGTCGACCTCGTCGGAGCGCGGGTTGGCGGAGACGCCCTCGAACACCTCGGCCTTGACGCCAGCGGCGCGCAGAATGTCGACGGCGCGTTGCAAGTAGCCGGAGGTTCGCATGGCCGTGCGCCCGGTCATCAGCAGGGCGCGATCGGAGAACTGACGGGTCACACGGCCGAGCTCGTCCAAGCGTCCTCGTCCGAAGACGACGCGGGTGGGAAGGTGGAGGTCGAAATTCACGGGCGGTCCTTGCGATCGTCAGCGGCGTTGCGCCGCAGCGCCTCCAGTACGGCGAGGTCGGCTTGTTCGAGGTAGCACAGCGCCGAGCCGCCACCGGTGGAGGTGGGGCCGCTGAATGGGAGTTCTGCGACGGTGTCGCCGCCCAGCAGCATGGCGTGTACGGCGGGAGATTCTGCCCAGGCCAACAGTGGTGAGGTGGCGTGGGTGTGGCCGAGCGCGTGCAGATTAGGGGTGCCCGCGATCAGCATGCGGCCTCCGGCGATGAGACGCTCCAGCTCCTCGATCAGCCAGGGTTGGAGGAGGAAGTCGACGATCGCGTACCCGGCGGGCACACCATCCGAGATGGTGATGGTCTGGGCGTCTTGCCAGGTCCCGTCGTCCCGAGCGATGACCACCTGGCTCGGCACATGGATGCGTGCTCGCGAGTTCTCAAGTGCGGCGCGTGTGGCTGTGGCCCGACGCCCGGGATTTTCGCCCAGGTAAGAGTCGCCGATGTCGTGACCCAGGTGGCGAAGGAGATGGTTGAGGACGGCGCCGCCGGGGATGACGATGTCGTAGTTTCGAGCAAAGCAGGGCAAACCGATCAAACTCTTCTCGGCCTTGCGCCCGCCGACTGCGGCGATGGACAGTGTGTCGGTGGCGCGGCCGGTCCAGGGGGTGAGCCGGTCAGCTTCGTGGATGAGGCTGTTGGTGGCCCATCCGGGCAAGTGATCGAGTATGCCGACGTTGGAGGCGTGGCAGCGGTGGGCCTTTGAAAAGCCGCCGATGGCCGCGTAGTCGCCGAGCTGGGCGAACTGGCGCGCAAGCTCGGGATCGTTGTCCTCTTCGCCGGCGTGAAGTCGGCTGTTGCCAAACAGCGCGATCTGTCCGTCCGCCAGGCCGTGAGTGGCTCTGACCGCGGCATCCGATGCGTTCTCGGGTACGTACTTCACCGGCTGGCCGAGCTGACGGGTGAGGTAGGCGGCGGCCTCGTGTAGGTGCGTGGCGGTGCCGTCACGGTGGCTTCCCTGGTGGGAGAGTACGGCGACCTTGGCTCCGCGGGCTGCCAGGTAGCGAAGATCGTTGAGTTCGCTGTCGATTCGTGAGGTGTCGGTCATCCCGGGGGCGCAGTTGAAGCCTGCGGAGAAGAGCCAACGCTGTCCGGGCTCGATGGGTTGGTTTTGGAGGCGGCGCGGGGCAGCGACGGTTCCAGGCATCGTCACAGTCCGTATTGGCGGAGGGAGGTGGTCTCGTCGATGCCGATCATCACGTTCATGTTCTGTATCGCGGAGCCAGCGGCGCCCTTGACGAGGTTGTCAGTGACGGAGAGCAGCTTGATGATGCCGCGATCGGCGTCGTAGTCCGCACCGATGTGGCAAAAGTTGGACCCGTTGACCGCGGCGAGACTCGGATAGATGTCGTAGTCCTTGGCGTTCAAGCCGCCACTTTTGGCGAGATCATTGATGCGGACGAAGAACTCCTTGTCCCCGCCGGCACCGTAGTAGTCGGTGAGCAGGGAAAGCAGGCCCTGGCGGGTCATGCTGTCGGCGAGGTCTGGACGTACGGCCAGATTGGCCTGCAGGTAGATGCCGCGGGCGAAGTTGCCGTGAGCAGTGTTGAAGTCAATCGTGAGGGGTCGTCCCGCTGCGGAAGCCAGGTGTGTCTCGAGCTCAGGGCCGTGGCGGTGTCCCTCCATGCTGTAAGGGAGCATGGAGTTCAGGGCTTCGGCGTGCATGATGGCGCGTTTGGGCTTGTTGCCCGCACCCGTTGTGCCGTTGACAGCGCTGATGTGTATCGCCTGATCGAGGTCTGCCCAGCCGGCGCGCAGCAGCGGCGTTAGGGCGAGGATCGCGGTAATCACGTAGCAGCCGGGATTGGCGACCAGGCGGGCCTTTGAGATGGCGTCGCGGTTCAGTTCGGTGACCCCGTATGCCGCCTCGGCCAGCAGGTCCGGAGCCTGGTGGGCGCTGCCGTAGACCCGCTGGTACCTGTCGGGGTCGGTGAAGCGGAAGTCGGCACTCACGTCGATCACTCGGACGCCGCGGTCCAGGAACCAGCCTGCCAAGCGCATCGCCTCGCCTGAGGGGGTGCAGAAGAAGGCGATGTCGAGCTCATCGACCCGGGCGCGTACGGCTTCGAGGCTGGTGAAGTGCAGTCCGCTGCCACGAAGGTTCGGATGGATACGCTCGAATTCCTCCTCTCCGCGGGCGGTGGGCCAGATAGTGTCGACATGGGGGTGGTTGAGCAGGAGGCGGCACAGTTCGCCGCCGGCGTAGCCGGTGCCGCCTATGACGGCAACGTTGAGGTTGTGGTTCACGTGCGTTGGCCTTGCTGATTGGTTGTCGCGGGGGTGGTGGTCGTCTGAGGTCAGCACACTCGGGTGGGGGCGTCCTGTCCGGCCAGGGCGAGCTGAAGTCCATTGAGGAGCAGCTGCCCGATCCGGTCCTGCGAATCGTGGGTCATCGCGCCGATGTGCGGCGTGAGGACGACGTTGTTGAGGTCCGCCAGGCGGCTGGGCTGTCGTTCGGTGGCCAGGACGTCGAGCGCTGCGCCGGCGATGGTGCCGTCGCTAAGGGCAGTGTGCAGGGCGCCTTCGTCGATTACACCGCCCCGGGCGACGTTGACGAGGTAGGCCGTCGGCTTCATATGGCGCAGGGCCTGCGCGTCGATGAGTTGCCGGGTGTGGTCGTTGAGGGGGCAGGCGAGAACGACTACGTCGGCCTGGCGCAGTACGTCGGTGGTGGACTGCAGCTCGATGCCAAGTCGGCGGCACTGCTCCTGCCGGTCGTCGCTGTGGCGATTCACGGAGGCGACGACCCGCATTCCGATGCCGCTGGCGAGCGCGGCGAGCTTGGTGCCGATGCTGCCCAGGCCCACAATGCCCATCGTCTTGCCGGACAGCTCGCTCCCGGCGAGCTCAGCCTTGCGCCAGATGTTGCCGCGCACTTCGCGGTCAGCGAGAGCGATGTTGCGGGCCACGGCGAAGGCCAGGCCAAGCGCCAGCTCGGCGACCGCGGACGATGACACGCTGGGGATGTTGAAGACCTGGACGCCTGCCTCGCGGGCGGCGGAGAGGTCGATGTTGTCTGTGCCGTTGCCGGCGCGAGCGATCACCCTCAGACCGGAAGCGGCGGCGATCAGGTGTCCGGGGAGCTTGACCCCGCTGCGCAGCACGATCGCATCGGCTTCCTTGAGCAGGGTGCCGAGCTCATGTTCGGGCGGCTGCATGCGGACCGTCACGTCGTAGTTGTTGCGCAGTTGCTCGAGGGCGCTGGGGGCGATCGGGTCGACGACCAGGATGCGGGCCGGAGTATGGGCCGAAAGGGGGGGGAGGTTCATGGGCTCTCGTGGAAGTCAGGTAGTAAGTGGTCAGGCGGAGGTCAGACGGGCTCTACGTCCAGGACGAAGCTCTCCCTTAGGTTGTGCACGAGCTGTTCGACCTCCTGGAGTGAGGTCGCTTCGAGAAAGACGTAGCCGCTGGCGGAGGAGGTGAACAAGCGCGGGCTGATGAAGTCGCCGGTTTTAGCCCGCATGTCGACGGCGGTGACGCCGGGGAGTTCGGAGAGGTCCTCCGCAGCGGAGATGCGGATGATGCGGCCGGAGCGCAGCGGGAGGGCACAGTTGACCACAATGCCCCGGCTGGGCGTGTGGCGCGGCTGCACGCTGGGCGTGCGTCCGAGTTCCGCGTCGATGAAGGCGTGCCACAGGTCCACGCCGGTCTGCCGTGCGATTCCGGGTATGACGCCGATGCCGGCTGGGCGGCAGGAGATCTCGCTCACCAGCAGGCCCTGGGGGGTGCGGAAAAGCTCCATGTGCGTGACGCCGGCGTCCAGACCGAGTGCCTCGACGGTGTCTTGGTGCAGTGCGGTGGCTGTCGCCGTGTCGGGGTGGTCCTTGGGCAGGACGTAGGAGCCAGTGTAATTCTCTCCGCGGCTGAGTAGCGGTGTGAAGTAGCTGGAGACAGCGAGGAAGTCGCAGCTGCCGGCGCGAACCACGCCGTCGCAGTGATACTCGGCGCTCATGTCGACGAACCGCTCGACCAACAGTGGGCAGCTGACTTTGCGCAGGCCCGCGCCTTGCTCGGTGTCGACCAGAGCTGTCAGGTCCCTGGGTGTGCGGAGAACGAAGGCGTCCGAGCCGCCCGCGCCGAGGGCAGGCTTGACCACCACCGGATAGCCGAGGTCCTCGATGGCAGCGTGGATCTGGTCGACGCCGCACACTCCCCGGTAGTCCGTGAGCGGAAGGCCCGCTTGCTTCAAGGCGTTCTTCATAGCCAGCTTGTTGGAGAAGCGATTGGACACGTCGTAGCTGGTGCCGTCGATGCCGAAGAATGAGCGCAGGTAGCCAGCCGCCTGGAGGCTGCGCTCCGAAGGCCCCACGATGCGGTCAATCGACCTGTCGGCGTGGATGGTGGCGGTTAGTGCGCGTACGGCCGTGAGATCGCCGATGTCTTTGACGACATGGATGCGGGTAGCGGGCGGATACAGATGTGTGTAGGCGTCTTCAGTGATCACCGTGAGTTCGGCGTCGGAGGGAAGGTAGTCCAGGACCTCGCCCCGGCCTGAATTAATCATGAGGATGTGCATGGTGTTCCTGTTCGTGCGGCGTTTTCGCGGTGGCTCAGCCGGCGAAGGCCGACGCCAGCAACTTGAGGTGGCGGACGATGTGCTCCCACAACACTTCAACGTCGGCGCAGCTGTACCAGTCGGTCTTGTAGTCGATGGCCAGGTCGACTCCGTCGTGCTCATCCCAGTACGTCGCGATGGCAGCGTCTTGCCAGCCGATTCGCAGCTTGATTCGCTGGCTGCTGGCGCCTGCGAACAGGTCGTCCGGGATGCTCGTGCGCATGCGCGCAGGCTTGGCGTTGAAGGTGACGAAAGGAACCGCCGCCTGGTAGCCGAAGCTGGGGCGGGCGAGGTCATAAATCTGAGTGGGCCAGGGCACCTTGCTTGCGCCGATGGCGGCGATGATGCCCTTGGACAGGCTGTCGAGGAATGCGGAGAGATCGTTCAGTTCGTCCGGTCGGCTGGGGACGATGACCTTGCTGGCGAACCAGCCCACGGTGTTGCGGGTGCGCGCGCTGGACCGGTTGGCGGTAGTCATGGTCGATCCCACGATGGACCTGCCCGAGAGTTCCCCGAGGGAGGCGTGCAGGGCGGCTAGCACCAGGTTCAGGCGAGTCATGCGCGTCGTCTTGGAGGCGGGTGTGAGATGGCCGTAGAGGTCTGGGTCCACGCGTCCGGTGAACCGGGCGGTGCGTTCGTGGCGCACGCAGGTTCCTGAGAAGCCGCGTAGTTCAACTTCGGGGAATACTCCGACCTCGCTGAGCATTTGTCCTACGCGTTCCCGCGCCAAGCGCCCGGCGGGTGTGTCCAGGTAGGCGTTCTGCTCGGCCACGTATTCCGGGTAGGTCATCGCGATGTCGGGGAGGGGCGCAGATTCACCGGTGGTCTCCGCCGCGTACAAGGCGCGCAGGTCACGCAGCATCACGTCGTAGGACCACCCATCGCTGATCAGGTGCTCCATCGCGAGGCACGCCTGGTACTGCTGTGGACCTGTCTCTAGCACGGCCATGCGAGCCAGCGGGCCCCGATGGAGGTCGAATGGCTGGGCAGCAACATCGTGCAGCGCCGGGTGCGCGGTGCCGGCGTCGACGCTCGCCTCGGCCTTGCGAGCCAGCACCACCAGGGCGCCTGGTTCAGCGAGCTGCTGCAGATTCCAGGTCTGCTGGTCATCTCCGAAGGAAGTGAGCAGCACCCAGTGGCGCAACTGCAGCTGACGCCAGGCACGATCCAGCGCCGCGAGGTCGAGACTGCCTTCAACGTTGAATGCGATGACGCAGTGGTTGGGATTGAAGACACCGCGCTCGGCGTCGGTAACGGTCTGCAGCAGTCTGTGCCGCTGGTTCCACGATGCGAGTGCGTCAGGCTGGCTGCCGCCCATCACGCCGTCACCTCGCTGCCTGCCGACGGCGCAGGGGTCAACTCGGCAACGCGTGCGGTGAGTTCGCGCACGGTGGGTGCCTCGAAGACCACGCCGAGGCCGAGTTCGACGCCGTAGCTCTCCTCGAGGGCCGTGGCGATTTCCAGCGCAAGCAGCGAGTCGACCCCGAGGTCGAACAGATCGTCATCCGGCCCCAGAGAATCGAGCTCAAGGCTGCGCTGGCAGACCTGCATGACATACGTCAGGGCATCGTCCGCTCCGTGGGCCACGACGTGGGGAGCAGGCGTCGCTTCCGGCGCAGCAGGCGCGGTCGACTCGGTCTCCGAGCTGCGCCGGCGCAGCTCGGTACGGTCTACCTTGCCGTTGGGCAGCAGCGGAAGACTCCCTACCAGGGTGATCCGGCTCGGCACGGCGGCCGGAGGAAGGGCCGCGCTGACGGCTTGCCGCAGCTCGCGCAGGGGCACAGCTTTCGGATCCGCAGCGGCGACGTAGGCATGCAACTGTGTCTGCCCGTCGTGTTTGTGGTCGATGACAGCCGCCTGGGTCACACCAGAGACGCTTTCCAAGGCACGGGCGACCTCGCGCAGCGCGATCCGCACACCACGCACCTTGACCTGGTCGTCCATACGGCCCAAGACGTGGAGCTGGCCCTCATCATCGAAGATGCCCCGGTCACCGGTCCGGTACAGGAGATCGTCCGGGTCGGAGCGGAACGGGTTGGGGGCGAAAGCGGTCGCAGAGAGATAGCCGCTTGACCGGTAGGGAGTGCGGATAACGATCTCGCCGGGCTCACCGGGTGCCGGACATTCCCAGGTGCCGGGAGTAAAGATGGCCACCTCGCAGCCGGGCAGTGGGTGGCCGACCGGGAGGGGTCCTTGTGCCCCGTGTGGAACCTCTAGCATGCACTTCGCCAGGGTTGTCTCGGTGGGCCCATAGAGATTGACGACACGAGCGTCAGGCTGTACCCGGTCGCGCCATTTCTGCACGAGAGCACCCTCGAGCGGTTCACCAGCAAAGAATGTGGTCCGCAGGTCGGGCAGGACGAGGTCCCTCGCATCGTTAAGAAGCCAGAGCCGTGCCAGGGACGGCACCACATGCAGAACGGTGACCTGCTGTTGTCTTGCGTACTGGAAGATGCTGCGCGGATCCGGGTGCCGGTCGCCGGGCAGGCACAGTGTCGCGCCAGCTGTCAGTGGGGTGAAGACCTCGCGAAGCATCACATCGAAGGACCACCGAGTCAGCTGTCCGAAGCGGTCGCCGGGGCCGAGGGCGAAGGTGTCCCGCTGCCAGGAAACGAAGTGAGCCAGACCCTGGGCAGCCCCAACCACTGCCTTGGGCTCCCCCGTACTGCCAGAAGTGAAGAAGATGTACCCACCGCGGCGCGGAACTGTGACATGCTCCTGCGAGGAGCATACAAAGTCCTTGTCAAGCCGGTGGATCGCATCGGGCCACATGCCGGACGGCTTGATGACAGCTGCAGGTCTCGCTGTGTCCATCATCTTCCGCCGCCGCGCATCCGGCAGGGCCGGGTCCAGCGGCATGATGACGCCGCCGGCACGCCACACGCCGATCAGCCCGGCGATGGCACCAACGGTGCACGTATCCTCCACGGCCACGACATCGTCGTCCGCAATACCGTGCGCCTTGAGCGCCTCGGCCACACGATCAGCCTCTAGGTTCAGTTCGCGGTAGGTCAGTGCGCTATGCGGATCGGTGACCGCCACATAGTCGGGATCCTTGGCGACCGCCTCGCGGAACATCGTGTCAACGTCGCTCAGCGGAATGAGGGCGACCGGCTCTCGAAAGGGGGCCGTGATGGATGACATTCCTACCTCTTTTTGCTTGTGGCACGGCGGAGATGCCGATGTGCCTGGGATCTGTGATCCGAGTGACGGCCGGCTGCTCAGACCAAACCGATGGCGACGGCACCGGCATTCGGTAGACCGATGGGGTGAAGCGGGCCAACCATGCGCGCTAACACTCACATCTCAACGGCGCCACAGCCCAGTTGGCTCACGGAGTTGCAGTCCGTTGCCGCGAGCAAGCCCTGGCGAGCTACACGCAATCATCGCGCGTAACCGCCTGTCAAAGCGTTGTTGCCGTGCTCACAGGACGGCGTCTACACGCAGTGACGAACTTCGCCAAACCGCCCAAGGACCCAAAAATCACCAGGGTTCAGGGCCCGCGCCACCTCTTTCGAGGCGGGTGAGTCGACCATATCTTTGCGCTATTTACCGTTGCATTGCAGTTCCCTTGATCATCATTGACCGTTCCCTGTAGAGCTACCTGCCCGTAGCACCCAAGTGCGATCGGGTGAATCGGGCATACTCATCAATGCCGGACGTTCATCTTGCGTGTACCTGCCATTCACAGATTTGACATCCGGAAGTGAAGCGCCGCAAGATTTCATCGCCCAGCGATCACAGGACATCACCGCTCCGGCATCCATCCATAAGGTCGCTGCATTCCTGGCGTGCGAGGGGATGCGGGTTTGATATATTCATTTCTCATCTTTACGCAGGAAAACGTAGGCGCCCGATGGATGCGCACACCTGTGGTTCCATTATTGGCAACCAGGCGTGTCGGCAGATCGTTTCGCGGTGGCCCAGCACTGGGCGCTCTCAAGGTGAGGGTCCAGCCCCTCAGGCGTGTCGGTGCCGGCTTAAAACCCGGGTTTCTGACCTCGCAGACACCTTCGCAGCAGCTCAAGTTGGAAATCGTGTCCCGCTCTTCACGGCTGCACGCACGATGGTGAATGCGACTTGAACAGTAGAAATCGTGAGCGTAGCAGCTACTGCGTCAGTGAGTTCTGCACAGCGTTCCTTGGTAGGTTCACGCCCGTCAGGAATGCAGTCATCTCGCGATAATCGCTTCCTATGGCGTGCGCCATTAGAACGTCGGCTGAGTGTTGGACTCCCCTGCGGGAAACTGTTTCGCTCACCGAGCCCTGCCTGATGTTCTTAAGACGCCTCGACCTGGCCATGACTCGACGCCCTTAGTTATGCGGTCGACGAGCAATCACCCTTTTCATCAATATCCAATCACTGAATGGAGAACGTACATGTTGCGCCGCAATTACCCCTCGTTCCGCGAGGTCGTCGCGAAGGGCGAGCTCGTTCGCGTTGCCGGAGCCCACGATGCCCTCGGTGGAGTCCTGGCCGAACAGGCCGGATTTAACGCCGTATGGTCGTCGAGTCTTGAGGTCTCGGCTGCACGTTGTCTGCCCGACGCAAGTGTTCTCACGATGACCGAGTACCTCGAGGCTGCGGCAAACATGCAGAAGGCGCTGGGAATCCCGGTCATAGCTGACTGTGACACGGGCTACGGCAATAACCTCAACGTGGCGCACATGGTCCACGAGTACGAGGCTGCGGGTATCACCGCGGTGTGTATGGAAGACAAGCTGTTCCCGAAGCTGAACAGCTTTGCTGGCGGGGACCAGACGCTGCTGAGCACGGAAGACTTCTGCAGCAAGATCCGAGTGACCAAACAGGCACAGCGGACGGAGGAGTTCTTCGTCGTCGCTCGCACCGAAGCACTGATCAACGGGATGGGGATCGACGTCGCATTGGAGCGGGCGTACGCCTACGTCGACGCCGGCGCAGATGCGGTCCTGATCCACTCTAAGTCAAAGACCAAGGACGAGGTCGAGGAGTTCCTTGAGCGCTGGGACGGTCGGCGGCCAGTTGTGATCGTGCCGACCACGTACCCCGACTGGCACGCCGACGACATCGCCAAGGCCGGTGTCTCCGTGGTCATCTATGCAAACCAGGGGCTGCGCGCCACCGTTTCGTCGCTGCGCTCGACATTCGAGTCCATCCAGCGTCATGGCGACTCCACAGCCCTGGAAGAGAGCATCGCCCCGGTGAAGGAGGTCTTCGGCTTGCAGCAGCTCCAGGCGTGGCAGGCTCTGGAAGCCGTCTAACCCGTACCGGGTGCACGCGGGCGCCTCGCTGAGCAGGAGCTGCAGGTTCCACACACATCCCGGCGAGGTGTACCGCTGCGCCCCGGCACACCTCCCTCGCGCGTCAAGTGAGAGTAGCGTGAGAAAGTTTCACTCCAGCGGCTCGGCTTGACGACAGGCCACCGAAAGCGAGCATGGTGGGATTCGCGTCACGCCACGCCTGGAGCCGCTGATGTCTCATCGCGCTTGTCGGGCGACGAGGCGACCTGAACCGCGAAGCCCACTTCGCACCGAAGCCTGTTGCATGACTCGATGTCTCATGAGACATGCAGATCGTGGAGAGCAGCAGGACCATGAGCGAGCGGCAGTTGTCCCACGGCTACGGTCACTGCGACGCCCTGCAGGGCAACTTTCCCGTCCACGACGAGGCGATGGGCGGCGTCGCCGCGAGCGGCGTGGACGGGCGCACACGTTGCTGGTCGCTGCCTGCCCGGTGCTGGAGTGGCAGGCCATCGCCCGCGACAACAGCGGCGGTGTGATGGCGCTCTAAGCTCACACGCAGCGAGAACCCCTGGTCAGCTCCGCTCTCATTTCCCTTGCCCCAGAATGACCTCGGTTAGAGATGCATCAAATTAGCAGTGACCAGGTCAGAGGGCGTGTCAAGTCCCATCTTCAGCGGCGGCTCTCAGGCGTGGCCACAGACCGCTCGCATTGCGGGCCTGCCGTCCCCTGCCGACCCTGGGAGCATGATCCCAGCCAACACGAGAGGGCCGGGCGGCGTCATCGTCCGCTACGGCGACACCGAGGCCACGCATGTGCTGAGTGTCTACGCCGATCTGCGCTGCCCTTTCTGCAAGCGCATGGAGCTCGGTCTCGGAGCGGTGATGGAGCGCGCCGCGGACGAGGGCAGATTCGCGGTGGACCACCACTTCGGCACGTTCATCGACGACGCCACGGGCGGCAGCGGCTCCCTACAGGCGCTGGCCGCGCTCGGGGCCGCGGCGGACGAGGGGCAGAAGCCGTTCATGCACTTCCTGCGGACGCTGTACGCCGATCAGCCCAGTGAGGACGTGGACGCCTTCGCCGAGCCGGAGACGCTGCTGCGGCTGGCCGGCGAGGTCGAGGCGCTGCACACCGACGGCTTCCGGCAGAAGGTCGTGGAGCGCGCCTACCTGCCCTGGGCGGCGCAGGTGGCCGCGGCCTTCGGGGCGAGCGGTGTCCGGTCCACCCCGACGGTCCTGATCGACCGCACCCCGGTCCCCGTCATCAGCTCCCTGGGCCACGCGGTCACCCCCGAGGCCTTCCTCGCCGAGGTGACTCCCCCGTGAGCGCCCGGTCCGCCACCAGGACCGCGTACCGCCCGCCGCGTCTCACCCGCGGGGCTCAGAACACGACGCGGGCCGCCATCAGCGCGGCCCGTGCCCCGGGCTCGCCCTCCAGCTCCAGGCTGCCGCGCACCGGCCGCCCCGACAGGTGCCGGGCGAAGTCGACCGCGTCCGCGTGGAGGATCGCCGCCGGGGTGCCGATGCCCAGCAGACGGCGTCCTCCGGCGGGGCCGTGGAGGTCGGTCTCCACGGCGGGGCCCGTCCAGGAGAGGGCCAGGTCCAGCACCACCTGGTCCACGATCTCCCGGTCGTGCCCGTCGAGGACCAGCTCCGCCCCGGTGGCGTCGCTGAGGTCCACCCGGTGCATCCAGGTGTCCCGGGCGACGAGGACGTTCCCGAGGTGGTCCATCGAGTCCTCGGCCAGCGCCTTCGCCTCCGGATAGAGCCAGCTCGGCCGGACCCTGCGGCGGACCGGGGCCGGCACGCGGCGCAGGGCGATCAGGCCCTGGGGGGCGAAGTGGGCGAGGGCTCCGATCAGTTCGCGCCCCGGGACGGCCTTCCGGTCCTCGATCTGGGCCTCGTTGTGCCCGTCCAGGGGGCCGAGGTCCGGATGGGTCCGCGCGGCCCGCCGGATCCGGCGCACGGCGACCCAGGGGCGAGGCAGTTCCTCGTACTGCCCGACGGTGTGGGCCAGCATGTCGCGGACCGTCCAGCCCGTGCAGGCGGTCGGGCGCCGCCAGTCCTCGTCGGAGAGTTCGCGGAAGGTGGAGAGCGTCGCCCGCAGCTCGGCCTCGTTGACCAGACGTGCCCTCACTCCGGACGTGCGGGGGATGGCACGGGCGGACGGTGTCGTCGTGGTGGCCATGAGCGCGCCTCCCGTCTTCCGGCACCAACGCTACGCCGGCGCGCCGGGGCCCGCGCTGTGCGACGGCCTCCGAAACAGGGGGGCTAACCCCAATGACCGGGGCGCCCGGGGTTCGTACCGTGAAGCGCATGGAAGCCCGTGACCCTGAGCTCAGGCGAGAGCTCGATGCCACCCTGAAGGCCCGCGGCGAGCTCGGACCGGAGTACGAGTCCGCGCTCATCGACTCCTTCCTGGAGAAGGCCGAGCAGCGGCTGGCCGGCACGCACGACCAGCGGATGCGGCGGCACCTCGCCGAGCAGCGGATGGCCGCCGCCCGGGGCGGCGCGCGGCCCGCCGGACCGGCCGGGACGTTCGGGGAGCGGTTCGGCTTCGGCGTGGCCTCGCTGGTCCTCGCCGTCCCCCTGTCCGCGATCGGCGTCGCGAACGCCGGGATCAAAGGGCTCGTCGTGGCCTGGCTGGGCATCGTCGGCGTGAACGCCGTACATGCCGCCCGCGCGTGGCCGCGGGGCCGGGGAAAGCAACGGTCCCCGACCGACTGGGAGGGCTGAGGCGTCCGGGGCGTCCGGGGCATTCGGTGCGTCCGGTGCGTCCGGGACAGCGGAAACGGCTGAGAAACGCCTGCACCTGTGCCCGGGCCCGTGTCCACGTCTACGCGCATGGATAATCGCGGGGACCGCCGCACCCCCGGTTGCCCAGGGGGCGGGACGACGGCGGTCCCCGCGAGGGACGCGATCCCGGGTCAGGGCCGGGTGCCGCGTCCTGGCGACGGTGGAGGTCCGGGAGCCGCTCCGTAGTCCGTGTCGCCGTATGGGGCGCCGGCGGGTTTCCCTGCCGACACCCCTTACTGTGCCGGATGCGTGTTAAGCCGATGCTGCGTCAACGTGTCGCGCTCGTACCGTTTGCGCGAAGCCCGGGAACCGGCCCTATGGCTTGGGGGCCGCACCCTTCGCCAGGAAGGCCAGCAGGTCCTGCCTGCTCACGACGCCCGTCGGCTTGCCCTCGACGAGGACGATCGCCGCGTCGGCTCCGTCCGCTCCGCTGAGCACGGCCATCAGGTCCTCGACCGGCTCTCCCGAGCCGACCTGCGGCAGCGGGGGCGACATGTGCTTCTCCAGCGGGTCGGACAGCGTGGCCCGCTGGGTGAACAGCGCGTCCAGCAGCTGACGCTCCACGACGGAGCCGATGACCTCGGCGGCCATCACGTCCGGGTGCCCCGCGCCCGGCTTCACGATCGGCATCTGGGAGACGCCGTACTCCCGCAGCACGTCGATGGCCTCGCCGACCGTCTCCTCGGGGTGCATGTGGACGAGTGAGGGGAGCGGTCCCTCCTTGAAGTCGAGCACCGCACCGACCTGTGCGGAGGGGCCGGGATCGTCGAGGAAGCCGTAGTCCGCCATCCACTCGTCGTTGAAGATCTTGCTCATGTAGCCGCGGCCGCTGTCCGGCAGCAGCACGACCACCACGTCCTCGGGACCGAGGCGCTCGGCCACCTCCAGGGCCGCTACGACCGCCATGCCGCAGGAGCCGCCGACCAGCAGGCCCTCCTCCTTCGCGAGGCGGCGGGTCATCCGGAAGGAGTCCTTGTCGGAGACCGCGACGATCTCGTCCGTGACCGTACGGTCGTAGGCGCTCGGCCAGAAGTCCTCGCCGACCCCCTCGACGAGATAAGGGCGCCCGGAGCCGCCCGAGTAGACGGAGCCCTCCGGGTCCGCGCCGATGACCTGCACGCGGTTCTCGCTGATCTCCTTGAGATAGCGGCCCGTGCCGGTGATCGTGCCGCCGGTGCCGACGCCCGCGACGAAGTGGGTGATCCGGCCCTCCGTCTGGTCCCAGAGCTCGGGGCCCGTGGTCTCGTAGTGCGAGCGCGGGTTGTTGGGGTTGGAGTACTGGTCGGGCTTCCAGGCTCCCGGCGTCTCACGGACCAGCCGGTCGGAGACGTTGTAGTACGAGTCCGGGTGCTCGGGGTCGACGGCCGTCGGGCAGACGACGACCTCCGCGCCGTACGCGCGCAGCACGTTGATCTTGTCCGTGGACACCTTGTCCGGGCAGACGAAGATGCACTTGTAGCCCTTCTGCTGGGCGACGATCGCGAGGCCCACACCGGTGTTGCCACTGGTGGGCTCGACGATCGTGCCGCCGGGCTTCAGCTCGCCGCTCTGCTCGGCGGCCTCGATCATGCGCAGCGCGATGCGGTCCTTCACCGACCCGCCGGGGGTGAAGTACTCGACCTTGGCCAGGACCGTCGCCTGAATGCCTGCTGCCACATTGCGCAGCCTGACCAGCGGGGTGTTGCCGACAAGACTGATCATCGAATCGTGGAATTGCACCGTGTACTCCGGGATCTCCGTGATGGTCAGGCAAGAGTATGCGTACGGGGAGGAGATTGGACGAAGCGATTGAGCTACGCCCTCCACGGGGCAGGTAGTGCTGTGTACGGCTGTGCGGCACGGAGGAGGTGGACCGGACTGTGTCGAGAGCGAGGGTGGCGCGGCGGATCGCAGCGGGTGCGGCCTACGGGGGCGGCAGCGTCGGGCTGATCGGCGCGGCGACGGTCGGCCTGGTACTGGCCGAGGTGCAGTTGGCGAAGCGGCAGGTGGGCGGGGGCAGTGCCCCGGTCCCGCCGAGCGCGGACGGGCGGTACGGGGTGGCCTTCGCCGGTCCTGCCGACCCTTTGCGCTTCGTCATGCTCGGCGACTCGACGGCGGCCGGCCAGGGTGTGCGCCGGGCCGGACAGACCCCTGGGGCGCTGCTGGCGTCCGGGCTGGCGGCGGTCGCCGAACGGCCGGTGGACCTTCGGAACGTGGCCTTGCCGGGAGCCAGGTCGGACGATCTGGACCGTCAGGTCTCCCTCGTGCTGGCGGATCCGTCAGGGGTGCCGGACGTCTGCGTGATCATGATCGGCGCGAACGACGTGACCCACCGGATGCCGGCGACCCAGTCGGTGCGCTGCCTCAGCACGGCCGTACGGAGACTGCGCACGGCCGGCGCGGAGGTGGTCGTGGGCACCTGCCCGGACCTGGGCACGATCGAGCCGGTCTACCAGCCGCTGCGGTGGCTGGCCCGGCGGGTGAGCCGGCAGCTCGCGGCCGCCCAGACGATCGGTGTGGTGGAACAGGACGGGCGGACGGTCTCGCTGGGCGACCTGCTCGGTCCGGAGTTCGAGGCGAATCCCCGGGAACTCTTCGGTCCTGACAACTACCACCCCTCCGCCGAGGGCTACGCGACCGCTTCGATGGCGATGCTGCCGACCCTGTGCGCGGCCCTGGGTCTGTGGCCGGAGTCCGACCGCCTGGACGGCTCACGCCGCGAGGGCATGCTGCCGGTGGCCAAGGCGGCCTCCCGCGCCGCACGGGAGGCGGGCACCGAGGTGACGGCGGCACGGGCGCCGTGGGCCCTGCTGAAGCACCGCAGGCGCCGGCGCCTGCCCGCCCACACGGAACCGGTGCCGCACGAGGACACGGGGACGCACACGGGCGGCGGGCGGCTGCCCGGACACGACGGAGGGCCGGGGGCGGCGCGGCGGCGGGCCTGAGCGTGCCCCCTTTGCCGGAGCGTGCCCCCTTTGCCGGAGCGTGCCTCTCCGCCGGAGCGTGCCCCCTCCGCCGGGGAACAATGCGGGCGACTGAGCGGTTGCTTAGAAAAGAGGTCCGCATCACATCGCCTGTTGGGTGACCTCAGCTATACGTCCGGGTAACTTCCAAGGCAGCCCAGCCTTCCTGCCTTCCAGCCCTCATGGAGCCGCGTGATGCCCGAAGCCGTGATCGTCTCTGCTGCCCGTTCGCCCATCGGCCGGGCCTTCAAGGGGTCCCTCAAGGATCTGCGCGCGGACGACCTGACCGCGACCATCATCCGAACGGCGCTGGCCAAGGTCCCCGAGCTGGACCCGAAGGACATCGACGACCTGATGCTCGGCTGCGGCCTTCCCGGCGGCGAGCAGGGCAACAACCTGGGCCGCATCATCGCCGTACAGATGGGGATGGACCACCTCCCCGGCTGCACGGTCACCCGTTACTGCTCGTCCTCGCTCCAGACCAGCCGCATGGCACTGCACGCCATCAAGGCCGGTGAGGGCGACGTCTTCATCTCCGCCGGTGTCGAGATGGTGTCCCGCTTCGCGAAGGGCAACTCCGACAGCCTGCCGGACACCCGCAACCCGTTCTTCGCCGACGCCGAGGCCCGCACCGCCGCCCGGGCCGAGCAGGAGGGCACGACCTGGACCGACCCGCGCGAGGAGGGCCTGGTCCCCGACGCCTACATCGCGATGGGACAGACCGCCGAGAACCTGGCCCGGATCAAGGGCGTCACCCGCCAGGACATGGACGAGTTCGGCGTGCGGTCGCAGAACCTCGCCGAGGAAGCCCTCAAGAACGGCTTCTGGGAGCGCGAGATCACGCCCGTGACCACCCCGGACGGCACGGTCGTCTCGAAGGACGACGGCCCCCGCGCGGGCGTCACCCTGGAGGGCGTGCAGGGCCTGAAGCCGGTGTTCCGCCCCGACGGCCTCGTCACCGCGGCCAACTGCTGCCCGCTCAACGACGGTGCCGCCGCGCTCGTGATCATGTCCGACACCAAGGCGCGCGAGCTGGGCCTGACCCCACTGGCCCGCATCGTCTCCACGGGCGTCTCCGGCCTGTCCCCCGAGATCATGGGTTACGGCCCGGTCGAGGCCAGCAAGCAGGCGCTCAAGCGCGCCGGGCTGACCATCGACGACATCGACCTGGCCGAGATCAACGAGGCGTTCGCCGCCCAGGTCATCCCGTCCTACCGGGACCTGGGCCTGCCGCTGGACAAGGTCAACGTCAACGGTGGCGCGATCGCCGTCGGCCACCCCTTCGGCATGACCGGCGCCCGCATCACCGGCACGCTGATCAACAGCCTGCAGTTCCACGACAAGCAGTTCGGCCTGGAGACGATGTGCGTGGGCGGCGGCCAGGGCATGGCCATGGTCATCGAGCGGCTGAGCTGAGCCGTAGCGGAACGCGAGCGACAAGGCGAGCGGCTGAGCTGAGCCGTGGCGGCCTCCGCCCTCCCACCGGCTCCGTCGGGCCCGCGTCCGTCCCGCCCCTCCCTCGCGGGGGGCCTCCTGAACCGTCCGAGCCCCGATCGTGACCGAATCTCCCCCAGGATGTGACCTGCGTCCCGGGGGAGAGTCGTTCCTGCAGGTCACACCGATCACGGGGTTAAACACCGGGCCCAAAGACCTGTCCAATTCGTGACGTAATGCACTGACAGCGCGCACCGGTACAAGACAAGCTGATGTAGGAAGTCGGGGGTGTCGATTGAAACCGGGAGTATGTCAGTGAGCGCCATGCCGTTTGCCCTGTTGCTGACCACCGCCGCTGCCACGGCCGTCGGCGCCGCCGCTCTGCACGCTGCTCACGGGCTGCGCAAGCAGGTCACAGCCCTGCGCACGGAGCTGGCGGAGGGACGGTGCCTTTACGCGTCCGTGCCCGAGCAGCAGAACCGCAGCTCCGGTACGCCCGTCGAGGAGATACGCGCGGCCGTCGTCGACGCACTCGCCGAGGAACGGGAGCGCGAGCTCGCCGAGGCCCGCGCCTTCTGGGCGGCCCAGGAGGCGCGTGACGCCACCGACGCCCCGTCCCTGCTGGGCGGACTCGGCGAGGACATCCCGTTCTTCATGCCCCGCCAGACCGACTTCACGGGCATGGAGGCGATGGACCTCGAAGCGGGTGAGGCCCTGGACGAGCTGACGGAACTGGCCGAGCTCACCGACATGCCCGAGATCGCCGAGTACGCGGAGCACGCCGAGGACTCCCCCGAGCTGGCCGCGGCCCGTCGCCGCCACCCCTCGCACCCGGACTTCGTCCCGGTGCAGACACCTGTGGTCACCGACCATGAGCGTACCGTGAAGCGCCTGGAGCGGCTCGCCGATACGGCTACGGAGCTCACCGACGTGCGCCCCGGCCCCCTCGGCACACTCGACGTCTACGTCTTCGCCGACGGCACCACGCTCTGCATGACCCCCGGCCACCGGGAGACCGCCGAGCGGCTCGCCGACTCGCTGCGCTCCGGTGAGCAGCCGGTACTGCTGGGCGGTTCCGGTGTCTCGGGCGCCTACGCGCTGACCTTCTCGTGCGGCGAGGAGAACGTCTACATCCTCGCCGACCGCGTCATCGCCTCGTTCTAGCGCGGCCCGGGTGCGAAAGTCCTCGCCGCCGCCTCCTCGACACGCCGCACGGCCTCGTCCAGCTCCCGGGACGAGGCCGTTTCCAGTGCCACGGCCAGGTCCCGTCCCGCTACGGCGAGCTGGTCACCGACCGCGAATATCCCGGCGTCCGGCATGGTCCTCGGTTCCTGGTCCGGAGCTTCGGCGCGCTGGGCCCGGGCGGACAGCTCTCTGGCCGTCTCCAGGGCCTCTGCGGCCACGCCGCGCTGCAGCCGGCTCTGCGGGGTGCTCCGCAGGCGGTCGGCGAATCGGTCCACGGCGGTGATCAGGGGCGTCGTATCGAGCACGCCGTGACCCTACGCGCCCCTGCCGGACGGTCGCCAACGCGCCGCCCTTCGGGCGCGGACCCGCGAAGGGCCTACGCCGCGTGCTGCGCACTCCCCCGCGACGACGGAACGGCCCGCAGGCGCTGCCTGCGGGCCGTTCCGTCGTCGTGACTACGGGGTTCAGTCGTTCCCGTTGATGATGGAGAGCAGACGCAGCATCTCCAGGTAGATCCACACCAGGGTCAGGGTGAGGCCGAAGGCCGCCAGCCAGGACTCCTCGCGCGGTGCGCCGTAGTTGATGCCGTCCTCGACCTGCTTGAAGTCCAGGGCCAGGAAGCACGCACCGAGGATGACGCCGATGACTCCGAAGAGGATGCCGAGGCCGCCGCTGCGGAAGCCGAGGCCGTCACCGCCGCCGAACACGCTGAACAGCAGGTTGACCATCATCAGGAGCACGAAGCCCACCGCTGCGGCCATCACGAAGCCGTAGAAGCGGCGGGTGACGCGGATCCAGCGCATCTTGTACGCGATGAGGACACCGGCGAAGACACACATGGTGCCCATCACCGCCTGCATCACCGTGCCGGGGCTGATGTAGGTGCTGACCGTGCTGGAGATCACTCCGAGGAAGACACCCTCGAAGGCCGCGTAGGCAAGGATCAGCGCGGGCGCCGGCTTGCGCTTGAAGGACTGGATGATCGCGAAGACGAACGCCACCAGGGCGGCGCCGATCGCGATGCCGTAGGACTTGCCGAGATTGGCCTCGTCGACCGGCAGCAGGGCCCAGGAGAGCGCGGCGGTGAGCACCACGGTGCCCAGCGTCATCGCCGTACGCGTGACGACGTCGTCGATCGTCATCGCGCCGGAGCGCGCGGGCGCCTGCGGGGCGCCGTACTGGGTGTCCTGCTGGGCGTAGGGGTTCGTGGCGTACGGGTTGGCGGCGGTGCCCTGCGCGTACGGGTTGGCACCCGCTGCGGGGGCCCCGGCCTGCGGCGCCGCGTTGAAGCCCGCGTAGCCGTTGTCGCGGCTGAACCCCCGTCGCGAGAAGACCGGGTTGCTGCTCCTCATTTCACTCCTCCATGGCCACCGTGCGTGGCCTTGCATCAAGAGTAATGGGTAGGCAAAACAATGACCCTAGTGCCAGAGGAGGATCTTTGAGAGAACTCTCGCCGCCTCACCGGGGAACTTGTCGTCGGACCAGACACGCCTTCCCCCACCCGGGTGAAG
>NZ_DATMVN010000629.1:0-2517 GCF_035563135.1 Streptomyces sp.
CCGCGCTCTGGCACTCGGCGGGGGACGTGGAGCTGGCGGTCCTGCCGCTGGGGACGGACCCGGTGGCCGCCGAGGCGGAGCCGCGCTCCGGTGGCGACACGCAGGACGCGCCGGCCCCCGGGCCCGACGCGGTCTGTGACGGCGAACTCGCCGCACTCGCGGCCGGTCTGACGGTGCCTTCGGGCACCCGCGTGGGCATCAGTTCCGTGGTCGACGGACTCGCCTCCGTCGGCGACGCGCGGCGCCTCGCCGAGACGGCGCTGCGGGCCTGTCCGGCGTCAGGCGGCACCATCCTGCTCGACGAACACCTGCCCGCCGCGCTCGTCGTGTCCTCGCCCGGCCTCGGGACGGCGCTCGCCGACCGGGTCCTCGGGCCGCTGGACCGGCTCGACCCCGCGGACCGTGACGTGATCATCGAGACACTGACCGCATGGCTCGACTCGGACGGCTCGGCGCAGCGGGCCGGGACGAAGCTCTACTGCCACCGCAACACCGTGCTGAACCGGCTGCGGCGCTTCGAGCAGCTGACGGGGCGCTGCCTGACACGGCCCTCGGACGCGGTCGAGGTCTCCCTGGCACTGGCGGCGCGGCGGCTGCTGGCGGACTGAGCGGGGCCGTCCCTGGCGGGACGTGGCGGGGCCGTCCCTGACGGAGCGGGACGTGGCGGGGCCGTCCCTGGCGGGGCGGGACGGGACCCGGTGGTGCAGGGCGGAGCGGGGCCGAGGGTGCCGGGCCGCAGGAATCCGCCCCTCCCCTTTCCGGAACCGGAGATCCGTCCCCCGGCGTGACTGTGCCGTCGCACAGTCCCGCGCCGGGCGGGCTGTACCGGCGCAGCGCCCTTCCTCCACCCCCTGTGCCGCCCATGCTCCGGCTGCTGCCATGGCGCGCATGTCTTCAGCTGCCCCTTGCGGAGCCGTGCCGGCGGAGCGAACCCGGTGAGCGGCGCGATCGACGCCCGCTCCCTGGCCGTGGTCATCTTCCTCGGCTTCGTCGCCGTGTCCCTGCTGCTGTGCGGACTCGCCGCGGCCGACCAGGACGATCCGGAGCACTTCTACGCGGGCGGCGCCACCCTCGGTCCCGTCGGCGCGGGGCTGGCCATCGCCGGGGACTACGTCTCCGCCGCCACACTGCTCTCCACCACCGGGTCCGTCGCGCTCGCCGGCTTCGACGGGCTGCTCTTCGCCCTGGCGACGGTCGCCTCACTGGCCCTGGTCATGCGCCTGTTCGCCGAACGCCTGCGCCGCAAAGGCGTGTTCACCACGGGCGACTTCCTCGCCGACCGGCTCGGCGACAACTCCGTACGCCGTGCGCTGGGCGTGGCCACCCTCGTCGTGCTCGCCCCGCTGCTGCTCGTCCAGCTCACCACCGCAGGCCGCGTGATGACGGCCATGTTCGGGCTGCCCGACGGTGCGCTCACCGGCTGCACCGTCGCCAGCGGCGCGCTGATGGTCTGCTACTCGGCGTTCGGCGGGATGCGGGGCACCGGTTACATCCAGATCCTCAAGGTCGCCGTCGTCCTGGGAACGGTCACCCTGCTCGCGGGGCTCGTCCTCGCACGCTTCGACTGGTCCCCCTTCGCCCTCTTCGACGCCGCGCAGGCAGGCAGCAAGGCGGGCGGCGACTACGCGCGCCCCGGGCTGCAGTTCGGCCACGGACTCGCAGGCAGCCTCGACCTGATCGGCTTCCAGGCCACCCTCGTGCTCGGCGCCGCCTGCATGCCGCACATCATGATGCGGCTCCACCCGGTCCGTGACGCCCGGACCGCCCGCCGGGCCGGCCTCTGGGCCGTGAGCCCCGTCGCCCTGCTGTGCGGCGGGATCGTCGTCGTCGGGCTCGGCGCCTCCGCGCTGATCGGCCGGGACCTGCTGCACGCCGCCGATCCGGCCGGCGGCACCGCCCTGCTGATGGTGACCAGCGCCCTGGACCCCGGTGCTGCCGGGCCGCGCGACAGTCCGCTCTTCGCACTCGTGGCCTGCGCGGCGTTCGCCACCACCCTGGCCGCGGTCGCCGGGATCACCCTGGCCGCGGCCTCGTCCCTGGCCCGCGACTTCACGGCGAAGTCGGGTGCGCAGGGAGAGGGAAGGGCCTCCGGCAGGGAGATCCGGCGCGCCCGCTCGGCCGTCGTCGGGATCGGGGCGCTCGCCGTGCTCCTCTCGGCGTACACCCATGACCGCAACCCCCAGGTGCTGCTCTCCCTGTCCTTCGCGGCGGCGGCCTCGGTCCTGCCGCCCGTCCTGCTGTACGCCCTGTTCCGGCCGGGCTTCAACGCCCGCGGGGTGCGGTGGACCGTGTACGGGACGCTTCCGCTGATCGGGATCCTCATGGCCCTGTCGCCGGCGTTCTCCGGCACACCCGTCGCGTTCTTCCCGGAGTGGGACTTCGGCATCTTCCCGCTCCAGACCCCGGGCCTGGTCACCATCCCGGCGGGATTCCTCCTCGGGCTGCTGGGATCGGCCCGGGACCCGGACGCGGCACCGGAGGACCGGCATCGCCACCGGGCCCGCCGGGCGCCCGTAC
>NZ_DATMVN010000630.1:0-36695 GCF_035563135.1 Streptomyces sp.
GGCCGTGACCGGGCTGCCGCTCGCGGTGCAGTACCGCCGGCGGGTCGAGCGGAGCGCGGAGCGGGTCTTCGAGGTGCTGGACGCCCCCGTACCGGTGGAGGAACCGGCCGGCCCGGCCGCACCGCCCGCTTCGCCCTTCCCCCTCGAGGTACGAGGGCTGTCGGCCCGGTACGCGGGAGCGGAGCGTGATGCGCTGCACTCCGTCGGCCTGACACTGCACCCCGGCAAGCGGGTGGCCGTCGTGGGTCCGTCGGGATCGGGGAAGTCCACGCTCGCCCAGGTCCTGCTCCGCTTCCTCGGCGCCCGGGAGGGGTCGTACCGTCTCGGTGGCGTGGAGGCCTCCGCCCTGGACGGGGACAAGGTCAGGACCTTCGTGGGGCTGTGCGCCCAGGACGCCCATGTCTTCGACAGCTCCATCCGCGAGAATCTGCGGCTCGCCCGCACCGATGCCTCGGACGGTCAGCTGCGGGACGCCCTCTCCGCGGCCCGGCTGCTGGACTGGGTCCAGTCACTTCCGGAGGGTCTCGGCACACTGGTGGGTGAACACGGGGCACGGCTGTCCGGCGGCCAGCGGCAGCGGCTGGCGCTGGCCCGTGCGCTCCTCGCCGACTTCCCCGTACTCGTGCTCGACGAGCCCGCGGAGCACCTCGACCTGGCGACGGCGGACGCGCTGACCGCGGATCTGCTGGCGGCCACTCAGGGACGTACGACCGTGCTGATCACCCATCGGCTGGCGGGACTCGACGCGGTGGACGAGGTCCTGGTGCTGGACGGGGGCCGGGTGGTGCAGCAGGGGACGTACGCCGCTCTGGCCGAGCAGGACGGTCCACTGCGGCGGATGCTCGAACGCGAGCAGGAGCCGGTGCGTACCGGGCCGGAGCGCGTGCCCCCGGTGGGGGCGGCGCCCGTACGGGCCTGAAGAAGGCGAGTACACCCCGATTCCGACTTTCCGGACTGTTCGGTGCTCATTAGGCTCGGGTCATGTCCCAGCAGGACCAGCAGGACCAGCAGGACCAGCAGCGTCAGCAGGCCTCGCCCGGAGCGCCGCAGCAGACGGCCGGAAGCCTGCGAGGGCTCTCCGCGGAGCTGACCGCGCGTGTTCCACAGCTGCTGGAAGCGACGAGAACCGTGGGCACGGGCCTTGAGCTCCACTCCACCCTCGAGCGCATCTGTGCGACTGCGGCTGAGCTCGCCCATGCACGGTACGCGGCCATCGGCGTCGTCGAACGGCCTGGTGAGAACCTCTGCGCATTCATCACCCATGGAGTGCCCGAGGAGATCGCCAGGGCGATCGGCCGCCCGCCCGACGGCCACACCGGTCTCCTGGGCGCACTGATCCAGGAGGGTGCGCCGATCCAGCTGGAGGACCTGGCGGCCGACCCGCGTTTCGCCGGATTTCCGGCCGCCCACCCGAAGATGCGTGCTTTCCTCGGGGTCCCGCTCCGGGTCCAGGGCAAGATCTTCGGCAACCTCTATGTGATGGAGAAAGAGGACGGGGACGCGTTCGGGGACGACGAACTGCACATGCTGCGCGTGCTGGCCACGGAGGCGGGGATCGCCATCGGCCACGCGCGGACGTACGAAGCCGCCCGGCAGCGCGAACGGTGGATCGACGGCTCGGTGGCCATCACCACCGCCCTCCTCTCGGGCGGGGACGCCGACGAGGCACTCACCGTCGTCGCCGAACAGGCGCGCCGTCTCGCCGAGGCCGCGGCCGGCATCGTGCTGCTCCCTGCCACGGAGGGCGGACTGGAGATCGTCGCCGTCGCTGGGGACCGGCCGTCCGCGTCCCTCGGAGTGATCATCCCGCCGCAGAGTCCCGTGGTGGCGGCGCTCCTGAGGGGTGAGGAGGTGTTCCTGGACGACTCGTTGACCGATCCCCGCATGATCACCAGACTGGCCGACCGATTCGGCCCCCACATGCTGCTCCCCCTGCGCAGCGGCGGCCGGGTGCTCGGAGCGCTCTCCATCCCGCGGACGAGGGGCGGCCGGCCGTTCACCCAGGCGGAGCGGACGCTGGCCACTCACTTCGCCGCTCAGGCCGCACTGGCTCTGAAGCTGTCCGAAGCCCAGCGGGACCGGGAGAGACTCGCCGTGTACGAGGACCGGGACCGGATCGCCCGGGACCTCCATGACCTGGTCATCCAGCGTCTGTTCGCCACCGGGATCATGCTGGAGGACGCTCAGCGGCGTTCCCCGGTCCCCGGGGTGCAGGCCGGTGTCGGCCGGGCCGTCGACGAACTGGACGTGACCATCCAGGAGATCCGTACCGCCATCTTCGCGCTGCAGCAGGAGCCGGCGGAGGCGCCGTCAGGGTTGCGGACCCGGGTACTGCGGGAGATCAACATGGCCGCGGTGCCCCTGGGGTTCATGCCTTCCCACCGGTTTCTGGGGCCGGTGGACTCGTTGGTGGGGGAGCTCGCGGGCAAGAACCTCATCGCGGCTCTGCGGGAGGCGCTGTCCAACACATTCCGTCACGCGAAGGCTTCGCGCGTCGACGTCGGGGTCGACGCGACCGCGGTGCTGCCGGACGGACGGGACGCCGTACGGCTGACGGTCACGGACGACGGGGTCGGCATCCCGGACGGCGGCCGGCGCAGCGGCCTGCGCAATCTCTCCAGGCGCGCCGAGTCCCTGGGCGGCGCGAGCTGGTTCGGACCGGGGGCCGGGGAGGACGGCGGGGGCACGACCGTGACCTGGCAGGTCCCGCTCTGAGAGCCTGGGAGGGCCGGACATGAGGGGCCCAGGTGTGTACGCCGACGCGGGATCCCGGCGTACGCTCCCCGCCGACAGTCCGGGCGCACAGGAGGCGTGCGCTTTCGCGGACGGGCTCCGGGCGGGCGGTTTCGACAGCCGGCCTCAGGGTGGTTCCAGTGTGCGGCCTCAGGGTGGTTCCAGCGCGCGGTCTCAGAAGGCGGTCTCAGCAGACAGCCTCAGCCTGCGGTCTCAGCGTGCGGTCTCAGCGTGCGGCAAGGATCCGCTCGATGACGACCGCGACGCCGTCCTCGTCGTTCGTGAGCGTCACACCTGACGCGGCGGCCAGAGCGGCCGGATGGGCGTTACCCATGGCGAACGAGGCGCCGGCCCAGCTCAGCATCTCCACGTCGTTGGGCATGTCTCCGAACGCGACCACCTCGTCCGGACCGATCCCGCGCTCCGCGCAGCAGGACGCCAGGGTACGGGCCTTGGAAACACCGAGGCCGCTGATCTCCAGCAGCGCGGTGGGACTGGACCGGGTGAACGACGCGCGGTCACCCGCGATCTCGCGGGCCAGTGCGAGGAAGGTGTCCGGGGCCAGTTCGGGGTGGTGGGCGAGGACCTTCAGGACCGGTGCGCCGGTGCCCGGAGCCGCCTCGTGGAGCAGCTTCTCCGCGACGGCGACCGTGGCGCCCGGGTCCATGTGGAACGGGGGGTAGGCCGGTTCGTAGTGGATGCCGGTGGCCAGTTCGACTGCGAACGAAACCCCGGGGGCGGCCTCCCGCAGAGCGGCGACCACGTCCAGGGCGATGACCCGGTCCAGCGGATGGACCGTGAGCAGCCGGCCGTCGTGGAGATCGACGACCGCGGCCCCGTTCGCGCAGATCGCCATGCCGTGGCCCTGCACATGGGGGCTGACGACGTCCATCCAGCGGGCGGGCCTTCCGGTGACGAAGAAGACCTCGACCCCCGCCTCCTCGGCGGCTGCCAGGGCGGCGGTCGTCCGGTCCGACAGGGTCTTGTCGTCGCGCAGGAGAGTGCCGTCCAGATCGGTGGCGATCAGCCGGGTCACGGCAGGCAGAGGCGAGTCGGTAGCTGAGGTCACCCCGGCATTCTCCCGTACGGAGTCGCACGGGCGTGCAGAGGGGCGCACATCTGAGAGAGCGAGTCCTTGAGCTGCGAAATCTGACACCGGCATATGCCGAGGGGTTCCCGGGGTACCGCCCCGCCTGGAGGCGGTACCCCTCGGGCCCGGACTGTCTCCGGAGTCTCTCCCGCTGCGGAAGGGGAATGGTTCAGACGAGTTGGGCCAGGGCCTCGGTGGCGATCCGTTCGAACACCTCGGTGTCCAGGGCGAAGCCGGAGTCCGGTACCGGCCAGTGAACGACGATCTCGGTGAACCCGAGGGCGAAGTGCGTTCCCGCGAAGTCCACGAAGGCGTCGAAGGACCGCAGCGGGCGGCCCGGGCAAACCCCATGACCGCCTTGACCCGGGGCAGCGGACACATCTCAGGTCCGCTGTCTCAGAAAGTCGAATCCCAAGGACGAGCAGCCACTACGGCGCCAGCGGGAAGTGAAATCGGAAGGACAAGCCCAGGTTGGTGAGTCCGAAAGCAATGCTGGCCGTTACTGCTCGTAGGCCCACGAGCGGCCGGTCTGGCGGTACTGCTCGATGGGGATGGGGGCGACCCCCGTCCCCATGCGCGCGGTGTAGAGCAGGCCGTCCAAGTGGTCGATCTCGTGGTGGATCAGCCGGGCAAGTCCGCGTTCGTAGGTGGCGGTCACCGTCTGGCCCTCCAACGTGTTGGTCTCCACGGTGATCCGCAGTGGCCGGGGGACCAAGCCGCGCACGTCGAAGAAGCTGAGGCATCCCTCGTACTGCTCGTCCGCGTCGCTCGAACGGTCGATGATGCGGGGATTCAGCAGGATGATCGCCGGGGTGCCTTGGTCGGGGGGCTGGACCACGGCGGCGGCCCGGCCGATGCCGATCTGAGGCGCCGCGATGCCCATGCCCTTGGCGAAGGGGTGGACCTGCCCGATCCGCTCCATCGAGGAGAACAGCCTCTCGACGGCCTGTTCGGCCGTCTCGCGCTCGGCCGGCAGGTCGAAGACGCGCGTACGCTCGGCAAGCACGGGGGCCCCGCGCTGCACGACGCCGAGGTCACGCATCTGTTCACTGGGCCGCACCTGGAGCACCTGAACTCCCTTTGATTCGCTTCATGTTCGGGACTGACCCGGAATCGCCACTCCAGACGGTAGCGGGCATGGAGAGCGGGTGTGGAAGTGCTCCAGGAGAAGACACGCATCCCGCTCTCCTCGCGCTGGACCGGTGCAGTGCGAAGCGGAGTCGCTTCGGCGGTCATGGAGGTCTCGGTGCCCCACACCGCGGGGTCGAGTGCGGCAGGGAAGGCGAGTTCAACCCCCAGATGTTCGGTAGGCAGGCGGACGGCACGCTGGAACCAGCGGCCCCACTTCTCCTCGCCCACCGAGTAGGCGTACTCGATCCATACCGACTCGCCCGGGTACAGCGGGAAGCGGCCCTGTTCGTTCTCGAACAACAGCCAGACTTCCTTGAAAGCGTCGCGGTCGTGCTTGGTCTGCCAGCGCATCGTCTCGCCGCGGCAGGTCGCAGCGAGAGCAAGCTCATCCCAGGTCAGCGGGTATTCGCGGTAGTGGGCGTTGGACCGTTCCGGCTCGCCCGGGTAGCGGTCGACGCTGATGCGGATCAGGTAGCGGGTGATCGGTTCGCTGCCGGTGTTCCGCAGCAGACGGCGCATCGTCAGCCGGTAGAGACGGCCGTCGTAGTCCAGGCGGGCTGCGTCGTGCTCGACGACGATTGCCGAGCCGGTCGCGTACGGCTGCTCAACTCTGCGGGGGGCTGGTACGGCCGCCGATGGCGACGTGCGGGCCTTGACCGCCTCGAAGTCCAGCCAGCGCTTCCAGATCGCCTTGCCCGCGTTCAAGGTTTCCTCCGCGCGGCGGGCGAAGTCCTCGGTCGGTTTGTGCCGACCCGATTCGACGTGACTCACGTAAGACGGGTCGAAGGCCATCCTTCGGGCCAACTCTCGCTTGGCCAGACCCCGTACCTCGCGCCAGTAGGCGACTTCCGCCGCGAACGCCTCGGCTGCCTGCTCGATTGTCAGGGCGTCGTCCCGCGCGTCCATCAAAGCCCCCGCCTTGGATGCTGGATGAGATGAATGAACCGTGAGTGATCTCAATTCACCATTCTGTCACGGCCCCGGCCGCCGGTTTCCTTCCTCTACCGGCCCAGGTCGACCCCCGGGCCCAAACGAGGAGGGTCCTAGCGATGCGCGTGCTGTACCTGCTCAACGTCTCCAATTCCAGCCAACTGGCCGCCGACTCCGGCTTCACCTTCGCCGACATGCTCACCCCGGCCCTGACCGACGTCGGGGCCGAGGTGACCGTGGCCTCCCCGGTCCCGGCCGGCGACGCCCGTGTGCACTTCGTGCCCACCATCTCGCCGTCCACCAAGTACCGGGCCCGCTTCGACCCCGGGATGGACGCCCTCGTCCCCCTGATCCGCGACCGGCAGCCCGAGGTGGTGGTGGCCAACCAGATCGAGGCCGCCCCCGCGATCAGGGCCGCACTTCTGGAAGCCGGGGCGGACGCGCAGATCGCCGGATACTGCCACTACCTGCCGTTCTCCTTCACCGACACCGGCGTCCTGGAGCTGGACCCCGCGATGAACGACAGCAGCCTCGGTCGCAGCGTGCTGCTTGCCTTCGCCGCCGGCCTCGCGGCCTGCGACCGCCTCCTGGTCCACTCCTCCACCGCCGCCTCCTGGACCACTGCGGCTGCCGCCCGCACTGGCGTCGACCTCGGCGACAAGCTGCACATCGTCCCCGCCCCCAGAGACGTACGGCTGGTGCGCGACCCGGCCGACATCACCCCGCCCGAAGGCAGGGTCACCGGCATCTACAACCACCGCCTGTACAGGCACTACGGCACCGCCCGCTTCACCCAGCTCGCCCGCCGCCTCGTCGCCGACGCCCCGGTCCGGCTCACGGTGATGGACCTGTTCGGCACCCGCAGCCCTGAGCGCATCCGCCTCGACCCCAGCCCAGAACGGCACCTGGAGCAGCTGGCGACCATGGACGGCGTCACCATCGCTTCCGACCGCGGCGACCGCATCCGCTACCGCAACCTGCTGGCCGGCGCCCACTTCGGCATCGCCCCCTTCCGCCCCGGCTGCCCCTGGTCCATGTCGGTCATCGACTGCCAGGCGATGGGCCTGCCCGTGATCGGCCCACGTGCCGGCTGGCTGGCCGAGCACATCGACAACGAATTGCTGTTCGACACCGACGATCAGGCCGTCCAGATCGTCGAGCGCCTCGCCACCGACGTCGAGTTCTACCTGGTACACGCCAAGCGCGCGTACGCCTCCACCGCTGACCTCACGCCGGACGTTGTGGCCGCCCGCTACCTGGAGGCGATCAAGTGACCGGGTTCGAGGCGGTACAACTCTCGTACGATGAGCCGCTGGCCAGCTCACTGCACACCCGCCTCGCCCGTGTGCTGGGCGGCACCGTCAAGCGCCTGCACGGAGTCCGCGGGATGCGACGCGCCTACCGGCTCACCGCCGAGATGGTCGACACCGAGACGTTCTTTCTCGCTGACGGCGACTTCGCCATCGACCCCGAGTTCCCCACTGCCTCGGTGGAACCGCTTTCTGAAGGGGTGGCGATGCGGGTCTGGCAGGCGGTCAACCCGGTCAACGGCCTTACCTACGGCTACGGCGGGCTCAAGCTGATCCGCCGCTCGGCGCTGAGGGAGATGGGCCAAACCGTCGATGTGCTGGCCGCGCTGCCCGGCCGGGTCGAGTTCAGCCGTCAGACCGCCGGGGTCACACGATTCAACCAGAGCCCGTTCCACGCGTGGAGGGCGGGCTTTCGCGAGTGCGCGATGCTCGCGCGTGGCAGCGAGTACGGCATGACCGACTTCTCCGCCCAGGAACGGATCGCCGCCTGGACGGCCAGCCGCGACGGCGAATTCGCCGCCTACGCGGCGGCCGGCGCCCGCGACGGACTTGGCTTCGCCAAGGCCGCCGCCCGCGACCCGCAGCGCTTCGAGGCGCTCAACGACCCGCCCTGGCTGCACCAGCACTTCACCACGCTGTACGGCGAGCAGGCGGTCACCGGATGAACACCACCCCCGAGCCGTTGGTGCTGATCGAGCCGTACGCACACCGAGTAGGCGGACACCACCAGCGCACGCTGGCGGCGCTCGCCGCCGCGCGGCCGGACAGCCTCGTCATCGCCCCGGGCGGCCTGTGCGACTACCAGGCCCCGCTGGCGCGGGCAGGTACCCGGGTTGCCGTCGGTCCGGTCGGGCCGGCGGCGAAGATCCTTCTGGCGGCCGCGCGGGCGGCAGCACGGGTCTCCGCCGTCGGCCAGCAGGTCTTCACCTCCCGGCGCTGGCCGCTGGCGGTCCGCAGGTCCCCGCACCAGATCACCCTTCTCGCCCGGTGCCTGACCGAGGCCGCCTGCCTTCGCACCGCACTTCGCTTCGCCCCGCGGGCCTCGGCAGTGGTGATCCTCAGCGCGAGCGAGGCCCTGCATGGTGCCGCCGCCCTGCTCGGCGGCACCCCACACCTGCGGTTCATCCACGAGGCGGTCACCACCGAAGACAGTCCTGTCCGGTGGCTGGGCCGGCTCGCCCGCGCGGGCGAGAAGCGGGTGATCGCGCTGTACCCGACCACCGCCGTCCGCGACCAGATCGCGCCGGCCTTCCCTCACCTTCCCGGCGTGGTACGGGCGTTCGCGGTCGACGACGACCGGCCGCTGACCGACACCGAGCGCGACGGTGCCCGCACCGCCTTCACCATCCCCGCCGACGCGAAGGCGGTGTGCGTGGTCGGCGGCTGGTGGCCGTACAAGGACATCCCCACCATCGACGCCGCCCTCGCCCGCCTCACCACCCCGTTGCACGTCCTGGTGTGCGGCACCCCACTGGACGACGCTGTCCTCACACGCTGGCACCAGCTCCCCAACGTCCGCCTTCACACCGTGCCCGGACCGGTCGGCGAGCAGGTCCTGCGGCTTGTGTACGCCGCCGCCGACGCGGCCCTCGTCGCCCGGAAGCCCGGCGTGGGCAAGGAATCCGGACTGGTCATGGACGCCGCCCGCCTCGCCGTCCCGCTGATCGTCTCCGCACACGACTCCGAGCTGACCGCCCGGCTCACCGGGGAGCCGTGGGTCCGACTCTTCCCGGCAGGTGATCCGGACACCCTCGCCAAGACGCTGGACCAGCTCACGGCCGACGCGCCCGCCCGCCCGGGACCTTCGGCGCGCGGGGTCCTGGACATGAACTCGGTGGCCGAGCAGGCCGCCTTTCTCACCGACACCTACACCCGCCTGGCCAAGGAGTGCCGATGAAGACGCCCGTCTCTCCCGCCTTGGTCGCGGTGGTCGGCCCGGTCGAACCGGCCCTGCTGGCCGCCTGGACCGCCCACTACCGCCGGCTCGGCATCGAACGGTTCCACCTCGCCTTCCACTTCCCCGACCACGTCCACGGCGCCTGGCGACACCAGCTCATCGCGGCCAGCCACGACCTCGGCATCGTCCCCGCCCGGATCAGCACCGGGCCGTGGCACGAGCACACCAACACCCAGCTCCGCGACTCCTTGCGCGAACAGGCCGGGACCGGCTGGCACCTGATCGCCGACTCCGACGAGTTCCATACCCACCCCGCCCCGCTCGCCGAGATGATCGCCCAGGCCGAGGCCACCAGGCACAAGGTGATCGGCGGGCTGATGCTCGATCGCGTCACCAACGACGGCCGCCTGGCCCTCTGGCGCCCGGAAACCGGACTGGACCGGGCCTTCCCACTCGGCGGACACCTCACCCACCGGCTCCTCAAGAGCGACCCCCGCAAGATCGTCCTCGCCCACTCCTCGGTGACCGTGGCGTCCGGCAACCACCGAGCACCGGGCCACAAGCCCGACCCGGACACGCTCGCGTGTGTGCACCACTTCAAGTGGCGCTCGGGCGTCCTGGACGACCTGCGCCGGCGAGTCGACCGGTTCACCTCCGGCGAGTGGGCCGAGCACACCCCGGCCGTCCGCAGTGAGGCATCCCGCCTGTTGCAGCACATCGATCGTCACAACGGCCGCATCGACGTCGCCGATCCCCGTCTGGCCTTCCGCCGCGTCAGCCTCGATCGCCTGCCGGACGGCTGGGCCGCCGAAGCCGCCAAGATCGCCACCACCTGGCGCCCGCACACGCCTCAGAGCCAGTCCGGCTCCACGATCTCCTCGCCTTCGCCCTGAGGAACCTCGAAACGGGCGAAGAAGTCGTCCAGGGCCTCCGGCGTCACGACGAGCGCGTTGGCATCTTCCCGCTCGTTGCGCTCCGCCAGCCGACGCAGCAGCTCATCGCGCCCGAGGGGGAAGTACAGCAGCCGCCACCGCCCGCCGGCAGACTCCACCAGCTCCTTCATCGCGTCGCGGTCCTTACGCGGCCACAACCCGTGGTCCCACACCACATCCAGGCCCTCGGCCACCAGCTCGGCAAGCCGCTCGTGCAGCTCGGCGACGACCGGGCCCTCCTTCTCGAAGTAGGTGTTCTCCGGGTAGTCGACGCCGTACCGGCCGTGCCGCTCATAGACGACCTCGTCCACCGACAGCCGTACAGCACCCTCGGGCTCCAGCTTCCGCTGGGCATAGGTGGTCTTCCCCGAACCGGTGAGCCCCACCAGCAGAAACACCACCGGAATGCGCTCGGCCACCGCCAACTCCCCTCAACACCACAAGCGTTCTCCTGGCCAGTCTGCCACCGCCGGCCAGCCCAGGACCCCGTTCCTCATCACCACCACCCGAAGGAGCCGCCCGTGTCCGCCTCCGCACTCGCCCGCACACTGCGGGCCTACGTCCGCCACGCCCCCGGCACCGTGGGCAAGGCCCAGCTCGTCGGCCGCTTCCTCGACGAGCACCTGCGAACCCACCCCGTTCGCACGACCGCCCGGCTGCGGTCCGGCGACAAGATCGGCGTCACCACCAGCGACGTCATCCAGCGCTACCAGTACCTGTTCGGCGAGTGGGAGCCGAACCTGAGCGCCTTCCTGCGCGACCGGCTCCGCCCCGGGGACACCTTCATCGACGTCGGAGCCCACCGCGGCGCCTTCAGCCTCCTGGCCTCCCACGTCGTCGGCCCCCATGGCCACGTCATCGCCATCGAGCCCTCCCCGCAGTTCCACGACGACCTGACCACCGCGGCCACCGCCAACCACCGCACCAACATCCGGGCCGTCCGCTCCGCCGCCTCAGACACTCACGGCACCCTGACCCTGTACTTGGAGGACCCCTCCAACCTCGGCCACACCACCGCCGTCCAGCCCAGCCACGTACACACGGCCTTCGACGTGCCGACCGCACCCCTGGCCGGCCTGATCAGCGGGGCCGAGCTCGCCACCACCCGCATCATCAAGATCGACGTCGAAGGCGCCGAAGCAGCAGCCATCCGCGGGCTGCTACCCGCGCTCCCACACCTGCGCGACGACGCCGAACTCGTCGTGGAAGTCACCCCCAGGCTCCTGGTCAAGCAGGACGAGAGCGCCGCCGACATCATCGACACCCTGCACGAGCATGGCTTCCACGCTTACACGCTCACCAACGACTACGACCCGGCCACCTACCCCCGAGCCATGCGACGACCGCAGCCGCCCGTCCGGTGCAACGAAACCCCGAAGCACATGACCGACCTGGTCTTCTCCCGTGCCGACGCCGACCACCTCATGCTCAGGCGCTGAGCAGCACCCCCACGTTCCGAGCAGCCCGGCCGGTCCGAGCCGCCCGCCAGGACCACCGACACCTTCCGGCACGTCGACGAGGAGTGGGCACGTGATCAACACCAGCGTGATGAACAGCCGCAACGCAGTCTGCGTGATCGTCCACGACAAGGACGCCGACACGATCGCCGCCGTGCTCTACGGAGCCCGCAACTGGTCCCCGCAGCCGGCCTGGACCCTCCCCGGCGGAAAGGCCGAACCCGGCGAAGCCCTCGACGAGGCCGCCGCCCGCGAACTCAAGGAGGAGACCGGCCTGCTCGTCGACCCGGCGGATCTCGCCCTCGCCCACGTCATCCACGTTGAACAGGGCTGGGACCAGGCCGGGCAATTCGTCCTCTTCGTCTTCGCCACCGACACGTGGACCGGTGAACTGACGAACACCGAGCCGGACAAGCACCTGACTGCCCAGTGGATCCCCGCCGACGGCCTGCCCCAGCCTGCGTTCCCGACCTCTGCGCAGGCCCTGGCCGCGTATCGGAACGGTGGCCCCGTCTTCTCCCGCTACGGCTGGTCGGTCACCGCCGCGCAATAAGCGGGCGCCAAGGGATCAACGATCTCGTCGCCATGTGCGACGTCAAGCAGCCCGTGCGGTCCCGCTCGTCTTCGCTCGGGAGGAGACGAGGGCCGAGTCCGGCATAGGCTCAGTGGCATGAGCCTGCGCCTGAGCACCGTGATCCTTCCCGTCGACCGTTGGCACGAGGGGGGCCGCGCCAAGTGGCAGCGCGCCGAGGAGCTCGGCTTCCACGCCGCGTACACCTACGACCATCTCTCCTGGCGCACCTTCCGCGACGGCCCGTGGTTCGGCGCTCTGCCCACCCTCACCGCCGCTGCCACGGCCACGGACCGCCTGCGCTTGGGCACCCTCGTTACGTCACCCAATTTCAGGCACCCTGTGACCCTCGGCAAGGAGCTGATCTCGCTCGACGACATCTCCGGCGGGCGGATCACCCTGGGCATCGGGGCCGGCGGCAACGGCTTCGACGCGACGGCGCTCGGCCAGGAGGTGTGGACACCGAAGGAGCGGGCGGACCGCTTCGGCGAGTTCGTGCCGCTGCTGGACCGGCTGCTCACGGAGGGAGCGGTCTCGCAGAAGGGCGACTTCTACACGGCTGAGGAGGCCCGGAACCTCCCTGGATGCGTACAGCGGCCCCGACTGCCGTTCGCGGTGGCGGCGACCGGCCCACGCGGCCTGAAGCTGGCCGCCCGCCACGGACAGGCATGGGTGACGACCGGCGACCCGAAGCTGTACGAGACAGGCACCCCGGAGCAGTCGATCGAGGCGCTGCGCGGGCAGATCGAGAGGCTCAACAAAGCGTGCACCGAGGTCGGCCGGGACGTAGCCGGCCTCGACAAGACCCTGCTCCACGGCTTCACCCCCGACCGGAACAGGCCGCTGGAGTCCGTGGACGCCTTCGTCGACTTCGCCGGCCGCCACCAGGAGCTCGGCTTCACCGAGATCGTGATCCACTGGCCGATCGCGGACTCCGACTTCGCTGTCGACTCAAAGATCTTCGAAGCGCTCGCTACCGAGGCCATGTCCCAGCTCGGCTAAGGACTTAGGGCTTCCGTAGCGCGTGTACACGATGTACCTCGCCCGCGCCTCTTGTCGTCAGAACCGTAACTTCACCAGCATCTGACATGTTGGTTCCAGCCCGAATTCAGGCTGTGGCTACGCATACGGACAGCAGCGACAACCCGTAGAGCCCGACAGCAACATGAAGGATCACCCACAGCCTGTAGAGACGGATGCGATGCATCCGGGGGAAGGCACGGTAGTGATCCGCTCGCGCCTGCGCCAATCTTTCGCCCGTACCCAAGATCCCAAGATCCACAAGGTCTCTGGTCAAGGCTCGGGCCTGAGACAGGTGGTATGAGGCCCGCTCGTAGTACTTCGCCACAGTCACTGCGCCATACAGTCCGGACAGCGATACAAAGACACATAGGGGCACGACGTACAGCGAGAAGCGCTGTTGAACGATGAGAGCGCTCAACGCTGCTGTCATGATGAGCACGAGGTTGGTCAACATCGACCGCTGAGTCTCACTCTGACGCAACTGCTCCCGGTGTTCCTTCCAGTAGGCGCGTATCGCCTCTTCCGAGATCTCGGCCATCAGATCCGCCCCCGCACCCTTCCCGCTACTATGTGTCACAAAGGCCAACCAGGTTCGTCGCCGAACCTATACCAACGGAGACACCGTAGCGTGAGAGTCTTCATCAGCAGTGTTCGAAAGGGTCTGGAGGAAGAGCGCGACTCCCTCCCCGGTTTGCTCCAAGCCTTGGGCCATACACCTGTTCGCTTCGAGGACTTCTCAGCCCAGGCGATACCGAGCAGGGAGGCGTGCCTGGCCGCCCTTGAGTCCTCGGATGCATGCCTGTTCCTACTCGGCCCCAACTACGGTCATGTGTTTCCAGAGACCGGACAGTCCGCCACACACGACGAGTGGGTGCATGCACAGAAAAAGGGCATTCCACGGCTGGTCTATCGAAAGAACGATATTTGGTTCGAGCCGGACCAGCATAAGTTCGTGCGCATCGTAGAGGCATACCCAACAGGCGTGTTCCGAGACGCTTTCACGAATAGTGTCGACCTTCAGGCCAAAGTAGCCCAAGGGTTGCGAGAGTTGGCTGCCAAGCCATCTTCTCTGGAATTCCAAAGGTTGACCCAGCAGCCGGTTCTGAGCTGGGCGGAAGAAAACGATAGGGCAAGTACCTTCAGCGGCCAGGGCTCTGCGATCGAACTCCACGTTCTACCGATGGATTATCTTGGGTACACTACCCGCGAAATGGAGCGATCCACCGATTCACTGGTGGGCCGCATTCGGGGAATGGATTTCGTTGAAAGTGCTGCCGCGTTGAGTCTTTCCCGGCACGCAGATCATGCTGCGGTCAGCATCAAGTGCGAACGCCGCCGCGATTGGAACAAACCACACCCAGGAGAACTCCTGGAAGTCAGGCTCTACAAGTCTGGCCAGGTGTCGACCAGAGCATCTCTTCCAAAAGACCAGATGGGCTCGATTCTGGATCGTGATGCGCTGCCAAAGCAGGTCGCCGAGATGCTGCGCTTTACGGGTGCTTTGAGAATCATCCAGCAGCAGCACGTCGTCGTAGCGATGGGCGTTTCGGTAGGAGACACGATCACCATCGACACCTTCGACCCGTATCGGTCGCGAAATCAAGCTCAGCCTTTGAGTTTTGGCCGTTCACTGAACATGTTGCGCACTGAGCCGGATGAGTCTGTGAGCTTGACGGCCTTGGAGAGCGGAGCCGAAGAAGTAGGCAGGGATCTCTCCCGAGCTCTGTTTGGGCGGCTCGCCACCCGAGCATGACGCAGCGCTTCCCTCATCGAGCTATACGTGCATCACATCGTGATGCGTGAACGAGGCTTGACCGAGGTGACAAGGGTGCCCAGGCGGATGCCCCGTGTCGCCGTCGCCGCGGCCGTGAGTGTGGGGACGGCGCCGAACCATGGTCCGTCCCGGAACGACCTCCAGGACAAGTGGTCGTACGTGTACGCGGCGTGGAACCCGAGGTCCTCGGCCTTCTGCCAGTTCTTCTGTCCCTCGCTCCACCGGTGGATGGGGAGGATCACGGTGCTCAGACGCATGCCTTTGACGATACGCGGGGCCTTCCGCCGCTCCTGTACGCGTCATCCGGCTCCGTGTGCGTCCTCGGCCTCCGTCGCCGGCCGCCCTGGAGGGGCCAGCAACTGACGCATGGACTGCGCGGCGCGGACGGACGCGTCGGCGCAGCAGTTGTTGAACAGGACGTGGACCTCTCGCGCCTGTTCGGCCATCGCCCGGATGCGGGGGATCCACTCGGACAGTTCCTCGCGTGTGTAGGAGTGGCGGAACCTCTCCTCCTTGGTGCCGGTTCCCCAGGCGCTGTTACGCCCGTGGAAGCGCACCACCGCGAACTGCGAGGAGGTGACCGGGGCGACCGGGGGTACGGAGGCGGGGAGCGTCTGCACCATGTCCACGGCCACCGCAGCGGCGTCCAGTTCGGTCAGGAGTGCGGTCGTCGCGGCGATGTGGTCCTCACGCCACCAACCGGGGTGCCGGAACTCCACGGCCATCGGCCACCCTGCGGCTCGCTCACGGCACCGGCGCAGGAAGGCCGCCGCCGGCCTCCCCGGGGCGAGCTGCGGCGGGAACTGGAACAGCACGGTCCCCAGCCGCCCGGCACCGCGCAGCGGTTCGAGCGCTGCGCCGAACCGTGCCCATACCTCGTCCAGCAGACCCGGATCGGCTTCCGTCCGGCCCCGATGACGGGTGAGAACCGGGCGCAGATCGGCCGGCATCGCGCTCGGCGGAGTCGGGTGCCCGGTGAGCAGGGAGAACGCCTTCACGTCGAAGCGGAAGTCCTCAGGGGTGCGATCGGCCCACAAGAGGCTGTTCCGGGTGCTGGGCAGGCCGTAGTACGTCGCGTCCACTTCCACCACCGGGAACTGGCTCGCGTAGTGCCGCAGCCTGCCCTCGGCATCGCGCCGGCCTGCCGGATACCAGCCACTGGACACCAGTGCCTTGTCCGTCCATGAACACGTACCGATCCGGATGTCTCCCATTGCCTCCCTCTTCCCTGGGCGCGGCGAGGTGAACGGGCCCGGCGGCATTCCCGGCGGGGAGACGCACGGGAGGAACGCTGCCCGGGAGAACGGCAGTGGTTGCCGGGACGCACGGCCGGGACGACGCTGGAGGGAACGGGAAAGAACCGGGCCGGTACTTCCCGCGTGTGCGGCTTCCCGCGTGTGCACACGGCACCGGGTGCGGTTCGCCGGAGGGATGAGTCGTCATGCGCATGCTGCTCACCGCACAGATGGACACCCAGATCACAAATCGTTCGATATCCGACGGAACCATGTCCAAGATGATGGAGGAGATTGTCGAGCGGCTCAAGCCGGAGGCGGCCTACTTCGCCATCCAGAACGGCCGCCGCACCTGTCTGATGGTCTTCGACATGCAGGACTCCGCCCGGATTCCGCCGCTCATGGAGCCTCTGTTCCACGCGGGTTCCGAGATCGGGCTGGTGCCCGTCATGAACCTCGACGACCTGCGTACGGGTCTCAAGAGCGCGGGGACCTGACCTCCGGAACGCGTCATGTGCGCAACCGCAGAAAAGCCGGCGGTACGGAGTCGGTGAGCCACACCCCGTTGACGCTCACATGGAAGAGGTGACCTGCCCGGTGCATGGCTCCCGCGTCCACGGAGAGGACGACCGGGGCGCCGCGCCGTGCGCCGACACGGACCGCTGTTCCACGGTCGGGCGACAGGTGGACATGATGGCGGTTCATGGGCCGAAGGCCTTCGGAGCGGATGGCGTCGAGCGCGCGTGCCGCGGTGCCGTGGTAGAGGTATGCGGGTGGTTCGGCCGGGGGGAGGCCGAGGTCGACGGGGACGGAGTGGCCCTGGTTCGCCCGGATGCGATCACCGTCCACGGCGAAGCGCTGCTTGTCGCTGACCGCGACGACGTGCGCGAGTTCGTCCCGGGTGAGGGCGAAGCCATGCCGGGCGCAGGCTTCCAGCAGCTCGTCGAGGGCCACCCAGCCGTGGGCGTCGAGGCCGATGCCGATCCGGCCGGGATCATGCCGGAGATGCTGCGACAGAAACCTGGACACCTTCACGGTGCGTCGTTCGTCCATCCGGCCAGAGTGCCCGCGTCATGTCTTCCGGCGCACCTCGATTTCATCCGCTGTTCGCGGCTTTCATGACTGCACCAGGTTTGATCCACAGCCAACGTGCGTTTTCCACAGCGAATACGGCTCACCTGTGGACAACGGCCTTCCCTATAAGGGCAGTTGCCCAACTTACCTGTGTTTGCGGTGATGTAAGGACTTCCGTGTGCAGTGGGCCGGTCAACTCCCTGTCCGGAGCTCACCGAGCATCAGCGCCGCAGCCTTGGACGTGCTGGAGGCGGGCAGGGCGCGGGACGGCTGGTGGGCGGCTGCCGAGGCGACGACGACGATATGGTCTCCCTGCCCGCGACCGGCCGTCCGGGCGCCGGAGATCCGGCAGGCGTGGATGACGCCCCACAGGTCCACGCCGAGCACCTTCCGCCGTTCCTCGCTCGTCATATCGAGGAAGGAGCCCGCCGGTCCGATACCGGCGTTGTCCACCAGGACGTCCGCGACGCCTGTTTCAGCGGTGATCCTTTCGGTGAACTCCTCCATCGCCTGCTCGTCCCCGACGTCCACCACTTCGCCCCACGCGGAGGGTGTGGCGCCGAGCGAGCGCGCCGTCTCCGCCGTCCGCGCCCCACCCTCCGCGTCCCGGTCCACGGCCACCACGCGCGCGCCCGCTTCGGTGAACGCCAGTGCTGTGGCGCGTCCGATGCCCGCAGCCGCACCCGTCACCAGCACCGACTGACCGTCGAACCCGCGCGCACGGGCGCCTTCGGGCGCCGTGACGGGAGTTCAGGAGCCGGCCGAAGCGTCCCGGCTCCCGGTTTCGACGCCGTCGGCGAAATCGCCGATCCAGGCGGCCAGCTGGTCCGGCCTGGTGCGTGGCACCCAGTGCTTCGCAGGCAGGGTACGGCGCACCAACCGGGGGACCCAGGCGTCCAGTTCGTCGTGGAGCGACGGTGAGAGGAAGGCGTCACCGGTAGGAGTGATGAGCTGCACCGGTACACGCGCGTACGCGTCCGGACGTGGCCGGCGCAGACGGGGCCGGACGTTGTCACGGTAGAGCCAGGCCCCGTGCGCCGCGTCCTGCGGGAGCGACGCCGTCGGATACCCGTCGGAGGGCACCTTTTCCATGCGCTGCAGAATCCGCGGCCACTGCCTGCCCAGCGCGCCGCGCCAGGCCATCTCGGGAAGAACCGGCGTGTGCAGCGCGTACACGTACCAGGATCTGGCGCCCTGGCCGAGCAGCTGTCCCACGCCGCGCGGGCTCGGGTGCGACAGTCTCCGCTTGATCCAGTGCCCGAAGTGGTCGAGGGACGGACCGGACATCGACGTGAACGAGGCGATGCGTCCTTCGGTCCGCTCCACGGTCGCGAATTCCCAGGCCTGGACCGAACCCCAGTCGTGGCCGACCACATGGACCGGCCGGTCCGGGCTGACGGCGTCCACGACGGCCAGGAAGTCATCGGTGAGCTTCTCCAGCGTGAAGCCGCCGCGCAGCGGCACGGGCGCCGTCGACCTGCCGTGCCCCCGCACGTCGTAGAGCACCACATGCCACCGCTCGGCCAGCCGCGCCGCGACCCCGGTCCAGACCTCCTTGCTGTCCGGGTAGCCGTGCACCAGCACGATCGTCGGCCGTGCCGGATCGCCCGACTCGGCCACACACAGCTCGATGCCGCCCGTACGCACCCGTCGCTCACGTGTGCCTCGCAGGTCCACGCCGCCTCCTCGTCCGGTGCCGGCGTCGCGGTACGCGCCCGTGACGTGACCCCGCTGAATGTGACCACCGTCGTACCGTCGCGTCAAGGGACGCCCCGGACCTGTGGACAACGCCGGCGGCCCGGCCACGGGGCTCTCCCGCCCGGGCCCCTACGGGTGCGTACGCCTGGAGTCTGACGCGGATACAGCCGTCTGGTCTGACGACTCCCGTGTCGCGGGCCACTACCTTCGAACACGTGACTGTGATCGCAACCGAAAGCCTGAGCAAGCGGTTCCCGAGGGTGACCGCGCTTGACCGGCTCTCCTTGGACATCGGACCGGGCGTGACCGGCCTGGTGGGTTCCAACGGGGCCGGCAAGTCCACACTGATCAAGATCCTGCTGGGTCTGTCCCCCGCCACCGAAGGCCGGGCCGCGGTGCTCGGGCTCGACGTCACCACCGAGGGCGCCGCCATCCGGGAGCGGGTCGGGTACATGCCGGAGCACGACTGCCTGCCTCCCGACGTGTCCGCGACCGAGTTCGTGGTCCACATGGCGCGGATGTCCGGGCTGCCGCCCACCGCGGCACGCGAGCGCACCGCGGACACCCTGCGCCACGTGGGCCTCTACGAGGAGCGCTACCGCCCCATCGGTGGCTACTCGACCGGTATGAAGCAGCGGGTGAAACTGGCCCAGGCCCTGGTCCATGACCCGAAGCTGGTCCTTCTCGACGAGCCGACCAACGGCCTGGACCCCGTCGGCCGGGACGAGATGCTCGGTCTGATCCGCCGTGTCCACACCGACTTCGGCATCTCGGTGCTGGTCACCTCGCACCTCCTCGGAGAGCTCGAGCGGACCTGCGACCACGTGGTCGTCATCGACGGCGGCACGCTGCTGCGTTCCAGCTCCACCAGCGACTTCACCCGGACCACCGCGACGCTGGCGGTCGAAGTCACCGACAGCGACGCCCACCCGGACGGCACGGACGCGCTGCGCCAGGCCCTCACCGGAGCCGGGATCAAGCTCATCGGGCATGACGGCCTCGATGCCCAGGGACTGCCGGGCGCAGGCCACATCCTCCTGGTGGAGGCGACGGGCGAGGAGACGTACGACGTGGTCCGCGACAGTGTCGCCCGCCTCGGGCTGGGCCTGATCCGGATGGAACAGCGGCGCCACCACATCGCCGAGGTCTTCCGCAGCGAAGAGGCACCGCGGGCGGCCGCGGCCGCGACAGCGGGTGCCGGACAGCAGAAGGGGAGCGGTCGCGATGAGCACTGAGACCAGGACCGCGGCCGGGAGCGACAGCTCCCGGATCCACAACATCGGGTACCGCTCCTACGACGGAGCGCGCCTGGGCCGGGCCTATGCCCGCCGTTCGCTGTACTCGCAGTCCCTGCGGGGCTCGTTCGGGCTGGGCAGGTCCGCGAAGTCCAAAGTGCTGCCGATGCTGCTGTGCGGGGTGATGTGCCTGGTGGCGCTGATCCTCGTCGCGGTCGCCATGGCCACGCCCGGCATGACGAAACTCCCCATCGAATACACGGACTTCGCGATCTACCTGCAGGCCGTGATCGGGCTCTTCATCGCCTCCCAGGCGCCCCAGTCCGTGTCGAGGGACCTCCGCTTCAAGAGCGTGCCGCTGTACTTCTCGCGTCCGATCGAGCGCGTCGACTACGTACTCGCCAAGTTCGCCGCCATGGCGTCGGCCCTGCTCATCCTCACCGGGCTTCCCCTCGTCATCCTCTACGCGGGCGCGCTGCTGGCCGAGTTCGACCTGGCCGATCAGACCAAGGGCTTCGGACAGGGGATGGTCTCGGTGGCGCTGCTCTCCGTACTGTTCGCCGGTCTCGGCCTGGTGGTCGCCGCGCTGACGCCGCGCCGGGGTTTCGGAGTCGCCGCCGTGATCGCCGTACTGACCATCACCTACGGCGCGGTCTCCACGGTCCAGGCGATCGCCTGGGAGACGGGCTCGCCCGGCGCCGTCACCTGGCTGGGGCTGTTCTCCCCCATCACGCTGATCGGCGGGGTGCAGACCGCCTTCCTCGGTGCCACCTCCGCCTTCCCCGGCGGGGACGGCCCCGGAGCCGCCGCCGGTGTGGTCTATCTGATCGTTGTTCTCGCGCTCGTCGCCGGCTCGTACGCCGTGCTGATGCGCCGCTACCGGAGGGTCGGGCTGTGACCACCATCGAGATCGACCACACCTCCCGCTGGTTCGGCAACGTGGTCGCCGTCAACGACGTCAGCATGACGGTGGGCCCCGGGGTGACCGGGCTGCTCGGCCCCAACGGAGCCGGGAAGTCCACCCTGATCAACATGATGGCCGGCTTCCTGGAGCCCTCGACCGGCAAGGTGACGCTCGACGGCACACCGATCTGGCGCAACGAGACGGTCTACAAGGCGATCGGGATCGTGCCCGAGCGGGAGGGCATGTACGACTTCCTGACCGGCCGCGAGTTCGTCGTCGCCAACGCCGAGCTGCACGGGCTGGGCGACGCGGCCGCGCACAAGGCGCTGGCCACGGTCGAGATGGAGTACGCGCAGGACCGCAAGATCTCCACGTACAGCAAGGGCATGCGCCAGCGCGTGAAGATGGCCTCCGCGCTGGTCCACGACCCCTCGGTGCTGCTCCTCGACGAGCCGTTCAACGGCATGGACCCGCGCCAGCGGATGCAGCTCATGGAGCTTCTGAGGCGGATGGGCGCGGAGGGCCGCACGGTGCTCTTCTCCTCCCACATCCTGGAGGAGGTCGAGCAGCTCGCCTCGCACATCGAGGTGATCGTGGCGGGCCGCCACGCCGCGTCCGGGGACTTCCGGAAGATCCGCCGGCTGATGACGGACAGGCCGCACCGCTATCTCGTCCGCTCCAGCGACGACCGGGCCCTCGCGGCCGCGCTCATCGCGGACCCCTCGACGGCGGGCATCGAGGTGGATGTGACGGAGAAGGCCCTGCGCGTCCAGGCGGTCGACTTCGGACGGTTCACGGAGCTGCTGCCGAAGGTCGCGCGCGAACGCGGGATCCGTCTGCTCACCGTCTCCCCGTCCGACGAGTCCCTCGAATCGGTCTTCTCCTATCTCGTAGCGGCCTGAGTAGTGGCCTGAAAGGAGCTGTGAAGCGTCATGTACGACCCCACAGTCGCCCGGCTCACCTACCGGGCCCTGCTCGGCCGGCGCCGGGCCGCCATCCTGTTCGTCCTGCCGGTCCTCCTGGTGGCCATCGCCGTGGCCGTCCGGGCGTTCGCCGGAGCCGATGACGGCGTCGCCTCCGGGGTGCTGGGCGGTTTCGCCATCGCCACGATGGTCCCGCTCATCGGTGTCATCGCGGGCACCGGTGCCATCGGACCGGAGATCGACGACGGCTCGATCGTCTATCTGCTGGCCAAGCCGGTGAAGCGGCCCACGATCATCTTCACCAAGCTGATCGTCGCCATTGCGGTGACGATGCTGTTCTCGGCGCTGCCCACACTGATCGCGGGGCTGATCCTCAACGGGAACGGCGGACAGATCGCCGTGGCCTACACGATCGCGGCGCTGGTCGCCTCGATCGCGTACAGCGCGCTGTTCCTGCTGCTCGGCACGATCAGCCGGCACGCGGTGGTCTTCGGCCTCGTGTACGCACTGGTGTGGGAGGCGCTGTTCGGCAGCCTGGTGCCGGGTGCCAGGACCCTCAGCGTGCAGCAGTGGTCCCTCTCGGTCGCCGAGAAGGTCGCCGGGGACGGCCTGGTCACCTCGGACGTCGGCCTGCCGCTGGCCACCGCCCTGCTGGTCGGCGTGACGGTCGTGGCCACGTGGTACGCGGGTCAGAAGCTGCGGGCGCTGAAGCTCGCCGGCGAGGAGTGAGACCGGCTGTCGCGCATCCCCGCAACCCCCGCCCACCGGGCGGGGGTTGTCGTGTGTGCGGGGCGGCCGGGTCGCGTGACTGTACGGTTGTCGGCTCGTTGTGCAGGGTGCGTGGAGGCAACTGGAATCTGTGGCGTCGAGCTTTCGTGAATGCGGGGAATGCCGGCAGCGGTGAGGCAAGTGCCCACCCGGCCGGTCATCGAGTGAGTGGCGACCGTGAGCGACCTCCGCCCTCGCAGCCCGGGGACAGGGCTCTCCTTGTCGTTCCCACGCACGAGAGGCACACCCATGCCCACGGAAGTAGCCCTGCTCGAATCCCAAGCCCTCCGGGTCGAGCAGATGGGGCGCGTCGAAGTCCTCGACAAGGTCAAGAGCCTTGTCATGCTCCCGGATGGAATTCACCTTCGCACAGAGGAAGTGGCTCGCTACTTCGAAGTATCCACAGAGGTCGTCAAGAAGCTGACCCAACGCCATCGTGCCGAGGTGGAGGAGAACGGTCTCAGGGTGCTGCGCGGCGCTGAGCTGCGCATCTTCCATAGGGACATCGTGTCCCTATGGGGTGCCGAGGGGGCGGAAAGTTATCCACAGGCGGTCACTCAGCTCACCCTCCACACCCGCAGGACCGTGCTCAACCTCGCCATGCTTCTTCGCGACAGCGACATCGCGCGCAGTGTCCGGACCCATCTGCTCGACGCGGAGGAGGACCTCAGGGCCTCCTACGTCTCGCTCGACCGGCGCGTCACCCGCATCGAGGGCTGCCTCGCCGGCGTGGGAAGCGCGCTCCAGGAGCTCGGCCCCGTGCTCGGCCGGATGTCGCAGCGGCTCGACTCCCTCGACCGGAAGCTCGATGTCACGCATCAGGTCGTCGGTGCGATCAGCATCCGGCTCACCGACGTATCGCACGACGTCATCCGCCTCGATGCCCGCATGGACGACCTCGCGCACCGGCTGAGGGATCTGGGCCGCCGCAGGAGCGACTGACGTACGTCCGGGGGCCACCGGAAAACGGGTGGCCCCCGCTGCGCGTCGCGCGCGGCCACCCCCGGAGGAGTGGCCGAGTGGTAAGACAGCGGCTCGCTGAGCCGTCGTCGGGGCGTAACCCCCGCGCGCGTTCGATCCGCGTATCCTCCGCCGGAGCCCGGAGCCCGGAGCCCGGAGCCCGGAGCCCGGAGCCCGGAGCCCGGAGCCCGGAGCCCGGAGAACAGCCCCGCCCCTACGCGCGCGTGGGCGCCCGGAGCAGTTCCTCCAGCACCACCGCGATGCCGTCGTGCTCGTTCGAAGCGGTGATCTCGTGCGCCACGGCCTTCAGTTCGTCGTGTGCATTGGCCATGGCGACACCGTGCCGGGCCCAGCCGAACATGGGGATGTCGTTCGGCATGTCGCCGAAGGCCAGCGTGTCCGCAGCCTTGAGTCCCAGACGGCGGGCGGCGAGCGAGAGCCCGGTCGCCTTGCTCAGCCCCAGGGGCAGGATCTCCACGACGCCGGGGCCTGCCATGACCACGTTCACCAGGCTGCCGACGGCCTGCCGGGCGACCTGCGTCAGCGCGTCGTCGTCGAGTTCGGGGTGCTGTATGTAGACCTTGTTCAGCGGAGCGGTCCACATCTCGGCGGGGTCGCCCATGTGGACAGCGGGAAGCGGCCCCTCCTGCACCCGGTAGCCGGGCCCGACCAGCACCTCGCCCTCGAGGCCGTCACGGCTCGCCGCCAGGGCCAGCGGGCCGACCTCCGCCTCGATCTTGGCCAGCGCGAGGCCCGCGAGCTGCCGGTCCAGGGTGAGGGAGGTCAGCAGCTTGTGCTCGCCCGCGTGGTAGACCTGCGCGCCCTGACCGCACACCGCGAGGCCCTTGTAGCCCAGGTCGTCCAGTATGTGCCGGGTCCACGGCACCGCGCGTCCGGTGACGACGATGTGCGCGGCACCGGCCGCGGTGGCCGCGGTCAGCGCCTCCCGGGTGCGGTCGGAGACCGTGTGGTCGTCGCGCAGCAGGGTGCCGTCGAGATCGGTGGCGACGAGCTTGTAGGGGAACGTCACTTGGAGACCGGCTCCAGAAGCTCGCGCCCGCCCAGATACGGACGGAGAACCTCGGGCACGCGCACCGAACCGTCGGGCAGCTGGTGGTTCTCCAGGATCGCCACGATCGTGCGCGGGACGGCGCAGAGCGTGCCGTTCAGCGTGGCCAGCGGCTGGACCTTCTTCCCGTCGCGCATCCGGACGGAGAGCCGGCGCGCCTGGAAACCGTCGCAGTTCGACGCGGAGGTCAGCTCGCGGTACTTGCCCTGGGTCGGGATCCACGCCTCGCAGTCGAACTTCCGCGAGGCCGACGCCCCCAGGTCACCGGTGGCCACATCGATCACCTGGAACGGCAGCTCGAGACCGGTGAGCCACTGCTTCTCCCAGTCCAGGAGCCTGCGGTGCTCGGCCTCGGCGTCCGCCGGGTCGACGTACGAGAACATCTCGACCTTGTCGAACTGGTGGACGCGGAAGATGCCCCGGGTGTCCTTGCCGTACGTACCGGCTTCGCGGCGGAAGCACGGCGAGTAGCCGGCGTACCGCAGCGGCAGCTTGCCGGCGTCGATGATCTCGTCCATGTGGTACGCCGCGAGGGGGACCTCCGACGTGCCGACCAGGTAGTAGTCGTCCTTCTCCAGGTGGTACACGTTCTCCGCGGCCTGGCCGAGGAAGCCCGTGCCCTCCATGGCGCGCGGGCGGACCAGCGCGGGGGTCAGCATGGGGACGAAGCCGGCTTCGGTGGCCTGCGCGATCGCCGCGTTGACCAGGGCCAGCTCGAGCAGTGCGCCGATGCCGGTCAGGTAGTAGAAGCGCGAGCCGGACACCTTGGCGCCGCGCTCCATGTCGATGGCGCCCAGCGCCTCGCCGAGCTCCAGGTGGTCCTTGGGCTCGAAGCCCTCCGCGCCGAAGTCACGGATCGTGCCGTGCGTCTCCAGGACGACGAAGTCCTCCTCGCCGCCGACCGGTACGTCCTCGTGGACGATGTTGCCGAGCAGCAGGAGCAGCCTCTTGGCCTCGGCGTCGGCCTCGTCCTGTGCGGCGTCAGCCGCCTTGACCTCGGCCTTCAGCTGATCGGCCTTCTTGAGGAGCTCGGCGCGCTCCTCGGGGGTGGCCCTGGGGATCAGCTTCCCGAGCGACTTCTGCTCGGAGCGGAGTTCGTCGAAGCGGACGCCGGACGACCTGCGCAGCTCGTCGGCGGAGAGCAGGGCGTCGACGAGCGCGACGTCCTCTCCACGGGCGCGCTGGGAGGCGCGAACACGGTCGGGGTCCTCACGGAGCAGGCGAAGGTCAATCACCCCTCAAGGCTACCGGTGCGGGGATCCACCACTCGAACCGATATCGACGAGCGCGACGTTTTGCCCCAATTGCCGGAATTCATAATCCTGGGAAAATACGGGACGCCCGGCGGCCGAGATCGTCAATAAAAGGTTCTCATTACCTCGAAAAGGGAGCAAGCGGGCCTTCGGTTTGACGCATCGGCGGTGCGTGCGCGGGGAGTTGGCGGTGTCGGCGGGGTGCGTTGTCCACAGGCAGGCGCAGATCCGGTTGGTTATCCACAGGCTGTGAAGAAAAACTGTGGATGCCGGAAGGGGATGTTCCGAAAGCGGCATACCGGAGCGGCGGCCACAGTTCAAACCTGGCCTGTGCACTCATTCGGGTGGGTATTCCTCGTTCCGATGGGTTGATCAACGGGGTTGAGGTGACCTGAGGGGTGTGGGCGCCTGCGGGAGCCCCAGGGCCGTGTGGATGTTTTATCCGTTATGCCGGAGTTCGTTGTCGACTTGTCCCCAGGCTGGCGTGATGCCCTGTGGATAACTTTGTGTGTGGAATGAAAATCTGCAGATGGGGACGACGGGGAGTGTCGGCAGACCTCCCCCACAGCTTTCAGACCCGGCCGTCCTGGCTGCGGGCCAGCCAGTCGGACGCCTCGGTGAAGTCCGTGTCCGATGTCCCGGTCCGCAGGGGGCTCACCTCGTCAGGCGTCACCCCCGCGCGCGGGTACGAACCCAGGAAGCGCACATTCGGGCAGATCCGCTTCAGCCCCATCAGCGCTTCGCCGACGCGGCGGTCCGAGATGTGCCCCTCCGCGTCCACGGCGAAGCAGTAGTTCCCGATGCCCTCCCCGGTGGGCCGGGACTGGATCAGCATCAGGTTGACCCCGCGGACGGCGAACTCCTGGAGCAGTTCGAGGAGGGCGCCCGGACGGTCGTCACCGAGCCAGATGACCACGGAGGTCTTGTCGGCACCCGTCGGTGCGGACGGCCGGGCCGGGCGTCCCACCAGCACGAAGCGGGTCTGCGCGTTCTCCGCGTCGTGGATCTCCGTCACCAGCGGTTCCAGCCCGTAGGTCGCCGCGGCGAACTCACCGGCGAAGGCGGCGTCGTAGCGGCCCTCCTGGACCAGCCGCGCTCCGTCGGCATTGGAGGCTGCCGACTCCCACACCGCGCCGGGCAGGTGGGCCGCCAGCCAGTTGCGTACCTGTGGCTGGGCGGCAGGGTGGGCGGTGACGGTCTTGATGTCCGACAGCTTCGTCCCGGGGCGCACCAGCAGCGCGAAAGTGATGGAGAGCAGCACTTCGCGGTAGATCATCAGTGGAGCGCCCGAGGTCAGCTCGTCGAGTGTCGCGCTGATCCCGCCCTCGACGGAGTTCTCGATGGGGACGAGTGCTGCTGCGGCCTCCCCGCCGCGCACGGCGTCCAGCGCGGCCGGCACGGAGACCATCGGGACGAGTTCGCGGGTCGCGGCTTCGGGGAGGGTACGGAGGGCGACCTCGGTGAAGGTGCCTTCGGGGCCGAGGTAGGCGTAGCGCGTGGCTGACATACGGTCACCCTAATGGGCCGACGGCCGGGGCACGCGCCTCTCGCCCGCCGAGGGCGGGGGCTGTGCCCCGCACCTGCTGAAGGGCGGATCCGGGGCGGTTTCAGGCCTCCAGCAGCCGCTGCCCCACGTACTCCCCGGACGCGGCACCTCCGGGTACGGCGAACAGACCGCTCGCCTCGTGCCGGATGAACGGGGAGAGCGCGTCCCCTCGGTCGAGTTTGCGCTGCACCGGAATGAAACCCTTGAACGGATCGGCCTGCCAGCAGATGAAGAGCAGTCCGGCGTCCGGGGTCCCGTCCTCCGCGATGCCGTCGTGGTACGAGAACGGGCGGCGCAGCATCGCGGCACCGCCGTTCTGCTCGGGGGCGGAGATCCGGGCGTGCGCGTTGCCGGGGATCAGCAGCTTGCCGTCAGGCCCCGCCTTGTCCAGATCCATGGCGGTGTCCTCCGCGCCACCGCTGAGCGGGGCACCGTCCGACTTGCGCCGTCCGATGACCTGTTCCTGGCGCTCGACCGTGAGCTCCTCCCAGTCGTCCAGGAGCATCCTGATCCGACGGACCACGGCGTACGATCCGCCTGCCATCCAGGCGTACGCCGATGAGCCGCCGGCCGGTACGAAGATCCGCTCCCCGAAGTCGCTCTCGGCGGGTTTCGGGTTGTTGGTGCCGTCCACCTGACCCATCAGATTGCGTGTGGTCATCGGCCGGTCCGTGACGCCCGGGGAACGGTTGAAGCCGTTCATCTGCCAGCGCACCCGGGCGGCCGGGCCGGCCTCCTTCTGAAGGGCGCGCAGCGCGTGGAAGGCGACGAGCGCGTCGTCGGCGCCGATCTGGACCCAGAGGTCGCCCTCGGACCGCTTGGCGTCGAGGTGGTCGGAGGAGAAGGCCGGCAGCGGGTCCAGTGCGGCCGGCCGGCGGCCCGTCAGGCCGGTGCGGGAGAAGAAGGTCCGTCCGAATCCGAAGGTGACGCTCAAGGAGGAGGGCCCGGCATCCAGGGCCACCCCGGTGTCGTGCCCCTGGCCGGTGTCCGCGGGCTCACCGACCATCAGCCGTTCCGCCACGGCCGACCAGCGGCGCATCAGGGCGGCTGCTTCCTTGCGTCCCGCGCCGGCTGCGAGATCGAAGGCGACCAGATGCCCGCGGGCCTGAAGCGGAGTGGTGATCCCCGCTTGGTGTTTCCCGTGAAACACCGCCTCGGTCGAGCCGACCGAGGTCAGTGGTGCCGGCGCCTCCCCGCGTGTCGCGGCGTAACCGCCCGCACCACCCGCCGCGCCCAGGACAAGACCTGCCGCCCCGGCCGCTCCCGCGCCGCCGATCAGCTTCCGCCGGGAGACGCCGTCCGTGCCGCCCGGACCGGCTTCGTCGCGGCGGACAGCGGCGCCGTTCTCCCCGAGGCCGTTCTTCTTCCTGCTCACCCTGCTCAACCGATCTTCACGTTCTTGTCGATGGTCGTCTGGTCGATGTCCGACGTGCGCACCGTCACGGCGACCTTCCAGTCACCCGCCATCGGGATCTGCACGCCGCTCGCGGTCCAGTGCCCGGCGGCGAGGCGGTCGGGAACGACCGGCAGCGGGCCGATGTCCTTGGACTCCAGGGTGAAGGCGAGCTTCACCTCGGGGACGTCGAGCGGACGTTCGTCAGGTCCGTCGATCCAGAGGTGCACGCTGTTCGATCCGGTTCCGCCGGGCGAGACGTCCAGTCGTACCGTCCCCTTGCCGTTCTGCCCGCCGGTGTCGAAGGGCAGGCTCAGGCCGACCGGCCCGCCGGCCACGGGTGCGGCCGCCGCCGCGGTGTTCCCACGGGCGGCTTCCTCCTCGGTGCGGCCTGGCTCGGTGGCCGTCAGGATCGTCGTGACGACGAGGAGCACCACGGCGATGCCCGTCTCCACCATCACGGAACGTCGCAGTCCGGAGCGGTCCGGATCGGCCTCGCGGGCGCGTTTCTCCTTCGTCGCCGTCAGAGCGGCGCGCTGCCTGGCGAGCTGGGCGGCACGCTCCGGCGCCACCTCCTCGCCGGTGCCCTCCGCCTCCGGCGGAACCGATTGCGCCGGCCCGGCCGGCGAGTCCGGCTCCGCCGTCTCCACCGGAACAGGCGGCCGCGCCGGCTCCGGGACGTCCGGGCCGGTGTCGTCGGCGGAGCCGGTGCGCCCGGTCAGCCGCCCCGTCCACCGCCGGGACACCCAGGCGGCGCCGATGAGCAGGGCGACGAGCGCCACCTTGACGAGCAGCAGCTGCCCGTACCGGGTGCCGGTCAGCGCCGACCACGAACCGACCTGCCGCCAGGACTGGTAGAGCCCGGTCGCGGCGAGGACGACCACGCTGCCGAACGCCAGACGGGAGAACCGCCGTACCGCGCCGCTCGTGATGTCCGGCGTCCGGTACAGGGCGACCAGCAGCGCGGCGAGTCCGCCCAGCCAGCCGGCCACGGCGAGCAGGTGGAGCACGTCGACCGGCATGGCGATGCCCGGCTGGAGCCCCGTGGAGGCGTGCTCGGCCAGGGCCCACGTACCGGCGATCCCCGTGGCGATGACCGCTCCGCCCGTCGCGAGCCCGAAGGTGAGGTCCTGCTTCTCCTTCTCGTCCTCACGCCTGGCGTAAGCACCGAACAGGACGGCGATGAACAGCGCGGAGGCGCCGAGGAGCAGCAGCCTGGACACCAGAGCCGCTCCCGGCTTGGTGTCGAGTACGGACTGGAGGCCGGCGAGGTCGAAGGCGTCCGCGAGCCTGCCGGAGCCGGTGTACGGGTGGCGCAGGAACAGCATGACCAGGGTGGCCGCGGTGAGCGTGACCCAGCCGCGTACGACGAGCCGCTGCAGCGGCCGCGCGCCCGCCCCGCGCTGCCAGCAGGCGAGTACGAAGGCCGACCCGCCCGCGAGCAGGATGAATCCGGCGTACGCGGCGTAGCGTGCGATGCCGTAGAGCGCGCCCACAAGACCACCGCCGGCTCCGCCCGAGGGCAGGGCGACGGTGGTTTCCGAGGGGGCGCCGACGGAGAAGGTGAAGGCGCCCGAGACCGGATGGCTGTCCGCGGACACGGCCTGCCAGGCCACGGTGTACGTGCCGTCGGGCAGACCGCTGTGGAGCTGGACGCCGTACCGCACGGCGCCGCCACTCGTCAGGTCCCGGGGGGCGCCGTCGTCGGCCCGTTCGCCGCTCGGGCCGAGGACCCGGATCGAGTCGTCGTCCACGGCGATCTGCTCGGAGAAGGTGAGCGTGACTTGCTCGGGAGCCGTGGCGACCACCGCCCCGTCCTGCGGATCGCTCCCCGTGAGAGCGGCGTGCGCGGACGCGGGACCAGCGCCCGCCAGCACCAGGCCGAACAGCAGGCTGGCCAGCGCGGCGAGGAGCGCGACCGCGGCGAGCGGCCGTCGTGCGGGGGAGGACCCGAAGGGCGGGGCGGTGGCTGCAGTCATGGGGCGTCAGTACCTCACTGCTTCTTCGGGTCGTAGGTGGTCTCCTTCACGGGAATGTCGACCTTGATGGGGTCGGCCTTCTCGAAGTGCAGTTCCACGGAGACCGTCTCTCCCCGCTCGGGCTGCTCCTTCAGGTCCGTGAACATGATGTGGTTGCCGCCGCGTTCGAGGTCGAGCTCGCCACCGGCGGGCACCTCGAACGACGTGACCATCCGCATCGTCCGGTTCTTCGTCTCGTGGATGGAGACGTTGTCCGAGAGGGCGCTGGTCACCGAGGTGAGCCGGTCGGCGGCGTCACCGCTGTTCTTCACGAGGAGGAAACCGGCCGCCATGTCGCTGACGGGCTGGGGCATGAAGGCCCCGGTCACCTCCAGCCGCGGTGCGTCGTCCGAGGAACACGCCGTCAGCACCAGCCCGGTGGTGAGGGCCAGGGCGCCGGCGACTGCCGTGCGGCGGTTCACGGGGTCTCCCCCTTGATGAGCTCCGGGAGGTCCTCGGTGTAGTCCTCGGCCGTGGTGTCCTCGCTGTAGAGCACGTACCCCTTGTCGGTCTTCGGGGAGAACGCGATGACCTGGGCGCCGTGCATCGAGACGACCGTGCCGTCCTTCTCCTTCTTCGGCGGGTCGATGCCGATGCCGATCTGCCGCGCTCCCGCCTGGATGGCCTGGAAGTCGCCCGTGAGGCCGGTGAAACCGGGGTCCTGCGCCTTGAGCCAGCTGCCCAGTGACGCCGGGGTGTCCCGTTCGGGGTCCGTCGTGACGAAGACGACCTGGAGCTTGTCCTGGTCGGCCTCGGGCAGCGCCCGCTTGGCGATGGCGATGTTGCTCATGGTCAGCGGGCACACGTCGGGGCAGTTGGTGTAGCCGAAGTAGATGAGAGTCGGCTTGCCCTTGGTCTGCTCGCGCAGGTCGTACTTCTTGCCGTGCGTGTCGGTGAGGACGAGGCCGGGCTTGGTGAACGGCTGGTCGAGCACGGTCGCGGGCTCGGACCCGGCGTCGGAGGAGACCTCGGCGACGGAGTCGTCCGTCGCCGGGTCCGAGCCGCTGCCGCAGGCCGACAGGGTCAGCGCGGCCACGGCGGCGAACGCCGCGGCCAGCACTGTCTTCTTGCTGTGCATGGAGCGATTCCTGATCTGTGGATACGGGAGGTGGAGCAGGCGGGGTCAGGCGCTGCGGCGACGTCCGGCGAGGACGCCGAACGCGACGCCTGCGATGCCGACGACGATGCCGACGACACCCAGGACACGGGCGGTGCTGTCGGTGCCCGACGACGCGTCGTCCGAGGACGCCGCCGACTCCTTCGGCTCCTCGGCCTCACCGCTCCCGTCCTCCGCGGCGGCACCGTGGGTGTCGGCCGCCGGGGCGGTCAGCGCGAGGACGGGAGCGGGGCTCTCGGGCTCTTCGCCGCCCTCGACGGGCTCCTCGATCCAGCGGACGACTTCCTTGTTGCTGTAGGTCTGGAGCGCCTTGAAGACGAGCTGGTCGGCGTCCTCGGGCAGCTGTCCGACCGAGAGCGGGAACTGCTGGAAGAAGCCGGGCGCGATGCCGCTGCCGTCCGCGGTCCAGGTCACCTTGGAGACCGCTTCGTCGATCTTCTTGCCGTGCACCTCGAGCGGCTCGGCCAGCTTGCTCCTGGTGACGTCGATCTTCCAGCCGGTCACCGGCTGCGGGCTGACGGACGCCAGCGGGTGGTCGGTCGGGAAACTGATCTCGAGCTTGACGGTGGAGGCGTTGTCGCGCTCGTTGGGAACCTTGAAGTTGACGGTGGCGTAACCGCCCTTGGCGGCTTCGCCCTGCGGCTGCACGCTGACGTGCGCGGAGGCGGTGCCGGCCAGCAGCAGGACGGTGGACGCGGCGACGCCGCCGGCGAGGGCGATACGGGAAATGTTCATGGCAGGGATCACTCCGGGAAACGAGGACGAGGTGGTCCGGCGCGCGGAGGCGCGACGGCATCACGACCACCTCCTCTCCGGGATCCCGGCGGAGGGGCCGCGTCAGGCTGCGCGTACGTACACGGGCGGCGGTCCGCGCCTGATCACCATGTGCTGCAGAACGTCCCCGGTGGCGGACACGTGCTCGTCGGCGTCTTCGCCGGCCGTGCGCGGCCCGCTCGTGGGCTGTCCCGGAAGACCCGCACGCAGAGCGCGTACGAGTGCCATCGCCGCGCGCAGCGCGCGCAGCCTGGCCCCGGCCGCGAGCTGCCGGCCGCCCTGCGCCGAGAGCCTGGCGAGCCGGAAGAGCGCGATCTCACCACGGCGCAGCAGCCAGCCGGTGGCGAGCGCGGCGAACAGGTGCCCCAGGAACATGGGCAGGCCGGGCAGGCCGGACATCACCGTGGCCAGGACCGACGGGTCGGCCGCGCCGGACGCCGCCTGGGTGTGCCCCTGGGCCACGGCCGCCGGGTCCAGGCCCGCCGCGGTCACGATGCGGTGGGCCTCGCCGGCGCTCAGCTGCGCGGGCCCGGCACCGCACACCAGCCCGGCGGCGAAGCGGATCAGCGAGTCGTCCCCGGTCCCCGCCGCGGCAGCCGGGGCGTGCCGCCCGAGCCCGAAGAGGACGTGCAGGGCGAGCTGCCCTGCCGTGAGGGCGGCAGCGATGGGAAGAAGGGTCCGCTCACGTCCGGCGAGTGCCGCAGCGACGGCGAACACTCCGGCGAAGCCGGCCGCCAGACTCCACGCGGACACACCCGCACCTGCGGCGAAGCCATGTCCGGCGGCAGCGAGCACGACACAGACCGCGGTGAACACCGCGGTCCTCAAAAGCCGCATACCGGCTCCGGCGCGTGCGACAGGCATAGACATGGCCGAGTCATCATCCCACCGGGCCCCCGGTCTCCGTACGGCAGGTCCGGAAGGTCGGCATCCGTCCCCATCAGGGGGTGATCAGGAGGGTTGCACCTGTTCATGGGTGCCCGGAGCCGGTTCACGGCTGCGCCGGGTCCGTCCCCGGGGCACGGCATACACCGGTGTGCGGAATATGCGCATCCGCCGAATGAGCGCTGTCACGGCGCATTCGTGCTTACGACGAGCCCGTCGCGGCAATACGTAACGGTATGTCGAGCCGCAGCCAGGAGGCTGGAGCATGAGCATGTGGTGGTCACTCCATTTGCGGCGCGAAGCTGCGAGCGTCCCGCTCGCCCGTCGTTTTCTCCTCGGCACCATGGAGACCGCGGGGGTGGATCCGGACATCTCCTACGACCTCTCGGTCGCACTCAGCGAAGCCTGTGCGAACGCCGTGGAACACGGCGGCGAACGGCGGGAGGGGGGCAGGGCCGAGGACGCGGGCCCCGCCCCCGCCGGTGACGGGAAGTCCGGACACTCCTGCGGCCAGTACCGGGTCACCGCCTATCTGGACGGCGAGAAGTGCCGTATCGAAGTCGCCGACTCGGGGCCCGGTTTCCCCTCCCGGCGCACGCTTCGCACCGCCGCACAGCCATCCGCCGGGATGCCGCCGGATCCGACGCCGTCCACCGCTCACCCGGCGGACGGCCCTCCGTACGTGTGCACCGCGGTTCGTCCTCCGGCAACGGCGGAGAGCGGCCGCGGACTCTGTCTGATCGAGGAGCTCGCCGATCACGTCCACTTCGGCAACGGTCCGGGGCGCGGCGCGGTGGTGAGCTTCGACAAGGTCCTGAAATGGCGGGAGGGCGCGCTGCTCATGGTGTCCTGAGCAGCGCGCCCTCCGGCGCACGGGGCGCGGCTTCCGGCGCCGCCCGTGTCAGCCCTTGAGCCGGGCCATCCACGCCTCGACCTCGTCGGCCCGGCGCGGCAGTGCGGCGGACAGGTTCCGGTTGCCGTCCTCGGTCACGAGGATGTCGTCCTCGATCCGGACCCCGATGCCCCGGTACTCCTCGGGCACGGTCAGGTCGTCGGCCTGGAAGTACAGTCCGGGCTCGACCGTGAGGCAGACCCCCGGCTCCAGGGTGCCGTCGACGTACGACTCCGTGCGCGCGACGGCGCAGTCGTGGACGTCCATGCCGAGCATGTGGCCGGTGCCGTGCAGCGTCCAGCGGCGCTGCAGTCCCAGCTCCAGGACCTTCTCCACGGACAGGTCGCCCAGCAGGCCCCACTCGACCAGCTTCTCGGTGAGGACCCGCTGAGCGGCGTCGTGGAAGTCGCGGAAGGCGGCGCCGGGCCTCACGGCCGCGATGCCCGCCTCCTGGGCCTCGTACACCGCGTCGTAGATCTTCCGCTGCAGCGGCGAGAACGTGCCGTTGACGGGCAGCGTCCGGGTCACGTCGGCGGTGTACAGCTCGGTGGTCTCCACGCCCGCGTCGAGCAGGAGGAGTTCGCCGGGGCGGACCGGGCCGTCGTTGCGGACCCAGTGCAGGGTGGTGGCGTGCGGTCCGGCCGCGCAGATCGAGCCGTAGCCGATGTCGTTGCCGTCGACGCGGGCGCGCAGGAAGAAGGTGCCCTCGATGTAGCGCTCGCTGGTGGCCTCGGCCTTGTCGAGCACCTTCACGACGTCCTCGAAGCCGCGCGCCGTGGCGTCACAGGCCTTCTGCAGTTCGGCGATCTCGAAGGCGTCCTTGACCAGGCGGGCCTCGGAGAGGAAGACGCGCAGTTCTTCGTCGCGCTCCGCGGTGACCTTGTCGGTGAGGGCGGCTTCGATGCCCGCGTCGTGCCCGCGGACGGTGCGCACCGGGCCGGTGGCCCCGGCCAGCGCGGCCGGGAGCTCGCGGACGTCCTTCGCCGGGATGCCGAGCAGCTGCTCGGCCTCGGTGAGGGAGTTGCGGCGGCCGACCCAGAGCTCACCCTGGCCGTCGAGCCAGAACTCGCCGTTCCCACGGTCGGAGCGGGGCAGCAGGTAGACCGTCGCCTCGTGTCCGCCGTCGGCCGGTTCGAGCACCAGGACGCCGTCCTGGGTCAGGTCGCCGGTGAGGTACGCGTACTCGGTGGAGGCGCGGAAGGCGTACTCGGTGTCATTGGAACGGGTCTTCAGGTTGCCCGCGGGGATGACGAGCCGCTCGCCGGGGAAACGCGCGGAGAGCGCGGCGCGGCGGGCGGCGGTGTAGGAGGCCTGGGCGATCGGCTCCAGGCCGTGCAGCTCGGTGTCGGCCCAGCCGGACTTCATGTTCTCGGCGAGCTCATCGGAAATGCCCGGGTACAGGCCGTTCTTCCGCTGCTTGATCGGCTCTGCTTCTGCTGTTTCCGGGGTCTCCGGGGCGAGCTCCTCAGACACGTTTTGTCCTCCTTGTACGACACTGGGCCCCACCCATCGTACGGGCGTGCGGAAGGGGGCCCGGGGCCGGAAGACCTCTTCCGGCCCGGGTCGCCGTCGGCGGCAGGCGGGGCTGTCGGCGTCCTCAGTCGAAGCGCGCGGCCAGCAGGGCGATGTCCTCGGTGCGGTCGCTCCGGTCCGCGCCGTCGGGCAGCACGGCTCGCAGGACGTGGTCCGCGACGGCCCCGGGGTCCTGGCGCAGCGCCTTCGGGACACCGGCCGCAGCCGCGTGCAGCCGCGCGAACGCGCGGTCCATGGTGGCTCCGGTGCGGCGCAGCAGTCCGTCGGTGTAGAACAGCACCGTCTCGCCGGACCGGGGCGTGAATTCCACGCTCGGCGCCTCCCAGCAGGAGAGCATGCCCAGGGGCGCGGAGAGGGTCGTCTCGATGAATTCGGTGCGCCGGTCACCTGTCACCAGCGGTGGGGCGTGCCCCGCGCCGGCGAGCACGACCGTGCGCCTGCCGGGTTCGCAGTATGCGTAGAGGGCCGTCGCCGAGCGGGCCGGTTCGGTCAGCCTCAGCAGCAGTTCGAGATCGGACAGTACGGCGACGGGGTCCTCGCCCTCCATCACGGCGTAGGCGCGCAGGCCGG
>NZ_DATMVN010000631.1:0-2683 GCF_035563135.1 Streptomyces sp.
GCGGTGTGGGTGGCAGTGGAGCAGCTTCCACTGGCTCAGGCATGGGTGGGCGTCCTGGTCGCTCGCCCCGGAGTCGGACGGCCGCCACGGGATCACCCCCACTCGGGTCCGGATGTGGTTGGGCCACACGAAGCTCAGCACGACGACGGACACGTACGTCCACGAGCCCCGGGGGGACGACTCGCACATCTGCGAGGCCACCCGCCGCCTGCCCGGTCAGGGGACGGGCGAGTAGCCACATCGCAGGAGGGGCCGGTTGCGTCAGCAGCCGGCCCTTCGTCGTCGCGTCCACCCGCGATCGCGCGCGGGTTCGTCCTGCGGTGGAGTCGACCTGCACGCCCGAGCGGGGAGGCACCGCCACCGCGTACGTCCCGGCCTGGGTGAGCCGGCCGGGACGTACGGCTGTCAGCCGGTGCGGGGCAGGTGCCCGGCCAGCGTGGCAGCGAAGCCCTCAGCGACAGCAAGCTGCTCGCGCAGCGCGGTGACCCGAGCGGTGGCGGCCTCGTGGAACATCTGCAGTCGGTCGGTGAGCGCGTCCCGGTTGTCCGCGCCGGCGGCAGCCAGGTCAGCGAGGAGGATGAGCAGCTGCTGCATCTCCTCGAGGGTGAAGCCCAGGGGCTTCATCCGCTTGATGACCTCGAGGCGGGCGACGTCGTCGTCGCTGTAGAGCCGGAAGCCGCCCTCGGAACGGGCGGTCGGGACCACCAGGCCGTTCTCCTCGTAGAACCGGATGGTGCGCAGACTCAGCCCGGTCCGCTCGGCCACCTGCCCGATCTGCAGGAGCCCGGTACGGGGCGTCATGAGTGCCCCGCCCCCAGCTGCCCGGTGTGCCGCTCGAAGCGGGCCGTGGAGTGCTCGTCGAGGCCGACGAACTCCACCCGCTTGCCGCGGGTCGTGTACTTGTGGGTGATGGCGTCCATGACGGCGACGGTCGAGGCGTCCCACACCTGCGCGCCGGTGAGGTCGACGACGACCTCGTCGGGGTCGTCGGCGTACTCGAACTGGGTGTAGAGGTCGTTGCTGGACGCGAAGAACAGCGCACCGGTGACCGTGTACCGGACGCTTCCGTCGGCCGCGAGGGCGCGGCTGACATCGACGAGGTGGGCGATCCGCTGGGCGAACAGCACGCAGGCGACCAGCACGCCGACGCCCACGCCGATCGCCAGGTTGTGGGTGAACAGGGTGACGGCGACGGTGGAGAGCATCACCGTGGTCTCGCTCTTGGGCATCCGGTGGATGGTCCGCAGGCTGTGCCAGTCGAAGGTCGCGATGGACACGAAGACCATGACGGCGACCAGCGCGGCCATCGGGATGACGCTGACGACATCGCCAAGTGCCACGACCAGGACGAGCAGTAACGCCCCGGACAGGAACGTCGACAGCCGGGTGCGGGCGCCCGAGGCCTTCACGTTGATCATCGTCTGGCCGATCATGGCGCAGCCGCCCATGCCTCCGAAGAAGCCCGACGCCATGTTCGCCACTCCCTGGCCCCACGACTCGCGGGTCTTGTCCGAGTGCGTGTCGGTGATGTCGTCGACGAGCTTGGCCGTCATGAGCGACTCCATCAGCCCGACGAAGGCGATGCCGAGGGCGTAGGGAGCGATGATGCCCAGCGTCTCGAGCGAGAAGGGCACGTCGGGCAGGAGGAAGAACGGCAGACTGTCGGGCAGCTCACCCTCGCCGCCCACGTCCGGGAGCTCCCAGCCGGCGGCCAGCACGAGAGTCGTCAGCACGACGATCGCGACCAGTGGCGCAGGGACGGCGGTCGTGAGCCGGGGCAGCAGGAAGATGATCGCCAACCCGGCGGCGACCATCGGGTAGACCGGGAACGGGACGTCGGTCAGCTGCGGCAGCTGCGCGGTGAAGATCAGGATCGCCAGGGCGTTGACGAAGCCGACCATGACGCTGCGCGGGATGAATCGCATCAGGCGTGCCACACCGGCGGCGGCCAGCAGGATCTGGAAGACGCCGCCGAGGATGACCGCGGCGAACAGGTACTGGACGCCGTGATCCAGCGCCAGCGGAGCGACGACCAGGGCGATCGCGCCGGTGGCTGCAGTGATCATCGCCGGCCGGCCGCCGGTGAACGCGATGACCACCGCCATGACGAAGGAGGAGAACAGGCCCACCCGCGGGTCGACGCCGGCGAGGATGGAGAAGCTGATGGCCTCGGGGATGAGCGCCAGGGCGACGACCAGGCCGGCGAGGACCTCGGTGCGGGCGACGCTGGGCGACAGCCAAGCAGGGCGCGTCAGGCGCGGCCTGGGCAGCGTGGGCAGAGCAGAAGACATGTCACCGGTTCCGGGTTGAGCGCCTCGGAAGGCGCGGCGGTGCAGCACCGGGTCGGTGCCAAGATCCGGCGCGAGTGCGACGTCGAATCAGCAGGAGCGGCGACTGGCTGCGCCGGACAGACGTAGTTGCCGGCCGGCGTCCCGTGGCCGACGCCTGGCTCCATGATGCTCGAGGATCCCGCGACACAACCTAACCCTCACGTCAGGGGAAGGTGGACATGTCCTTGGTCACAGGTCGGCCCCGGCGACTCGGGCCCTGCGAGCACTGACTCGGGCCCTGCGAGCACTGAAGCCACTGAGCGGGACGGCGGCCGCGCACCAGCTGCCGTCGGGGATGGGCGCCGACTTCTTGACGTCCATGTGCACCAGCACGCCAGGCCGGGACCGCTCGT
>NZ_DATMVN010000632.1:0-5414 GCF_035563135.1 Streptomyces sp.
CTCGGCGGCGGGCCCGCCAGGGTTCTCCGTGGCCAGCGACTGGTTCAGTGTGACGAAGTCACGCATCCGCTCCTCGTAACGGGCGTAGGCGGCCGTGTGGTCGCCGGGCGCCTGGGCCAGGGAGTCCGCCAGCACATGGGCACCGACGAGCGCCACGCTGGTGCCCTGCCCCGAGAGCGGGGAAGGGCAGTAGCCGGCGTCACCGAGCAGGGCCACCCGCCCCTGCGACCAGCGGTCCATCCGGATCTGCGCCATGGCATCGCAGTAGAAGTCGGGGGCCCGGCGCGCGGCCTCGGCCAGACGCGGCCCCTCCCACCGCAGTGACGCGAGCCTCTCCGTGACGACGCGGCGCAGTGCGTCGGCATCACGGGCGAGCGGAGCGGACTCGAAACCGAACGCGACCCGCAGCTCGGTGTTGTCGCGTACGGGCATGATGCCGAAGCCGATGTCGCCGTCGCGCAGCCACACCTGCCAGTCCTCCAGTCCGAGGAAGTTGTCCGCGGTGAACACCGACAGGTAGCTGCCGAGGTGGTGCGCGAAGCGTTCCTCGGGCCCGAACGCCAGCCGCCGTACCGTCGAGTGCAGGCCGTCGGCGCCGATCACCAGGTCGAAGACGCGGGGCGCCGCACGGGCGAAGTCCACCCGCACACCGGCCCCGTCCTCCTCGATCGCGGTGACGGTGTCCCCGAAGAGGTACTCCACGTCTCCACGCGTCCGCTCGTACACCAGCCGCACCAGGTCCTCCCTCAGCAGCTCGATGTCCTCGCTGTCCAGCCGGCCGCTGCTGAAGGTGGCCTCGGTGGAGCGGTCGATCTCCCTGCCCTCAGGATCAAGGACCGACATGCCCCGCATGTGGGTGCGGACCCGCCGTGCCGGGTCGAGCAGGTCCATCCGCCCGATCACGTCCAGTGCGACGCCCCGGACATCCACGGCCTGCCCGCCGGACCGGAGCCCTCGGCCCCGCTCGACGACGGTCACCCCGAAACCGTGGTGGCGCAGCCAGTAGGCGAGAGCGGGTCCGGCGATGCCTCCGCCGGAGATGAGAACAGTGCGCATCAGAAGCTCCTCTCGTACGCTGTATGCAACTGAACGTACGACGTACGCACCCTCGCCACCACCAGGCAATTCGCGTTCTGTTCTAGGACAGTTGACCAACAGAACCTCATCGCGCCCGCTCCCGGCTGCGCTAGTACAGAAGAGGAAGGACCGCCGACGTGACGAACGCCACAGCGCCCAAGGATGAGCCGCCGTATCTGCGCATCGTCGCCGAGATCCGCCGACGCATCGAACAGGGCGAGCTGACCCCGGGGGAACGGGTTCCGTCGACCCGGCAGATCGCCAGGGAGTGGGAGGTCGCTCTCGCCACCGCCACCAAGGCCCTGACACACCTCCGTATGGAAGGGGTCGTCGAGACGCGGCCACGCACGGGCACGGTCGTCGCCGCCACACCCGTCGCCACCCCCCACCGGCGACAACCCGCCCCGTCCTCCACCGCGCCCTCCGCCATGCCCTCCGCCCTCGGCGACGAGCAGGAACTGACCCTGGACCGGATCGTCCGCACCGCCATCGACATCGCGGACGCCGAAGGGCTCTCGGCGCTCTCCATGCGCGGGGTCGCCGCCCGGCTCGGCGTCGCCACCATGTCTCCCTACCGGTACGTCACCGGCAAGGACGACCTCATCCTGCTCATGGCCGACGCCGCGTTCGCCGAACAGAGCTACCCCGCCGCCGCTCCGGACGGCTGGCGCGCCCGCCTCGAACTGGGTGCGCGCACCCTGTGGGCCCTGCACCGACGACACCCCTGGCTCGCCCAGCTCTCCTCCCTCACCCGCCCCCTGCTCCTCCCCGGCCTGATGGTCCACGGCGAATGGTCACTGAGCGCCCTCGACGGGCACGGCCTGGACACCACCGCACTGTTCGACATCCACGTACTGCTCTTCAGCCACGTCCAGGGACTGGCCGTCCACCTGGAACGGGAAGCACAGGCCATGGCGACCACCGGCCAGTCCGAGGACCAGTGGATGGACAGCCGCGCCCACGCCCTTCAGGACCTGATCGGGTCCGGACGCTTTCCGACCTTCGCGAAAGTGGTCCGCTCCTTCGACGACGGCTACGACCTGCAGCTGGACACCCTCTTCGAGCTCGGTCTCAAGGCCCTGCTCGACGGCCTGACCCCCGTCATCGAGGACGGGGCCGCTCCCCAGGGACGAACGGACGGAGGTGAACGGACAGGGACGAACGGTCAGGGGTGAACGGACCGTTCCGCCCGTCCACCACGTCGTACCCCGGTACTACGACAGCCCTCACCACCGGCCCGCAGTCGGACGACCGCCCCACACACGCTCCGTAGCGTCGACGGCATGATCAGGGCATACGAACTCACCAAGCGGTACGGGGGCACAACCGTCGTCCAGGGCCTCGACTTCACCGTCCGGCCGGGGACCGTCACCGGCTTCCTCGGCCCCAACGGAGCCGGGAAGTCGACGGCCATGCGCATGCTGCTCGGACTGGACGCCCCCACCAGCGGCCGGCCCACCATCGGCGGCCGCGCCTATGCCGCCCACCCCGCGCCGCTCACCGAGGTCGGGGCGCTCCTGGAGGTGCGCTCGGTCCACCCGGGGCGCACCGCCTCCAACCACCTCATGGCGCTCGCGCACACCCACGGCATCCCCCGCAGCCGCGTCGAGCACGTCCTGGAGTCGGCCGCGGCCGGCTCCTCTCCGACACCACCACCGGCGAACTGATCCGCGCCGCGGGAGGCGCCTCGGTCACCGTCGTCACACCCCAGGCCGACACCCTGCGCGCCCTGCTGACCGGCCCCGGCGTCCGTGTCACCACCGGTGCCGCCGGCCGGCTGACCGTCCACGGCGCCGACGCCGCCCGCATCGGCCGCACCGCCGCCGGACACCCATCCCCCTCCAGGAACTCACCCCGCAGACCGTCTCCCTGGAACAGGCCTTCATGGCCCTCACTCAGGGATCCGTCGAATACCCGACCGTCGAACTCCTGACCGGAGCCCACGCATGACCACCGTGACCGCGCCCTCCCCGTACCGCGTCACCCCACGCCGGGTCCTGCGCTCCGAATGGCACAAACTCCGGTCCCTGCGCTCGACCTGGGTGACACTCCTGTCGACGGCCGCACCGGTGCTCGGTGTCGGGCTGATCATGGGCGCCACCTACACCTCGGGCGGCGGCGACACCGACATCGACATCGTCGTCCTCGTCCTCCACGACGTCCAGCTCGGCCAGCTGTGCCTCGCGGTCCTCGGCATCCTCGTCCGGAATGAGCGACGGGAAGGGCCCGCACCCCGGGCACCTGAACACCGGCACCGCGCCCCTGACCCTGTACATCCAGGACCTCCTGCAACGGCTCCGGGCCTTCGACCGCCACCGCCCTCCAGGCCGTCATCCTCGCGTACGACACCCGGCTCGTGAACGCGCGCTGACGTCCTGGAGGGTGGTGGCGCCCCGGCTTCCGCGGCGGCTCGTCCGACCGGGCCGGGCCGGAACGAGCTCCCGGACGGCTGCGGGAAGATCCGACCGCAACCGCCGGTCGTGCGTGACGACCACGAGTGTGCCTTCATACGCGGCCAGAGCCGCCTGGAGCTCCTCCACCAGGGCGGGCGACAGATGGTTCGTCGGCTCGTCCAGCAGGAGCAGATCGTGCGAACCGGTGATCAGACGGGCAAGTTCCAGACGGCGGCGCTGCCCGGTGGAGAGCTCCCCCACGGGCCGGGCCAGATCGGCTTCACGGAAGAGGCCGAGGGCGAGCAGTTCATCCGCGCGGTCCTCCCCGAAAGCCGCGAGCAGTGAACGGCTCATGTCCTCGGGGTCGACCGGGGACACCACCTGACGCAGGAACCCGACCCGCGCGGGCCGACGCACCGTGGCGCCCGGCTCCGGCGTCAGCTCGCCTGCCAGGACGCGCAGGAGGGTGGTCTTCCCCGCGCCGTTGGGGCCGGTCACCAGCAGCCGTCCCCCTGCGGCGACATGAAGCGAGTCCAGCAGGAGGCGCCCCGGTACGCACAGATCCGCCACCTCCACGTCACGGGCCGCAGACCCTTCGATGTCCGCCGAGAACCTCAACGGTTCAGGAGGGGCGGACACAGGACGCTCGGTGAGCCGCTGCAGCCGCTCGCGTGCGTTCCGGATCCGGCCCATGGCGCCGTGGACCCGCGAGCGGGCCCTGAACGCGCCCGCACCGCTGAACGCCCGCGGCCCCTTGCGGGGAATCGCCGCCAGGCGCCCTGTCTGGAGATCGGCGAGCCGGGACTGCCGGGCCACCTCCGCACACCACTCCACGTACTCCCGCTCGTGCCGGGCACGCTCGGCGGCCTTGGCGGCGAGGAATCCCGGGTAACCGTCTCCGTAGCGGCGTACGGTCCGCGTGCAGTGGTCGACCTCCAGAATGGAGTCGCTGACCCGGTCGAGGAACGTCCGGTCGTGGGTGACAGCGACGACCGTGCCCCGGTGACTGCGCAACCGCTCCTCCAGCCAGGCCACAGCCTCGTCATCCAGATCGTTGGTGGGCTCGTCGAGCAACAGCAGCTCGGGCGCCGACGCGAGTGTCGCGGCCAGGGCCAAGCGGGAGCGCTGGCCACCGGACAGAGTGCCGAGCCGCCTCGACCGGTCCAGGACGGCAGACTCACCCAGGTGGCGAAGAGTCACGTCGACACGGCGGTCTGCCCCGTACCCGCCGCGCGCCTCGAACTCCGCCTCGGCTGCGGCATAACGGTCGTACGCAGCCGGGTCGTCCCCCTGAAGCGCGGCGCCGGCAGCCCGCATCCGCCGCTCAAGAGCGCGTAGTTCGGCGAGTGCGTGATCGATGGCATCACCGACACACGCCGTTTCCGGCAGATCGAGGGTCTGGGCCAAATGACCCGTACCGCCCGGCGCGACCACCCTGACCTCTCCGTTGTCGGGCTGCGCGGCGCCGGCGAGCAGCCGCAGCAGCGTGGATTTGCCGCAGCCGTTGTCCCCGACGATCCCCGCCTTCTCCCCGGGCCGCACCGTGAAGGACACGTGCTCCAGGACGACGTGATGACCGTAGCGCTTGCTCACCTCGGTGACGGTGAGCTGAGAGACAGCGGTGTGAGCGCGGGAGCGGGACGCTTCAGGAGTATGGAACAAGTGGTGTCTTCTTCCCTCGGGAAACAGGAACCAGATCAGCGAGACGGAACGACTCGTCTCGCCTGCATCCGATGATACGGCCATACCCCACAGCCCCGCAAGACGTCGCGTCTCGCCGCTCTGTGGCACTCCATTGGCCCTGAACGCAGAAAAGCCCCGTGCCACAAGGGCACGGGGCTTTCCCGGAATAATTGTTCGGCGGCGTCCTACTCTCCCACAGGGTCCCCCCTGCAGTACCATCGGCGCTGAAAGGCTTAGCTTCCGGGTTCGGAATGTAACCGG
>NZ_DATMVN010000633.1:0-18394 GCF_035563135.1 Streptomyces sp.
CCGTCTGACCCCGGTCCTTGGCCTCGTAACGCTTCTGGATCGCGCTGATCGCGGTGTTCGCCCAGCCGTTGACGCGGACGGCGGTCTTCAGGGTGATGTTCGACATGGTGTTCCCCTCCAGGTCCGGCCGACCGACTGCCGGCCGACTCACACGTTCCTCGGTCGCCGCCCCCGTTACCGGCTTCCTCCTGGCCGGTGCCGTTTGCGACATGAGAAAGGTATGTCGGAACGCCCCCTCCCGAAGAGGGCCCCAGGGCCCAATTCCGGGCCCAATGCGCCAGTTGGGCCCGCCGTCCCGGAGGATGGGTCCCGGGCGTGCAGGCCCCGGCCGCCACATGGCGCTTCCCCTGCCCGCCCATGGCTACCTGCCCCCCAGGCCGGGACGGCCGCCCGGAGCCGTGCCCAGCCATCTGGCGATGGCCTCGCTGCGACTGCCGCTCTGGAGCTTGGTGAAGATGCGGTTGATGTGGTTCTTGACCGTCTTCTCGCTGATGAAGCAGGTGGCGGCGATCTGCTGATTGCTCATGCCGGATGCGATCAGTTCCATGACCTCCACCTCCCTGGAACTCAGGCCGTGCTGCGGCGAGTTGGGCGCGGTCGCCGGATCGGCTGCCGTCTGCGTCGACTGTGCCACAATCGGTTGCACTTGCGAAAGACCCCGCGCCACAGGGCCTGGTCGCGTCGCAGGCGGAGGGGACTGCGGAACAGGCGCGTGTGCAGGCGCACCGTGCCGGGAAGTGGAGGTCAGCGCCGTTCCCAGGCCGTCCGGGAGGGGGCCACCGCCCTGCGGGGCGGGTCCCTGGCGCATATGGGCCAGCAGCGCGTTCGCGGCGGTGGCCGTGAAGTGGGCCCGGCCGCTCTTCGTGTCGCGTACCGCCTGCACCAGCTGGTCCGCCGTGAACTCTCCGTGCACCAGATAGCCGCCGGCCCCCAGCCGCAGCGCCTCGTGGACGATTTCACTCTCACGGCTGTACGTCAGCATCATCACCGGCGCCACCCTGACCAGGTGCGGCAGCGCGGAGATGCCGTCGACGCCCGGCATGCGGACGTCGAGCAGGACGACGTCCGGCCGGTGCTGCACGGCCATCTCGTACGCCTGGCGGCCGTCCGCCGCCTCTGCGACGACCTCGATGTCCTCGCGGCCGGACAGCAGGACGCCCAGGCCCGCACGCACCACCGGGTTGTCGTCGGCCACGACGACCCGGAGCGGGCCCGGCGCGGGGAAGGAAGGCATCAGTTCGGATGCCGCGTGCCTCCGGGTTGCCGGGAATCCGGGGGAGCTGAGCTCGGAGGGAAGCGGGTTCGCGTGTGCGGACGTGTGCTGGGAGGCATGGTTCTGCGCCGCCCAGTCCTGGCCCGACGTGCGGGAGAAGTCGTCCGGCATTCTGCGGCCTCCTCTCAGGATCTTTGTGTCTGTATCTGTCTGGACTGTCTGACCTGTCTGGATCTGTGGGTACGTGACGTCGGTGCTGTGGGAGGCGATCAGCGCGGGGCCGCCGTGGGAAGGTCGTACGGGTCGGGGACAGCGGGTAGTTGCTGTGCGGTGACGAGTGCGGCCAGTGGGAGTTCCATGCGTACCTCGGTGCCCTTCGCTGCTTTTCCCCTGCCGATGCGGATGCGGGCACCGATCGTCGCCGCCCTCTCCACCATCCCGACGAGGCCGAAGTGGCCGGCTCGCTTGAGGTCGTCGAGGGTCGTACCCGCGGGCAGGCCCTTCCCGTCGTCGTACACCGTGACGCGCAGGACATCGCCCTTCACGCCCGCGAGGACGACGAGGTAGCTGGGGTCGGCGTGACGATTGGCGTTCTCCATCGCCTCGGACGCGACGGTGAGGAGCTGCCGGGCGACAGGAGCCGGTACCGGTGGGACCGGGGCGTCGCTGAGCCGGCGGAACGTGGCGGTCAGTGCGTGGCTACGGGAGAAGTCGTCAGCCCGCGCCCTGAGTTCGGCGATCACGTCGACTCCTGCGTCGAGCCCTGAGTCCCGGCGCAGGTCGGAGAGCAGTTCGCGTGATTCCGCGGCGGCGCGGCGTGCGGACCGTGCGACGAGCTCCGCCTGGTGCCTGACGGTGAGCGGATCCATCCGGCCCGAGGATGCGGCCAGGCCGTCGGCGGCCAGTGCCAGTCCGTGCAGGGTCTTCGCGACCGAGTCGTGCATCTCCCGGGCAAGGCGGGTTCGCTCACTCTCGACCGCCTCGTTCACCGCGAGGCGCGCCCGCGTCTCGGTGAGGGCCTGGCTGGCCGTCCCGAAGCGGAGGAGCAGGTTGCGCAACGTGACCCCCACCGCCCCGGCGATCACGCAGAAGCCGGGCAGGAGGAGCGCAGTGCTGTCGCTCGCCTCCAGCCGGACATCGGTGGCGTACACGCCGGAGACGATCAGGATCTGGAGCACGGCGAAGGCGGCCGCTCCGCGCCAGCCGTACACGAGCCCCGCCAGCAGCGGAGTACAGACCGTGACGTAGGCGAGCGTTGACTCGGGGGTGGCCGTGACCAGGAGCAGCGCGCCGAAGAGTGCGTCGATCCCCAGGAGCCAGGGGTGGCGCAGGAGGAGCGGGCCGAAGCGTTCCCAGTCCCGGAACAGGACGTAGGAGCCCATGAAGGTGACGAGGACGGCCGAGCCGATGAGCCAGGTGGCGAGGCCGGGTGCCGTGCGTTCGACGGCGAACGGCGTGGCGATGGCGATCATGGCGAGGCGGAAGCCGAAGACCTGGCGGCACATCGCCTGCAGGGCGTTCACCTGAAGGGCGAACGCCGGGCGTGCGCCGGGGTCCGCCATCGCCTGGCGTACCTCACCGGTCAGTCCTGTGTGCGCGCTGCCGAGCTGGAAAGACATCTGCCCCGTCACCTCCCCCTGCCTGTCATGCCCATCATCCTCATCTCCCGTCCGTCACGCAGGACATCAGCCCGACATCAGCCCGAGAGGAAGCCGAAGTCGACATCGGCCCCGTAGACGAACCCGACCGTCAGGAGGACGAGGGTGCCGGGCAACAGGAACGACGTGACCGCGAAGGTGGCTTTCGGCACCGCCTTGGCGGCCTTGCGCCGGGCGTTCTGGGCATCGGTGCGCCGCATGTCGTTGGCGATCTGGATCAGGGTGTCGACGATGGGCGCGCCCAGTTCCTCGCCCTGCTGGAGTGTCGTCACGAACATGGCCACCTGTTCGGAGTCGTTACGCCTGCGGAGTTCCTCGAAGGCCTGACGCCGGCTGACGCCCATGTCCATCTGGCGCAGGGTGATGCGCAGTTCGTCGGCCCAGGGACCTTCGTACTTCTCGGCGACGCGCTCCAGCGCCTGGCGGAATCCGAGGCCCGCCGAGACGACGACGGCGAGCACGTCGAGGAAGTCGGGGAGCGTGCGTTCGATGTGGTCCTTGCGGACCCGCATCGCGGACCAGATGCCGACCTCCACCCAGAAGAGGCCGAAGGCGATCAGGAGCAGGGAGATGAAGAGCTGTCCCCTGACGATGGTGGTGAAGGCCCCGAAGAAGCCGAGGGCGCCGTAGACAGCGCGGCGTGCGGCATAGCGGTCGATGGTGAGGCCGCCGGGGTTGCCCGCCATGTCGATCTGGCGGCGCTTCTTGTTGACGGCCTTCGGTCCCATGAGCCGGAGCACCATCGGGGCCCAGCGCATGCCCAGCCGGTCGATCCCGGAGCCCACGGCGCTGGTCCGGCTGGAGCCGATCTCCAGCGCGATGGCGAGGTCGCCGGGGAGTCGGGCGTCGGCCCGGTACATCCGGATGCCGGCGATCGCTCCGTACACCGCGAGGCCCACGACGAGTGCGAGCAGCAGATCCATGGCGGCCCCCTCTCAGACGTCGATACGGGACAGGCGACGGATCACGATGAACCCGATCGCGTACAGGACGAGGGCGACGATCACCGCGGCCTGGCCGATGAAGGCTCCGGTCATACGGTCGAGTGCGCCCGGCATGACCGCGTTCATCAGGAGCATCGCGCCGATGCCGAAGCCCGGTACCGCGTAGGCGGTGACCGTCACCTGTGACAGCTGGGTCTTGACCTCGCGCCGGGTCTCCTTGCGCTCCTCCAGGGTCTCGGTGAGGTTGCGCAGGGAGCTGACGACGGTACCGCCGGCGCGGTTGGAGAGGACGAGGGTCGTCACGAGTACGACGAGTTCCCGGGAAGGCAGGCGTTCGGTGAGCTCGCTCAGTGCGTCGTCGAGGGACTCGCCCACGGAGAGGCGGCGGGCGACCCGGGCCAGTTCCTCGCCCGCCGGGTTCTCCAGTTCCTCCGCCGCCATGCCGATCGCCGTACGCAGGGCGAGACCTGCCTGGGTGGCGTTGGCGAGGATGCGGGAGAGTTCGGGGAGCTGGTTGATGAACCGGTCGGTGCGCTTGGTGCGCTGCCATTCGAGGAAGGCGTTCGTGCCCCAGAGGCCGATGAGTGCGGCGACCGGGCCGAAGAAGCTCGCCAGGAGTGACGAGGCGATGATCCACAGCCCGGCCATGGCGACGAGGGCGTAGACGAAGAACTCGCCAGGGGTGATCTCCAGGCCGGTGGCCGCGAGCTTCAGCTCGATCTTCCGGCCCAGGCCCGTCGACCGCAGCCGGCGGTCGATCCCCCGGAACCGGCGGTGCCGCCCCTCCTGGGGGATCTGCCCGGTGTGCGAGAGCCTGTCGACGAGGGCTTCGCGGTCGGCCTTGCCGCCGGAGTACGCGTGCAGGCCGGCGACGGCCAGAACGCAGCACAGCAGCGTCACGCCGACGGTGAGCAGGGGGAGATTGGTCATGGGGCAGTACCTACTTGGCCTCTCGGGTGGCGAGCTGTTCGTCGGACGAGGCGACTCCGAAGGCCTGCGGGATGGGCTGGCTGGCCATGTAGAGGCGCTCGGCGATCCTGCGCGGGAGCGGGAGGTACTGGAACTGTCCGTAAATCCGCCCGTCGGCAGCCATCGGCTGCGCGTTGAAGCGGGCGACGGACACGATGCGGTAGTTCTCCCGGCCGTGGGAGTCGAGCACCGCGATCTCGGTGACCTTGCGGCCGCCGTCGGCGAACCGGGTGAGCTGGACGATGACGTCGACGGCGCTGTTGATCTGGTCGTGCAGCGCCTCGAACGGGATCTTGATCTCGGACATCGAGGCCAGGGTCTGCAGACGCATCAGCGCGTCCTCGGCACTGTTGGCGTGCACCGTGGCCAGCGATCCGTCATGGCCGGTGGACATCGCCTGGAGCATGTCGAGGGACTCTCCGCCTCGGACCTCACCGACGACGATCCGGTCGGGGCGCATACGCAGGGAGTTGCGGACCAGGTCGCGGATGGTGATCTGGCCCTTGCCCTCCACGTTCGCCGGGCGTGACTCCAGCCGGATCACATGGTTCTGCTGGAGCTGGAGTTCGGCGGAGTCCTCGATGGTCACGATGCGTTCGTTGCCCGGGATGAGGCCCGACAGTGCGTTCAACAAGGTGGTCTTGCCCGTGCCGGTGGCGCCGGAGACGATCACGTTGAACTTCGCCTGGATCAGGCCGGAGAGCAGGAGCAGCATCTGCTCGTCCAGGGAGCCGAAGCCGATCATCTCCTGAAGCGTGAAGGCGCGCGGGAACCGCCGGATGGTGAGCGTGGCTCCGGTGAGTGACAGCGGCGGGATGATCACGTTGACGCGCTCGCCGCTGGGCAGGCGGGCGTCGACCATCGGGTTGGCCTCGTCGACCCGGCGGTTGACGGTCGACACGATGCGCTCGATCGTCTGCATGAGCTGCTCGTGCGAACCGAAGCGCATGGGGAGCTGCTCGACCTTGCCGCTGCGTTCGACGAAGATCTGGTCGGGGCCGTTGACCATGATCTCGGTGATGGAGGCGTCTTCCAGGAGCGGTTCCAGGATGCCGAGTCCCAGGGCCTCGTCGACGACCCGGCGGATGAGCTGGGAGCGCTCGACCGTCGAGAGGACCGGTCCTTCGCGGCTGATGATGTGGCCGAGTACGCGCTCCAGCCGGGCCCGCCGGTCCGCGGCCGCGAGCGAGGACATCTCCGCGAGGTCGATCTCCTCGAGCAGCTTGGCCCGGTAGGTGGCGACCAGGTGGCCGTCCTCCCGCCCTCCGGGGTTCTGCTCGGGGGCGGTGATGCGTGCCCGGAGGCTCATTTCCGTAACTCCTCGGTGTGCCGTCCGGCTGGTACCGGAGCCGTTGCCGGCCGTTCTGTTCGGTTCGCTCGGGAGTGCCGTCGCCGACGGTCCTGGTCAGTCGCGGGGCATCGTGGAGCTTCGCTCGGCCCAGCCGAAGGCGCCCTCCAGGCCCGGGATGACCGAGGGGACCTTGACCCTGGCCGTGTACGTGACCTCGTCGGCGCCCCAGCTCGGGGTGAACGCGGACTCGTCGGCGAGCCAGCTGCTGATGGCCCGGCGTCCTGCGTCCTCCGGGGTGCTCTCGGGCCGGTCGTGGCCGGCCGTACGGGCGGCGGCCCTGGCGGCGGTACCCGCCTGGTTGGCCGCGTACGCCGCCACGCCGAGCTGGATCGCGCAGAGGCCGACGATGAGCAGGAGGGGGATGAAGCCCATGTACTCGATGGCGACCTGCCCGCGTTCGCGGCGTGCTGCTGCCTGGTTCGGCTTCATCTCTCAGCCCTCCTTCACCGAGGCGGCGTCGCCGGTGACCGTCATCGGGAAGTCGAGCACTCCGGGGACGAGGACGGGGACCTTGAGGCCGACCTCGGCCCGGTACAGGCCTCGGTCCGTGGAACAGCTCACCGTCGCCGCCGAGGACCAGGCCCCGGGCAGGTCCTCCTTCGCGGCCCGGTCGCAGGCCGCGTCCTGGTTCCCCCGCGCACCGGTGCCCGTCCGTGCGGCCACGTCCGCGGCGTTGCCCGCCAGGCTGAAGGTGTAGCCGATCAGCGCGCACTGCCACAGCGCGACGAGCAGCAGGATGATGAGCGGGGTGACGCCCACGAATTCGACCGCGGTCTGTCCGCGGTCGCGCTCACAGGGACGCAGGCGCTCACGCCCCGCCCGTATGCCCTGGCGTTCTCCGTCGTCGGGTTTCATCGGTCAGCCTGCCCCCTCGGTCGTCCCGCGGCCCCGGGCAGCGCCGTCGCGCCGTCGGCGTGAACGCCCGATCGAGCCCCGGTCGTTTCGGAACCTGCCACTGCCTTCCGTGCCCGCGGGGACCTTCACCAGCCCCAGTTCGCCGGCCAGTGCCCACAGTGCCTGCTTGACGGCACTCTTCGCGTCGAGTTCGTGCATCCGTCCCGCGTCGACGGCGCCCTGCAGTTCCTTGAAGCCGGCGGGGACGGCCGTGCCCGCCATCCGGGTCCCGGTGATCTTCTGGATGAGGGGCGGCTGGATCTCGGTGTTGCGGGTGAAGCGGTTGACCACCGTGACCGTCTCCTCCGCCTTGCGGATCTGAAGCCGGTCCCACATCCGTACGATGCGCTTGGCGCCGCGCACCGCCACGACGTCCGGCGTCGTGACCAGCAGGGCGATGTCCGCCATCTCGATCGCCGCGGCATTGGCGCCGTGCATCTGGCTTCCGCAGTCGATCACCACCACCTCGTAGCGCGAGCGCAGCGCGCTCACGATCTGGCGGGCCGAGCGGTCGCTGACCTCCTCGCCGCGTTCGCCTTCACCGGGCGCCAGCAGGAGGGCCATTCCGGTGGGGTGGGAGAAGACGGCGTCGGACAGGACACGGGGGGATATGTCGGAGATCGCGGCGAGGTCGACGATGGAGCGACGGAACTGGACGTCGAGGTACGAGGCGATGTCACCGGTCTGGAGATCGAAGTCGACCAGCGCGACGGTGTTGCCCGAGGCCTGGGCGGCCAGAGCGATCTGCACCGCGGCGACGGTGGTACCGACGCCGCCCTTGGCGCCGGTGACGGTCACCACGGTGCCGCCCGGGCCGGTGAAGACGTCACCCCCCGCACCGAGGTGGCGCCTCACACCGACGGACCACTGGGCCGCCGCCTGGACCCGGTTGGCCAGTTCCTCGTAACTCAGGGGGAGCGTGATCAGTCCCCGCGCACCGGAGTCCATGGCGGCGGAGAAGAGTCCGGCGCTCGCGTCCGTGGTGATCAGCACGACACCCACGGCGGGGAAGCGCAGGGAGACCTCCCGGATCAGCTCCAGAGCCGGAACCGGGCCGATCCGCTCATGGACCAGTACGACCTCGGGCAGCTCGTCGAGGGACTCGCCCGCGAGGCGGGCGAGCATGTCGATGAGCTGCGTGGAGTCACCGACGGGAGCCGCGGGCTCCGCGTCGGGGAGCTGGCTGAGCAGCGTGGTGACGGACCTGGCCGCGTCCCCGTCACCCACCGCCGGGAGGATCCTGGTGGTCATCCCATCCTCACTTGTCCTTGTCGAGCGTGTAGGTCCGGTCTCCCGGACGGATCGTGCCGTCGCTGCCGGACGCGATGAGCGCCAGCCGCACGTGTTCCGCGAACGACTCGGCGTAGGCGATGCGCTGGGTGTCGAGCGTGTTGAGCGCGAAGGTGATCGGCACGGCCTCGGTCGCCTGGTTCGCCCTGTTGTCGTTGTCCGGCTCCAGTGCCGTGAGTTTGCCGACCTCCAGCACCCGGGCGTTGGAGACGATGACCTTCGACTGCGGGGGCTCCCCGTCGTTCTCACCGGCGAACGTGGCGTAGACATTGACCGTCGCGCCGGGAGTGATCTTGCCCGCGACGCCCGTCGCGGCGTCGATGAGGATGGCGATCTCCTGTTCACCGGGCCGCAGGGCGGGGCGCTTCTCCATCATGTCGGACTGGAGGAGCGAGCCCTCGCGCAGCTGGGTGACCGCGATCTTGCCGTCGACCTCGGAGATGTCGGTGACCGCGTTGGCGGAGAGCCACCGCTTGGGCATCGAGATCTTCTCGAAATGCTTCTCGGTGAGCGGGGTGTAGGGCGCCACGTTGCTCTTCACCTGGTACGTCGTGACCTCGGGCCCCACCTTCGAGTTGACGTCACTGATCACCGAGAGCACCCCGGCGAACGCGCCGAAGGCGCACAGGACCGACAGGAGCAGGAGTATCACGCCGCGGCGCTGGCGGGAGTTCATGAGCCGGACAACCTCGTTCGAATCGGATGCGTGGAGCAGCGGACAAGAGGGATGCGCGGTGTCTGGGGACGGGCACGGAGACGTCAGGGGCTCGGTGGCGCGGGCGCTCCATGGTTCAGGACACCGGCAGAGTGCATTCGGTTCTCGGACGGGGCCAGCGGGGAGGAGCAGAAGCCGCAGCGGTCACCGATGAGTTCCATTTCGCACCAGTGGCAGTTCTCCCGCCGTACGGAGGAGACAAGCTGGTAGACCACCGAGATGTCCGGGAGGAAGGAGGCGAATTCCACCAGCTTCCCGGTCCCCCACCACCGTGCCGAACCCGAAGGCAGGGCGCACTCCTGAACGGCCTGTACCTTCCACGCGGGGGCGAGGGTCTGCTGAACCCATTCCGATGTCATCTGCCCCCTGGCGTACAGCAGATGGGTCGGGAAGTCGGGACCTCCCGGAGGCTCCACAGCCGGTCCGACCTTGGTCAGCTGCGGGTTCGGCCCCGCGAGCACCGCGAACTGCGAGCCGGGCAGCCAGGACTTGGCGTGCGTCTTGAGACTGACCGGCACCCGGTCGAGCCTGGCCACCGAGTTCAGCAGGGCTCCGGCATGGATGTAGTGGGCGAGCAGTCGCACCGCCGACGCGACCACGCCAGGGCTGAAGTCGCAGATCGACAGCTGACGCAGCTGGCGCACCAGCACGGCGACGCCCAATGGCGGCAGGTCCACCTTGAGGAGGGCGATGCGATCGCTCTCCAGGACGGAGCGGATGGCGTGCAGCCTGCGCTCATGGGCGGGGCTGATGCCCGTCGGGTAGACCGCCACCACATGCCCGTGCTGTTCGAGGAGCAGGTGCATGTCACCGATCGCGAGGTCGAGGGTCTGAGCCTCGGGCGCCTGCAACAGCGCCGCTGTGGGCGTCTGCTGGTCGGTCGGCGGTAGCACCAGATCAGCGCTGGTCACTGCTATTGCGGTCGGCACGCTCTTCCCCGTTCGGCTCCGGCCGTCGTCACGGGGTGACTCCGGCCGCAATCGCTCCTGCTCCGTGCTTCTTCCCCAGCACCTTAGCCACGTCATACCAGGCAGAGAACAGATATGGGAACCCAGTACGAAGACGTACGGCACAGACGTTCGCAACGCCTCCGTGCGAAGTCGGACGAAAGGCAAAGACGTTAACTTCTGTACCACTGCACAGAGTTACCCCGTCCTCCGGGTTTTAAATCCGCAGCAATTCATCCGCCCACGTCAGAACGCCCGTCGGCCGTTTCTTCCAGGCCCCCCTGAAATTCACTCCGTCACGACCCGGAAGCCGGAAGCAGGCATCCGGCCCGGGTCACCCGCGCGGGTGCATCTTCGACGATGCAGGCCCGGTCACCCGAAGGTGAGCGCGGCCCTGCCGGTTCCGCCGTCCACATCCGGTCCACCAGAGGTCTTGACAACTCGATTGGTCTGGACCAGTTTTATCGGCCAACGGTGGCCACCGCCCCGCCAGCACCCCCAACTCCCCCACCGGAGGCAGCAAGTGGAACGCTCCGCAGGCAGCAGCAGGCACAGAAGACGCCGGGTCCGGCCGCTCCTCGGCGGGGCCGTCGCCGGCGTCATGGCCGGGGCGCTGGCCGTCACCGGGCTCGCCACCACCGCGCAGGCGGCCGACGTCAACGTGGCCAGGAACGCCGGATTCGAGTCGGGGCTCGCCAACTGGGCCTGTTCCGGCGGCAGCGGCGCGGTGGTCTCCTCCCCCGTGCACGGCGGCACCTCCGCGCTCAAGGCCACCCCGGCCGGGCACGACAACGCCAGGTGCGCGCAGACCGTGACCGTGAAGCCCGGCTCCACCTACACGCTGAGCTCCTGGGTGCAGGGCGGTTACGCCTACCTCGGGGCGAGTGGCACCGGTACGACCGACGTGTCCACCTGGTCGCCCGGATCCAGCGGCTGGACCCAGCTGCGGACCAGCTTCACCACCGGGCCCTCCACCACCTCGGTGACCGTCTACACCCACGGCTGGTACGGACAGGCCGCCTACGTCGCCGACGACATCCAGGTGACCGGGCCGGACGGCGGCGGCGGTACCGACCCGGAGCCCGGCGTCCCCGGGGCCCCCGCCGGACTGGCCGCCGGGGCGGTCACGCCTTCCTCCGTCGCCCTCACCTGGAACGCGGTCCCCGGCGCCACCGGCTACACCGTCTACCGCAACGGCACGAAGGCGACCACCTCCACCGGAACCTCCGCCACGGTGACCGGTCTGGCCGCCGACACCGCGTACCAGTTCTCCGTCAGCGCCACCAACAGCGCCGGTGAGTCCGCGAAGTCGGCGGCCGTGAGCGCCCGTACGGCGAAGGCCACCGATCCGGGCGGCCCGACGACGTCGGTGCCCAAGCACGCGGTGACCGGCTACTGGCAGAACTTCAACAACGGCGCCGCCGTCCAGAAGCTCAGCGACGTCCCCGCGCACTACGACATCATCGCCGTGTCCTTCGCGGACGCCACGGCCACGCCCGGCGCCGTCACCTTCAACCTGGACTCGGCGGGGCTGAACGGCTACACCGTCGACCAGTTCAAGGCCGACATCAAGGCCAAGCAGGCCGCGGGCAAGAACGTCATCATCTCCGTCGGCGGCGAGAAGGGAACCGTCGCCGTCAACAGCGACGCCTCCGCCACCGCGTTCGCCGACTCCGTCCACGCGCTCATCCAGGAGTACGGCTTCAACGGCGTCGACATCGACCTGGAGAACGGCCTCAACTCCACCTACATGACGAAGGCTCTGCGCTCCCTGTCGTCGAAGGCGGGCCCCGGCCTCGTCATCACCATGGCCCCGCAGACCATCGACATGCAGTCGACGTCCGGGGAGTACTTCAGGACGGCGCTCAACATCAAGGACATCCTGACCGTCGTCAACATGCAGTACTACAACAGCGGCTCGATGCTGGGCTGCGACGGCAAGGTCTACTCGCAGGGCTCGGTGGACTTCCTCACCGCGCTCGCCTGCATCCAGCTGGAGGGCGGCCTCGCCCCCTCCCAGGTGGGCCTCGGCGTCCCCGCCTCCACCCGTGGCGCCGGCAGCGGCTACGTCGCCCCGTCCGTCGTGAACGCGGCCCTGGACTGCCTGGCCAAGGGCACGAGCTGCGGCTCGTTCAAGCCGTCCAGGACCTACCCGGACATCCGTGGCGCGATGACCTGGTCCACGAACTGGGACGCCACCGCGGGCAACGCCTGGTCCAACGCGGTGGGCCCGCACGTCCACGGGCTGCCGTAGCCCGGCCGGCCCACCGGGCCTCCGGTCCAGCAGCGCCGCCGCTCCCCCGGCGGCGCTGCTGCGTCCGTACGAGCACGTACGCCGCCGTCACCAGGGCAGGTCGCGCACCTGCTGGACGCACAGCACGACGAACAGCAGTCCCGCCGCGCCCAGCATCCCGTTGCTCAGCCATCCGTTGCGCCATTCACGCGGCGTACGGGAGGAGTTGAGGAGCCACAGCAGGGTCAGGGCCAGGAACGGCATGAAGAACGCGCCCAGGACGCCGTAGCCGATGACCAGCCCGAAGGGCTCGTCCAGCCACAGCAGCGTCATCGGCGGGAAGGTCAGCCAGAGCAGATACGCGCGGAAGGGCACGGACCGCTCCTGCCGGCCGACCTTCTCACCACTGGCCTTCTCCACGTCCGTGCCGCTGCGAGCGGCCCGGACGCGCTCCACGAAGTCGGCGAACATCAGGCTCACGCCGTGCCACACACCGATGAGCGACGAGAACGACGTCGCGAAGAAGCCGACCAGGAACAGCTTCGCGGTGCCCGCCCCGAAGCGGTCCTCCAGGACCTGACCGAGGTCGATCAGCCCCCGGTCGCCCTTCGTCAGCGCGATCTGCGAGGAGTGCAGCAGCTCGGCCCCGACGATGAGCATCGCGACGACGAAGACACCGGTCGTGATGTAGGCGACCCGGTTGTCGACCCGCATCACCTTCATCCAGGAGGTGTCGGACCATCCTTTGGCGTTCACCCAGTACCCGTACGCCGCCATGGTGATGGTGCCGCCGACCCCGCCGATCAGTCCGAGCGTGTAGATCAGCGAGCCGTCCGGGAGCACGGGGAGCAGCCCCGCGAAGGAGGCGCCGGCATCCGGCACCACCCGGATGGCGACGTAGACCACCACGACGAACATGATGCCGATCAGGACCGTCATGACCTTCTCGAAGACGGCGTACTGGTTGAACCAGACGAAGACCAGGCCGATCAGCCCGGTGATGATCGCCCAGGTCTTCAGGCCCGGCCCGTCGGGGAAGAGGGCCACGATGGGCAGGGCGCTGGAGGACATGGCCGTCGCGCCGTAGACGAAGCCCCAGATGACGACGTACACCGCGAAATAGCCCGTGGTCCACCCGCCGAGGGTGCGCCAGCCGTCGAAGAGGGTACGGCCCGTCGCCAGGTGCCAGCGGCCCACCGCCTCCGCGAGGGAGATCTTGACGAGGCAGCCGATCACGGCCGCCCACATCAGGGTGTAGCCGAACTTGCTTCCCGCGATGAGCGTCGCGACCAGGTCCCCGGCTCCGACACCGGTGGCCGCGACGACGATGCCGGGCCCGATGTGGCGCCAGCTGGATTTACGCGGCCGGGAGCCCTGCTCCCCCGCCTCTGTGGTTTCGCTTGTCTCCGCCATGCCGATCAACGAAGCGTATGGCGCCGTTTCGCACAAGGGGGCGCGACCTACCGCCTTCGGGCGGTGGGGTTCCGGGCGGAGGCAGGCCTGCCTCCGCCCGGAATCCGGCGGGGGAGCCTAGATCACCAGGCTCAGCGCCGCCGCGACCACGAAGCCGGCGACCGAGAGGACCGTTTCCAGGACGGTCCAGGTCTTCAGGGTGTCGCGTTCGGAGATGCCGAAGTACTTCGAGACCATCCAGAATCCGCCGTCGTTGACGTGCGAGGCGAAGATGGAGCCCGCCGAGATCGCCATGATGATCAGCGCGAGGTGGGCCTGTGACATGCCCTGGCCCTCGACGAGCGGGACGACGATGCCGGCGGTGGTGACGATCGCGACCGTCGCCGAGCCCTGCGCGACCCGCAGGACGACGGAGATCAGCCAGGCGAGCAGGATGACCGGCAGGCCGACGTCGTTGAAGGTGTCGGCCAGCGCGTCCGCGATTCCGCTCCCCTTCAGCACGGCTCCGAAGATCCCGCCCGCGCCGACGACCAGCAGGATGTTGCCGACGGGCTTCAGCGAGGCCGTGGAGACCGATTCGAGGGACTTGCGGGACCAGCCGCGCCGGAGGCCCAGCAGGTAGTAGGCGAGGAGCAGGGCGATCGTCAGCGCGACGAAGGGGTTGCCGAAGAACTCGATGACGGAGCGCAGGGTGGACGGGTCCAGCGCGATGGAGGAGAACGTCGCGGCCAGGATCAGGATCAGCGGGGTACCGATGATCGCGAGCACGGTGCCGAGCGCGACGGGCTTCTCGTGCGGGGTGACACCGGCGGCACGCTGTTCGGCGACGACCGCCGCCTTGGACTCCTCGGCCGCCTCGACCATGTCCTGCGGTACGTCGACGAAGACGCGCTTGCCGATCCAGGCGGCGTAGCCCCAGGCGGCGAGGACGGACGGGATGCCGACGACGACGCCCATCAGGATGACCCAGCCGAGGGAGACGTTGAAGAGGCCCGCGGCGGCGACCGGTCCGGGGTGCGGCGGCAGGAACGCGTGGGTCATCGAGAGGCCGGCCAGCAGCGGCATCGCGTACAGGACGACCGACTTGCCGGAGCGCTTGGCGGCGGCGTACACGATCGGCGCGAGGACGAAGATGCCGACGTCGAAGAAGACCGGGATGCCGAAGATGAGGCCGGTGAGGCCCATGGCGAGCGGGGCGCGCTTCTCACCGAAGAGGTTCAGCAGCCGGGCGCTCAGCACCTCCGCCCCGCCGGACACCTCCAGGATCGCGCCCAGCATCGTGCCGAGGCCGATGATGATCGCGACGTGTCCGAGGATGCCGCCCATGCCGGACTCGATGACGGAGACGGCGGCCGACTTCTGGACGGTGCCGAAGAGCTCGGTGACGGAGAGACCGGCACCCAGGCCGACGGCTATGGATACGGCGAGCAGCGCGACGAACGGCTGCAGCCTGACCTTGATGATCAGGAAGAGCAGGAGGGCGATCCCGAGGGCGGCGACGGTCAGCAGACCGGGCGTTCCGCCGATCAGGAGGAGCAGTCCACCGGTGTGGGGTGGCGCCTCGGGGGCGGGGGCGGCGGCGAGCAGCATGAGCGGTCAACTCCGTTGGTGACGGGGCCCTTCGGGCAGAGGGGGAGGGCGGCACGGCGCCCCGGGAGGGGGAGGAGCGGGGCGCCGTGCCGTGCTGCGGGGGTGGTGCGATGAGGCCGGGCGGTTCAGCCGGCCGGTGGTGCGCAGGGGCCGGGGATCAGCCGAGGACCGCGAGGGCGTCGATCTCGATGAGGAGGCCCTTGGGCAGGCCGACGTACACCGTCGTACGTGCGGAGGCGGGGGCCTTGAGTCCCTGCTCCTCGAAGTACTCGTTGTAGATGGCGTTCATCTCGGCGAAGTGGTCGACGTCCGTGAGGTAGACGCGCATCATCATCACGTCGTCCCAGCTCGCGCCGCCCTCCTCCAGGATCGCCTTGACGTTGGCGAAGGTCTGCAGGGTCTGCTCGCGCAGCGTCGGGCCGGCCGGGGTGGGGGCCTGGCCCTCGACGGCGGGCAGGAAGCCGACCTGACCGGCGACCTGGAGGATGTTCCCCTTCTTCACGCCGTGCGAGAACTTGGCGGGCGGAGCGGTGTGGGTGCTGGGGGTGAGGGCGGTCTTCTCGGTCATGACGGTTCAGGCTTTCTTGGTGGGGGTGGTGCCGGAGTACTCCCGGCTGATGGTGTCCGCGGTGCGGCGCACCAGCGGGAGCAGGGTGAGGAGTTCCTCGGCCGTGACGACCACGTTCGGTGCGGACACCGACATGGCTGCGACGACCCGCCCGTCCGCCCCCCGGATGGGGGCGCCGATGCAGTTGATGGACTCCTCGTGGCCGCCGAGGTCGGTGGCCCAGCCCTGTTCGCGCACGACGGCGAGCTCCTTGAGGAAGGCGCCCGCGTTCGGGAGCGAACGGGACGTGTACATGGGGTAGTCGAGCCGTTCGGCTATCGCGCGCCGTTCGGGCTCGGTGAGGTCGGCCAGGAGCAGCTTGGCGACCGCGGCGACGGTGATCGCGACGGGCTTGCCGATCCGTGAGTACATCCGCACGGGATAGCGGCTCTCGACCTTGTCGATGTAGAGGACCTCGTTCTCCTCGTAGACCGCGAGGTGGACGGTGTGACCGCACTGCTCGTTGAGCGCGACGAGGTGGCTGTGGGCGATCTCGCGCACGTCGAGGTTCTCGACGGCTTCCTGCGCGAGGGCGAAGAGCCGCGCGCCGAGGCGGTAGCGCTGGTCCTCCTGGCGGTAGACGAGTCCGTGCTCGTGGAGCGTACGGAGCAGGCGCAGCGCCGTGGACTTGTGGACGCCGAGCTGTATCGCGACCTGGCCGAGGTCGGCGGGGCCCTGGGCGAGCAGCGGCAGGATGCTCAGCGCGCGGTCGACGGTCTGGCTCATGTGACTCGTACCTCCTCGTTCGCCCCGGCGGCTGTCCAGCCGGGGCCGAGACGAAGTGTGCCCCAGGCCTCGTCGTCCAGGGCGGCGAGCCGGTCGGCGTACGCCCGGGGCGGGGGCCCGGTGAGGTCGCCGGGGACGGTGAGGACGGCGGCGGCCATGAGGTGGCCGTGCCGGGCGCGGTCGCGTACGGGCAGGTCGCGCAGGGTGGCGGAGAGGAACCCGGCGGCGAAGGCGTCGCCCGCGCCGACCGCGGCGACGACGTCGACGCGCAGGGAGGGGACGGTGGTGACGGTGTCCGCCCCCGCACCGGTGTCCTGCGCCACACCGCGGTCCGCCCCCGCACCGGCGTCCTCCGCCGCACCGCGGTCCTCCGCCGCGCCACCGGTACGGCGGTCGGTGCGCGAGAAGACCGTGACGCCCTCGGAGCCCCGCTTGACGACCAGCACGTCCGGCTCCGGAAGGGCCGCACGGATCGCTTCGGCGCCGTGGACGCCCCACGCCTCTTCCGCCTCGTCCTCCCCGACGAAGACGAGGTCGCAACGGCGGGCGAGGGCGAGCAGGACCTCCGGGCCGGCCCCGGCCTCGCGCCACAGCCCGGGGCGGTGGTTGACGTCGAAGGAGATCAGCGGGCGGCCGTCGCGGGGGGCGGTGAGGTCGTGGAGGAGCGCCAGGCAGTCGGCGGAGAGCGCGGCGGTGATGCCGGACAGGTGCAGGATGCGGGCGGAGAAGAGGTCCTCGTACGGGACGTTGTGCGGGGACATCGCGGAGGCCGCGGAACCGGCCCGGTAGTACGCCACCTCGTGGGTGTCGGTGGCCCGGTCCGCGGCCGTGCGGAAGTAGATGCCGGTGGGGCGGCCCGGGTCGCGGCGCACGGCGGAGGTGTCGACGCCGTAGCCGGCGATGGCGTCGACGAGGTGGTCGCCGAAGCCGTCGGCTCCGACGCGGCCGACCCACTTCGCCCGGTGGCCCGCAGCGGCGAGCGCGCAGGCGACGTTGGACTCGGCGCCGCCGATGCCCCGGCCGAAGGAGGGGACGTCGGCGAGGCGGCCCGGCTGCGAGGGCAGGAACGTCACCATGGACTCACCGAGGCAGACGGCGTCCGCGGTGGCTGTCCTGGCTGCGGATCCGGACACTCTGGGCTCCTCGTGGTCGGCCGTGGGCGCCGGTGCTCAACCATTGACCCGGCATTGGCTCGGATGTTAGACAGCGTTAAGCGATATGCGCAATGGCCGTTGCAGACAGTGCAACGGCCGAGTTCCCGAGGAGGATCCCTTGGCCGCCCAGCAGTCCGCCGAACAGTCCGTGACGGCACTCGCCGGTGAAGTGGTGGACCACCGCTTCAAGGCGCTGCCGCCCGACGCGGAGGGGCTGACCGTCGGCGCCCTGGCGGCCGAGCGCCGCGACCTCTTCACCGGCGGCTTCACCACCCCCGTGCTGGCTCTGTCCGCCGAGTCGCTCGAGGCCAACCTCGCCCTGCTCAAGGCGTACGCGGAGCGGCACGGCCTGGCCTTCGCGCCGCACGGCAAGACGTCGATGTCCCCGCAGCTCTTCGCCCGCCAGCTGGAGTACGGCGCCTGGGGCATCACCGCAGCGGTCCCGCACCAGGCCCGGGTGTACCGCGCCCACGGCATCCGGCGGATCTTCCTGGCCAACGAGCTCGTCGACGCGGCGGCGCTGCGCTGGCTGGCCGGCGAGCTGGACGCCGACCCCGGCTTCACGTTCGCCTGTTACGTCGACTCCGTGCGCGGCGTCGAGCTGATGGACGAGGCCCTGCGCGCCGCGGGCGCCGTGCGCCCCGTCGACGTCGTGGTCGAGCTGGGGGCCGGCCAGGGCGCCCGTACCGG
>NZ_DATMVN010000634.1:0-20205 GCF_035563135.1 Streptomyces sp.
CGACCTGCGGCTGGTCCTGAGCCCGCTACGGCGCGGCCCGGCGGACCCCGCCTACCGGGCGCTGCCCGACGGGACCTTCTGGCGTGCGACCCGCACCCCGGCCGGCCCCGGCACCCTGCGCGTCTCGGCGTCGTACGACGGCCGGATCACGGCGGCGGCGTGGGGGCCGGGCGCACAGTGGCTCCTGGACGGGCTGCCGGCGCTGCTCGGGGCGGGCGACACCCCGGACGACTTCCGCCCGCACCACCGGCTGATCGCCCTGACCCGGCACCGCCGGCCGGGGCTGCGCCTGCTGCGCACCGGGCTGGTCATGGAGTCCCTGATCCCGTCGGTCCTGGAACAGAAGGTCACCACCGACGAGGCGTACCGCGCCTGGCGGCTGCTGGTCCGCACCTACGGGACCCCCGCCCCCGGACCCGCCGGCATGACGTCAGGCACGCACGGCCTGTACGTCATGCCGGACGCCAGGACCTGGTCGCTGATCCCGTCGTGGGAGTGGCACCGCGCGGGCGTGGACGCCAAACGCTCCGCCACGATCCTGCGCGCGGTCCGGGTGGCCCGGCGGATGGAGGAGGCGGCCGCCATGGAGCTCCCCGAGGCGATGGCCCGGCTGCAACTGATCCCGGGCATCGGCCCCTGGACCGCGGCGGAGACCCTGCAGCGCTCGAACGGCGCCGCCGACGCGGTGACGGTCGGCGACCTCCACCTGCCGGGCATCGTGGGCCACGCGCTCGCGGGCAACAGGGACGCCGACGACGAGGAGATGCTGGCGCTCCTCGCCCCCTACGCGGGCCAGCGCCACCGCGCGACCCGTCTGATCATGCTCTCGGGCCACACCCCGGCCCGCCGGGCCCCCCGGATGACACCGCGCGACATCGCCCGGCTGTAGCCCTCCGCCCTGGGGGCCTCCCCGTCCCGGGGCCTCTTCGCCTCAACGGCCTCTCCGTCCCTGCCGCCCTTCCGCCCCGGCGGCCCCCTCCGCCTCAGCAGCCCCTCCGCCTCAGCGCACCGTGATGAACGCCCCCGTGTCCCGCACCGCCCGTGCCGGGGGCGTCCCCTTCGGGTGGCCCACGGCGACCGCGCCCAGCGGGTCCCAGGACTCCGGCAGGTCCAGCACCTCGCGCACCACGGACCGGCAGAACATCGTCGAGGAGACCCACGCCGAGCCGAGCCGCTCACCCGCGAGCGCCACCAGGAAGTTCTGCACGCCCGCACCGGCCGCCACCACGAACATCTCGCGCTCCGCGCTGTCCCGGCGCTCGTCCCCGTAGGTGTGCGAGCCGTCCATCACGAGGCACGGCACCGCCAGGTACGGCGCGTCGCGCAGGACGTCGCCCCGCCGGACCCGCCTGGCGATCGACTCCTCGCTGCGCCCGTCCCGCCGCAGATCCGCGATCCACGCGTCCCGCATGGCATCCAGCAGGCGGTGGCGCGACTGCGCGGACTCCAGCAGGACGAACCGCCACGGCGTCGTGTGGTGGGGTGCGGGAGCCGTCACCGCCGCCGCCACCGCACGCCGTACGGCCCCGGGGTCGACCGGTTCGTCCGTGAACTCCCGGACGGTGCGCCGGAGATTCAGCGCTTCCCGCACCGCCTCGGACGTACCCAGCCGGAACATGTCGTCCGCCGCGCCCCGCACCATCGCCCGGGCGCCCTGCTCGGACCCGCCGGGGCCCGCCACCACGTGCGAAAGCCCGCGCACCACCGCGACCGGCAGGCCGGACGCCTTGCCCTTCACCAGGTCACCGGCCGAAGCCAGCTCGTCGGCCGTGGCCACGACCGTGGCGCTCAGCGGGTTGCCGTAGCCGTCGGTGCCGCCCCGGAGGTCGTCGAGGACCCGGACCCCCGCCGCGCCGATCGCCACGTCCGTCAGGCCGTTGCGCCAGGGGCGGCCGAAGGTGTCCGTGACGACGACCCCGACCTCGACCCCGAGCGCGTCCCGCAGGCCGTCCCGGATCAGCCGGGCCGACGCGTCCGGGTCCTCGGGGAGCAGCAGCACCGTCCCGGCCGGGGTGTTCGAGGCGTCGACCCCGGCCGCGGCCATGACGAGTCCCTGCCGGTTCTCCACGATCCTGAGCGTCCCGCGCCGGGCGACCACCCGGACGGTCTCGGCGTCGATCGCCGCCTCCCGGTCCGTGGCCCCGACGATCCGGCCCTCGGCCTTGGACACGATCTTCGAGGTGACCAGCAGGACGTCACCGTCCACCAGGCCCGGCTCCGTGGCGGCGATCAGCTTCGCGAGGTCGTCGCCCTCCCGCACCTCGGGCATGCCGGGCAGTGCCCACACCCGGTACGAGGGCGTCCCGCCGGCCGGCCCGCCGCTCATGCCCGTACCTCCTCGGCCAGTGCCAGGGCCTGGCGGGCCATCTCGGCGGTGGCGTCCACGTCCGTCATCATCAGCGGCACGGCGCGGCAGCGGATCCCCGCCGCCTCGACCTCGGCGACCGCTGCGGCGTCCACGCTGTCGACGAGCCAGCCGTCGAGCAGTCCCGAACCGTAGTGCCGGGCGACGGCCGCGGCGGTGGACTCGACGCCCACCGCGGCCAGCACCTTGTCGGCCATGCCCCGCACGGGCGCGTCACCGACGATGGGGGAGAGCCCGACCACGGGCACCCCGGCCTCGGCGATCGCCTCCCGGATGCCGGGCACGGCGAGGATGGTGCCCACCGACACGACGGGGTTCGACGGCGGGAAGACGATGACGTCCGACTCGGCGATGGCCTCCAGGACACCCGGCGCGGGCTCGGCCTGCTCCGCTCCCACCGGCACGACGGCCCGCGCGGGCACGGAGGCGCGCATCTTCACCCAGTACTCCTGGAAGTGGACGGCCCTGCTCCCGCCGTCGGCGTCCACCGCCACATGCGTCTCGACGCGGTCGTCGGACATCGGGATCAGCCGGACCCCCGGCTTCCACCGCGCGCAGAGGGCCTCGGTGACCGCGCTCAGCGGATAGCCCGCGCCGAGCATCTGCGTACGGACGATGTGGGTCGCGAAGTCGCGGTCGCCGAGGCCGAACCACTCGGGCCCCACGCCGTACGCCGCGAGCTCGTCCTTGACCCGGAAGCTCTCGTCGGTCCGCCCCCAGCCCTGCTCCTCGTCGATGCCCCCGCCGAGGGTGTACATCACGGTGTCGAGGTCGGGGCAGACCTTCAGCCCGAACAGATGGATGTCGTCGCCGGTGTTGCCGATCACCGTGATGTCCGCGTCGGGCGCGGCCTGTTTGAGGCCGCGCAGGAAACGAGCACCACCGATACCGCCGGCCAGAACCACAATGCGCATGGCGAACAGTGTGTCAGGCGCGGCCCTGTCCGAGTGGGGGCGGTGTCAGACCTGTACGGCGTCCTCGGCGGCCGGGGCGCACCGCGCCGTGTGCATGGGCATGTCGGTCAGGCCCGGGAAGTAGATGTGCAGGCTGACGGCGGGTCCGAGGGAGTCGTTGACGACCTCGTGGACGTACCCCGGGGCGAAGACACGCTGCGCGCCGGAGTCCAGGGTCCGCTCCCCGCGCTCCGTGTGCTCGGTCAGCTCACCCTCCAGGACCGTGAGCACCCCGGAGGAGGGGCCGTGGTCGTGGAGTCCGCTGCCCTGGCCGGGGACCCAGCTGAGCAGCCACACCTCGTAGCCGAGGGGAGCCTCCCCCGCTCGGACGGGGCCGGGAGCCCGGGGGACGGAGCGCAGCCGGTGGTACCAGCGGGTGGTGGCGTCGTACCGGACCAGCGGGGCCCACCGGGCGCGGTCGGCGGCGATGGAGCGGGCGAGTCCGGCGAACCCTGCCACGGTGGAGGGGTGAGGGCTGGCCGGCTGGAGGAGGTGCTGGACCTCAAGGATGTCGCCGGCGATCGAAAGGTCGCTGTCGCTGTTCATGGGTGCGGTGGTTCCTCGGCATGGGATGCGCGCGCGGGGGGCGTCGCGGAGACCGGAATGCGTGGGGGAAGAGCTGGATCAGAGCTGGAGCGCTACGGCTTCAACAGCTGTGACAGCTGGAACAGCAACAGCGGGCCTGGACAGCCGTACGGAACCCACGGACGTGGGTCGTGTACATCGCTGCGGTCGCCGCCATGGAAGCAAGGAGACCGGCTGGATCCGTCCCGTGTCAACCCAATGCCCGATTTGGCGGCAATGTTTCACCCCGAGCGGTTGCCGTCGGTGGAGAAAGGTTTTGGCACCCATCGGACGGGCAAGGTGGCGCATCAACCGTGTTCCCGAATGCGGCTGACGCCCCGTGATCCACCTGTGATCTTGGTCGCTTCGGTGATCGAATCGAAACATCGAGGTGGCTCCACCCGTCTCACCCGGTGAGAAGCGGCGCCCGGGAAGACCGATGGCATATGTCAGGTTTTTGGTGATTTGAACACTTACTGCATACGCTTGGTTCCGCAGAGTGAATACCGAGGCCAATAGCAGATCTTCGCTTGACTGGCCCAGAGATACACACTTGTAATTTCACTCGTGTCGTTCGGCCGCTTCGATAACGGCCGCATCACGGGGACGCAAGAGACAGACGAGGGGCGCACATGACCGAGCTGTTCCAGCAACTGCTGGTCGAGGACGCGGACGAGGAACTCGGCTGGCAGGAGCGCGCGCTGTGCGCCCAGACCGACCCCGAGTCCTTCTTTCCTGAGAAGGGCGGCTCCACCCGCGAGGCCAAGAAGGTCTGCCTCGCCTGCGAAGTCCGTTCCGAATGCCTTGAGTACGCCCTCGACAACGACGAGCGGTTCGGGATCTGGGGCGGCCTCTCCGAGCGTGAGCGGCGGCGCCTGAAGAAGGCGGCCGTCTGACACACACCGCACCCGCGCGCCGGAACGGCGAGGCCCGGTCGGAACCGTGAGGCCGGCCGGAACCGCGAGGCCCGGCCGGGACGGCGATGGCCTGGGGGCCGCGCCCCGCGTCCGGGGCGCGGCCCCCAGGCCATCGGCATGTCCGGCCATCTCCGGCATGTCCGGCCGTCTCCTGCTGCCGCCGGTCAACCGCTCGGCACGGGGCGGACATCCGTACCGTTAGTGTGGGGCCCCGTCCGAGAGACGCGCCGACGCCCCGCCGGGGCGCACGCGTACACCGATGCAGCCCCCGGGGGGATCCCCTCCGGACCCGGCCGGAGGGCCCGTACCCCGATGTCCGTGCACAGCCACTCGGCGGCGCCGAACGAGGCCGCCGCCGCCCCAGAGTTCCCCCGGCACGTCGTCACCGCCGTACTCGTCTCGCACGACGGCGCACGCTGGCTGCCCCGCGTGCTCGGCGGACTGCTCGGGCAGGAGCGCCCCGTGCAGCACGTCGTCGCCGCCGACACCGGCAGCGCCGACGACTCCGCCCGCCTGGTCACCGAGGCGATCGGTGCGGAGCGCGTCCTGCACCTGGCACGTCGTACGGGCTTCGGCACCGCCGTGGACGAGGCGATCCGCACGGCAGGGGTCCTCACCCCGGACGACCTGCCGTACCTGAAGCGCCCCAGCGGCTGGGACCCGGTCACCCGCAGCTGGCGCGACGACGCCTACGACCTGCCGGAGCTCCCGCACGGGGAACCCGTCCAGTGGCTCTGGCTGCTGCACGACGACAGCGCCCCCGAGCCGGACGCGCTCGCCGAGATGCTCCGCGTCGTCGACCACGACCAGCACGCCGCGATCGTCGGGCCCAAGCTGCGCGGCTGGTACGACCGCAAGCAACTCCTCGAAGTCGGCGTCTCCATCGCCAACAGCGGACGCCGCTGGACCGGACTGGACCGTCGCGAACAGGACCAGGGCCAGCACGACCAGGTCCGCACGGTGCTGTCGGTCTCCTCCGCGGGCATGCTGGTGCGCCGCGACGTCTGGGAGGAGCTCGGCGGCTTCGACCGCAGGCTCCCGCTGATGCGCGACGACGTCGACCTCTGCTGGCGCGCGCACCAGGCGGGCCACCGGGTGCTCGTCGCCCCCGGCGCCGTACTGCGGCACGCCGAGGCTTCCGCCAGGGAACGCCGGCCCATCGACTGCGCCGGGCGCTCCGTCACCAGCCCGCACCGCGTCGACAAGGCGGGCGCCGTCTACACGATGCTCGTCAACGCCCGCGGCAAACAGCTGCCGTGGGCCGCGCTCCGCCTCGTCGTCGGCACCCTGCTGCGCACCCTCGCCTACCTCGTCGGCAAGGCGCCGGGGCAGGCGCTCGACGAGGTCGCCGGGCTCCTCGCCACCGTGCTGCGCCCCGGACGGATCGCCGCCGCCCGCCGCGCGCGGGGCAGAGGGACGGTGGACGCGGCCGATCTGCGCTCGCTCTTCCCGCCGCCCGGTGCCACGGTCCGGGCGACCGTCGAACAGGTCGCAGGCAACTTCGGCAGCCGCACCGACTCCGACTCCGGGGGCTCCCGGCACGGCGCCGTCGAGTCCGGGCCCGGGGGCGACGACGCCGACTTCCTGGAGATCGAACAGTTCGCGCGGCTCAAGAAGATCGGCCGCAAGCCCGGCCCCGTCCTCTTCGCGCTCCTCCTCCTGGTCTCGCTGGTGGCCTGCCGGGGGCTTCTCGGCAGCGGCGCCCTCGCGGGCGGCGCACTGCTGCCCGCCCCCGCCGACGTCTCCGACCTCTGGGGGCGCTACGCGGACGGATGGCACCCCGTCGGTACCGGAGGGACCCAGACCGCCCCGCCCTACCTCGGCGTGGTCGCGGCCCTGTCGGCCCTGTTCCTCGGCTCCACGGGCTTCGCGCTCACCCTCCTGCTCGTCTGTTCGGTCCCGCTCGCCGGGCTCACCGCGTACTTCGCCTCCCGGCCGCTGGTCGAGTCCCGGCTCCTGCGGGCCTGGGCGAGCGTCGCGTACGCCTTCCTGCCCGCCGCCACCGGAGCGCTGGCCACCGGCCGCATCGGCACGGCCGTCCTGGCCGTGCTGCTCCCGCTGATCGCCCGCGCGGCCGTCGCCGCGCACGGACTGCGGGGCGACGGCTCCGGCGCACGCGGCAGCTGGCGCGCCACCTGGGCGTACACCCTGCTGCTCACGGTCACCACGGCCTTCACACCGATCGTCTGGCCGCTCGCGGTGATCCTGGGCGCCGGGGTGCTGGTGCTGCGCCGGAACGACATCGCCGCCTACGGACTGCGCTTCCTGGCCACGGCCGGCACCCCGCTCCTGGTCCTCGCGCCCTGGTCACTGACCCTGCTCGGCAGTCCGTCCGGCTTCCTGGAGGAGGCCGGGCTCGACATCGGCACGGGCACGGCGTCCGCTCTCGACCTGCTCGGCATCAGCCCCGGCGGCCCCAAGGCCGCGGGCGGCATCCTGCTGCTGGGCATCGTGCTGGCGGCGCTGGCCGCCCTGCTGCGCGGGGAGCGGCAGTTCGCGATCCGCGCCGCCTGGGCCGTCGTGCTCGTCTCACTGGTCTTCGCGGCGCTCTCCAACGGCTCCACCTGGGCGGGGCCCGCCACGCTCGTCTACGGCATCGCGCTGCTCGCCGCCGCGCTGCTCGGGGCGGACGGCGCCCGGATCCGGGTCGCCGCACTGAGCTTCGGCTGGCGCCAGCCGGTCGCCGCCCTGATCGCCCTGGCAGCCGGGCTCGCCCCGGTCCTGGCCGCGGCAGGCTGGATGATCGGCGGTGCGGCCGGTCCGGTGGAGCGCCGGGACCCCGTCCAGGTGCCCGCCTTCGTGGCGGAGGAGAGCAGCACCCGGGACCAGGCGCGCACCCTGGTGCTCGGGGGGACGTCGCCGGCCGCCGTCCCCTACAGCCTGGTCCGCGGTTCGGGTGTCCGTCTGGGCGATGCCGAGCTCACCGAGGCCGGTGGCGGCAACGCCCGTCTCGACAAGGTCGTCGCCAACCTGGTCGCGGGCTCCGGCGCGGACCAGGGCAGCCAGCTCAGCGGCTTCGCCATCCGCTACGTCCTCGTGCGGGACGGGGCGCCCCGCCGGGTGAGCCGGGTGCTGGACTCGACCCCGGGCCTGAGCCGGCTCAGCCAGCTCGACGGCAGCGCCCTGTGGCGGGTCGACCGCCAGGTCTCCCGGCTCGCGATCGTCCCCTCCGGCGCCGATGCCGAACCCGTGCCCGTCGGGTCCCAGCCCGTCGAGGCGCACACCGAGATCCCCGAAGGTGACCCCGGCCGGGTGCTGCGGATCGCCGACGCGGCGGACCCGGGCTGGCAGGCCACGCTGAACGGCCGCGCGCTGACCCCGAAGACCGTGGACGGCTGGGCACAGGGATTCGAGCTCCCCGCCGAGGGCGGGACGCTCGACCTGACGTTCGACGCGCCCGTCACGCACACCCTCCGGGTCTGGGCCCAGGTGGCGCTCGGCGTCGTCCTGGTGGTGCTGGCCCTGCCGGGCCGTCGCCGGGAGGTCGACGACGACCTGCCCGAGGAGACCGAGGCGGTCGCGGCCGAGCCGGTCGCGGGTGAGGGGCGCCGGGCCCGCAGGCTGCGCGCGGCCGCCCAGGCGGAAGCGGCCGCGGCAGGCGACGACGCCGCCGAGGCGACGGCCCGGCAGGACGGCACGGCGACCGGACACGCCGAGGCGGCACCCGGCATCCCGGAGCAGGCAGCGGGGGAGCACATCCCGGAGCAGGCGCCGGGGGAGTACACCCCGGAGCAGTACATCCCGGCGCAGCAGAGCGCCGATCCGTACGCGGCGGACCCGGGCGCCCAGGACGGCACCGGCACCTACGCGGCCGTGCCCCAGCAGCACTACGGGGAGTGGGAGGCGCAGCAGTACCAGGGCGCCGACTACGGCCAGTACCAGGGCGGGCAGGACGCGGGCCAGTACTACCAGGCCGATCCGTACCAGCAGGACCCGTACCAGCAGCAGGGCGCCTACGACCCGTACGGATACGCCCAGCAGCAGCCCTACGCCACGGAGGCGGGCGAAGCCGCTCCGTACGACGGGCATGAAGGGCACGAAGAGAACCCGACCCCGGGCCAGGGCCCGTGGCCGGCCGGCAACGCATCGCGAGGCGAGTCCGAGTGAAGTCCACCCCCCTTTCCCTCATCGCGGGCGTCGTCGCCCTCGCCGCCGTCACCGGTTTCGCCGCGCTCACCGTGCCCGGCGACGAGGGCGCGGCGGAGACGAAGACCGCTGCCCGGCTCCCCGTCGAGCGCTCCAGCCTGCTCTGCCCGGAACCGAGCACGTCCGACGTGGCGGAGACGACGTACACGTCCTTCACTCCGGCGGGGAAGGGCGGCTCGGAGGCCGGCGCCGCCGAGCTGGAGCCGGCCGATCCCCTGCCGGCGGACGAGGAAGCGCCGGCGGACGAGGACAAGGACGCCGAGAACGAGGACGAGGACAAGGACAAGGGGGAGGCGGAGGACGAGGCGCCGGACGGCAAGCCCGTCGTCTCCCTCAAGGCCCTGGGCGAGCCGGCCACCGCCGAGACCTCCAAGTCCGACGCCCCCGCCCTGGTCGGCACCGCCACCGGCAAACTCGCGCCCGGCTGGACCGCCCAGCAGACCACCACGGTCGCCGCGGGCGGTGCCCGCGGTCTGCTCGGCGTCAGCTGCACCGCCCCCGACACGGACTTCTGGTTCCCGGGGGCGAGCACCGGGGAGGCCCGCCAGGACTATGTCCACCTGACCAACCCCGACGACACCGCCGCCGTCGCCGACATCGAGCTCTACGGTGCCGAGGGCCCCCTGGAGTCCACCGCGGGTGAGGGCATCACCGTCCCGGCGAGGTCGAGCGTCCCGATGCTGATCTCGACCCTGACCGCTGAGGCGGCCGAGAACGTGACCGTCCACGTCACCACCCGGTCGGGACGTGTCGGCGCGGTCGTGAGCGCCGCGGAGGAGGAGGTGGGCAGCGACTGGCTGGCCGCCTCCGCCGACCCGGCGGACACGCAGATCCTGCCCGGGATCCCGGCCGACGCCACCTCCGTACGCCTGGTGGCGTTCGCGCCCGGGGAGGCCGACGCCGATGTGAAGCTCCAGCTCCTGGGGAAGACCGGGCCGCTGACACCGGCCGGGAACGCCACCTTGCACATCAAGTCGCAGATGACCGCGAGCGTCGACCTCAAGGACGTCACCCGTGGGGAGCCCGGCTCGCTCCTGCTGTCCCCCGCCGACGGCAGCACGACTCCGGTGGTCGCCGCACTGCGCGTGGTGCGCGGCACCGGGGCCAAGCAGGAGGTCGCCTTCATCCCGGCGACCGGCCCCGTGGGCGAACGGGCGACCGCGGCGGACAACCGCGCCAAGGGCTCGGTGCTGTCCCTGACCGCTCCCGGCGGGGCGGCGGAGGTCAAGGTCACGGCGTCGGCGGGCAGCGAAGGCGGCGAGGCGACCGTGAAGACGTACACGGTCAAGGGCGGTACGACGCTCGCGGTCACGCCGCAGGCTCCGGCGGGTCTCAAGGGCGGCTACGCCCTGACGGTGGAGACCGAGCGGGGCGGCCCGGTGCACGCCGCCCGCACACTCACGATCGCGGAGGGCGGGGTCGGCATGTTCACCGTGCAGACGCTGCCGGACGACGGGGGCACGGTCGAGGTGCCCGAGGCCGTCCAGGACCTCTCGGTCCTGGACGACTGAGGGAGCGCGCTGCGGGTGGCCTCAGTCCTGCCCGTAGCGCGGGTCGACCGACTCGGGTGAGAGACCGAGCAGCTCCGCGACCTGCTCCACCACGACTTCGTGCACCAGCAGGGCACGCTCGTCGCGGCTCTTCGTGCGGATCTCGACGGGGCGCCGGTAGATGACGATCTGCGCGGGCTGCCCCTTCACGGCGGACAGCGCACGCCCCAGCGGCACGGTCTCCTCCAGCGAACCCGGCACGTCCAGGACCAGGAAGTCGACGTCCGCCAGCTGCGGCCAGCGCCGCTCCAGCCGCTCCACCGAGTCCTGGACGAGGTCACGGAAGCTCTCGGCCCTGCTGACGGACAGCGGCACCTGGGGCGGTGCGACCGGTCCGCGCATACCGCGGCCATGGCGGTCGCGGCGGCGGGGCCGTGGCTCGGACGGGAGAGGAGGTACAGGACTGTCCATCACCGACGCAGCGTAACCCTCCCCGGGCCGGGGTGATCAGTGCTTCTCCGCAGGTCTGCCGGATGCCACGAGATGAACATTCCGGCCAGGGTCCGGTGTGTTCCGGTCCTTGCCGTGATCGCAGGCCCTTCGCCGAATGACCGCTCATGTTCTTCCCGGCGACCGCGATCCCCTCCCGCGCGCACCGGTTCATTCCGGCTGCCGGGCAGGTCGGAGCGGTTGCGCCGGAGCCGCCCCGCGGCGGGTCCGCGGGGCGACACGAGCGGGTGAGCTGAGGGAGAGTCGTCGCAGCCCGCTCAAGAGTGCGGTACCGTCCAACATCGTGAGCCCTGTACGTCGCTGTTCGCGAACCGCGTGCGGCCGTCCCGCCGTCGCGACACTGACGTACGTCTATGCCGACTCGACCGCGGTCCTCGGCCCGCTCGCCACCTATGCCGAACCCCACTGCTACGACCTCTGCGCCGAGCACGGCGAGCGGCTGACCGCGCCGCGCGGCTGGGAAGTCGTCCGGCTCTCCGACCCCTCGGTCCCCACCCGCCCCAGCGGTGACGATCTCGAAGCACTCGCCAACGCCGTGCGCGAGGCGGCCCGTCCCCAGGACCGGCAGCAGGGCGGCAGGGGACCGCGATCGGCGGACCCGGTGGAGGTCGCGCGCCGGGGGCATCTGAGGGTGCTGCGCTCCCCGGACTCCTGACACACCTGACCCGCCCGCCGGCCTGCCCTCTCCTCCGTCCCGCCGCCCCCTCGGTCCCGCTCGCCGCCTCTTCCGTCCCACCCGTCACTCCCCGGCCGGAAGGAGTTTTCCGGTGCGGAGCATTGACGCTGACTTGTCGCGGACACGACCATTCCTCCATCCGTGGGAGATCGCTTCCGCATCACGGAATCCGGGGAGGTCTGTGTGTTTGTCCAGCAACTCGAACCCGTAGCCGATTCGCTCGCTCTGTCCGCTCTTGTCGCTTCCTTGCCACTGGTGACTGTTCTCGTTCTGCTGGGCGCCGTCCGCATGAAGGCCCACCGTGCCGGACTCGTCGGGTTCGCCGTGGCCGTGCTCGTCGGATGGCTGGCGTTCGGCATGCCCGTCGGGCAGACCCTGTCCGCAGGGGCGCAAGGCGTCCTCTTCGGGCTCTTCCCCATCATGTGGATCGTCGTCAACGCCCTCTGGGTGTACCGGATGACCGTCCGCACCCAGCACTTCGACATCCTGCGGCGCTCCTTCGGCCGGGTCTCCGACGACCCCCGCATCCAGGCGCTGGTCATCGCCTTCTGCTTCGGCGCGCTCCTGGAGGCGCTGGCCGGCTTCGGCGCACCCGTCGCCATCTGCTCGGTCATGCTCGTGGCGCTCGGCTTCGACCCGGTGAAGGCCGCCGTCGTCTCCCTGGTCGCCAACACCGCGCCCGTCGCCTTCGGCGCCATGGGCACGCCCGTGGTGACGCTCGCCCAGGTCACCGGGCTGCCGCTGGACGACGTCGCCACGGTCGTCGGCCGCCAGACACCCCTGCTCGCGCTCGTCGTCCCGCTGATCCTGGTCTTCCTGACCGACGGAAGGCGAGGACTCCGGGAGACCTGGCTGCCCGCCCTCGTCTGCGGGACGGCCTTCGCGGTGGCACAGTTCGCCGCGTCCAACTTCCTCTCCGCACAGCTCGCCGACATCGCGGCGGCCCTGGTGGGCGCGGGCGCGCTGATCGCCCTCCCCGGCGCCCGCAGGCCCGCCGGAGAAACCGTGCGCGCGGCCGTGCTGACGGGCGTACGCAGCGAGGACCTGGACACGGAGGACCCGCGCCGCGAGGTGCTGCGCGCCTACGCCCCGTACGCCCTGATCGTCGCGGTGTTCTCCCTCGCCCAGATCCCGCCCGTCAAGCGGCTGCTGGCCGGGGCGACCCAGGTCTTCGACTGGCCGTTCCTCGACGTCGCGGGACCCGGCGGGGAACCGGTCGGCGCCAACGCGTTCTCCCTTCCGCTCCTCGGGACGGGCGGCACCCTCGTCCTGCTGGCCGGCCTGGTCACCGCCGTCGTCCTCGGCGTACGGGCCGGTGCCGCCGCGCGGGAGTGGGCGGCCACCGTGCACGAACTGCGGTACGCGATCCTCACCGTGACGTCCGTCCTCGCCCTCGCCTACGTCATGAACCTCTCCGGACAGGCCGCCACCATCGGCCGGTCCGTCGCCGCGGCGGGCGCCGGACTCGCCTTCCTCTCACCGGTGCTCGGCTGGTTCGGAGTCGCCGTGACCGGCTCCGACACCTCGGCGAACGCCCTCTTCGGTGCCCTCCAGGTGTCCGCGGCACGGGAGTCGGGGCTGTCGCCGGAACTCCTCGCCGCCGCCAACAGCTCCGGGGGCGTGCTGGGCAAGATGATCTCCCCGCAGAACCTGACGATCGCCTGCGCGGCCGTCGGCCTCGCCGGACGCGAGGGAGACCTGCTGCGCAAGGTCCTGCCGTGGAGCCTCGGCCTGCTGCTGGCGATGTGCCTGGTCGTGATGGCCCAGAGCACGGTGGTGCTGGGCTGGATGCTCCCCTGACCGGAGGCCTGGGGGCCCGGGGGCGCTGCGGTGCCGGGCCGGCTGCTCCCCTGACCGGGGGCCCGGGGCCGCCGGGTAGTTTGGGCGGTCCGTAAAGATCCCAGGAGGACCGGCCGTGGTTGCTGACCTGTCGCAGCTCGTGAAGGCGTACGACGTGCGCGGAGTCGTGCCCGACCAGTGGGACGAGCCGCTCGCCGAACTGTTCGGCGCCGCCTTCGTCCAGGTCACCGAGGCGGACGCCCTCGTGATCGGTCACGACATGCGGCCGTCCTCACCCGGCCTGGCCGCCGCCTTCGCCCGCGGCGCGACGGACCGCGGCGCCGACGTCACCCTCATCGGGCTCTGCTCGACGGACCAGCTGTACTACGCGTCCGGGGCACTGGACCTGCCCGGAGCGATGTTCACGGCCTCGCACAACCCGGCGCGGTACAACGGCATCAAGCTGTGCCGCGCCGGGGCCGCGCCCGTGGGCCAGGACACCGGGCTGACCGAGATCCGCACCCTGGTCGAGCAGTGGTCCGAGCACGGCATGCCCGCGACGACCGTGACCACCCCGGGCACCGTCACCGAGCGCGACACCCTCACCGACTACGCCGCGCACCTGCTGGGCCTCGTGGATCTGTCCGGTGTCCGGCCGCTCAAGGTCGTCGTGGACGCGGGCAACGGCATGGGCGGCCACACCGTCCCCACCGTCTTCGCGGGCCTCCCCCTCGACCTCGTACCCATGTACTTCGAGCTCGACGGCACCTTCCCCCACCACGAGGCCAACCCCCTCGACCCGAAGAACATCGTCGACCTCCAGGCCCGTGTCCTCGCCGAGGGCGCCGACCTCGGCCTCGCCTTCGACGGTGACGCGGACCGCTGCTTCGTCGTCGACGAGCGCGGCGAAGGCGTGTCCCCGTCCGCGATCACGGCCCTGGTCGCCGCCCGCGAGCTGGCCCGCAACGGCGGCGAGGGCACCGTCATCCACAACCTGATCACCTCCTGGTCGGTCCCCGAAGTCGTACGCGAGAACGGCGGAACCCCCGTCCGCACCCGTGTCGGCCACTCCTTCATCAAGGCCGAGATGGCCGAGCACGGCGCGATCTTCGGCGGTGAGCACTCGGCGCACTACTACTTCCGCGACTTCTGGAACGCCGACACGGGCATGCTCGCCGCGCTCCACGTCCTCGCCGCACTCGGCGGCCAGGAGGGCCCGCTCTCCGGCCTCCTCGACCGGTACGACCGCTACACGGGCTCCGGCGAGATCAACTCCACCGTGGCCGACCAGGCCGGCCGGCTGACGGCGATCAGGACGGCGTACGACAACCGCGAGGACGTGCGGTTCGACGAGCTCGACGGGCTCACGGTGACCGGCACCGACTGGTGGTTCAACCTCCGCGCCTCCAACACCGAGCCGCTGCTGCGTCTGAACGTCGAGGCACGCGACGAGAAGACGATGACACAGGTCCGTGACGAGGTCCTCGCCCTCGTCCGCGCGTGACGGGCGAGCGTCGCGTTCGTCGCGCGCGGACGGGCGCATGTCGTGTTCGTCCGCGCGCGGACGGGCACACATCGCGTTCGTCGCGCGTGACGGGCGACATCGTGGGCACACGCACCGTGGACACCGGGGGACGACCCCGGCGTCCGCACCGCCCGCGGCATGCGTACCGCCCGACGCATGTCCCGTCGGACGGGGCCTGCCGGGCCGCGACCCTCTCGGCCCGGCGGTAGGCTGACCACGCCCCAAGCTCCGCGGACCCGAACCGGGGTCCGGACCGGAACCGCACCGCATGCCCGAAGGGACCCACCCCATGCCGCTCGAAGCCGGCCTCCTGCAGATCCTCGCCTGCCCGGCCTGCCACGCCGAGCTCGACGACCGGTCCGCAGCCGAAAGCCCCGAGCTGGTCTGCACCGGCGCGGACTGCGGTCTCGCCTACCCGGTACGGGACGGAATCCCGGTACTCCTCGTCGACGAGGCCCGCCGCCCCGCGTAATCCGCACCCTGATCAGTACGGTGATCGGAGGCCCACCACCATGCTCGACGAGTCGCTGCTCGACGCACCGGAAGCCCTGGCCCGAGCCGACCGGCGGGGGCTGCTGCGCGGCGCCGCCGAGGCCGGAGCCCGCGTCCGCACCGCCACCCGGCACGCCGCCGAGGCGGGAATCGGCGCCCTGGCCCCCGAGGGCCGGCCCCGCGCCGTCCTCGTCGCGGGGCCCGGCACCGCCGCGTCCGGCGTCGCCGACCTGATCGGCGCCCTCGCGGGTGCCTCGGCGCCCGTCACCGCGATCCGCCCCACCGGGGTGGCGGCAGCCGTCGGAGCGCTGCGCTGGGCTCTGCCCGGCTGGGCCGGTTCCGTGGACCTGCTGCTCATCGCCACGGCCGACGGTTCGGAACCCGGCCTCGCGCTCCTCGCGGAGCAGGCGTACCGCCGCGGCTGCACGGTCGTCGCCGTCGCACCCGTCCGGTCCCCGCTGCGCGAAGCCGTCGACGGGGTCCACGGACTCGTCGTCCCCATGGCCACCGCCCCGCACGGGGAGTACGACGCCGAGACCTCGGCGGCGGGCCCCGGCACGCTCTGGGCCCTGCTCACCCCGCTGCTCGCCCTGCTGGACCGGGTGGGCCTGATCGACGCGCCCCCAGAGACGCTCCAGAAGGTCGCCGACCGCCTCGACCGCACAGCCGAACGCTGCGGGCCGGCCGTCGCCACCTACAGCAACCCGGCCAAGACCCTGGCCGCAGAACTCGCCGACAGCCTGCCCCTCGTCTGGACGGAGGGCGAAGCCGCAGGCCCCGTGGGGCGCCGCTTCGCCGCCGTCCTGGCCGAACTGGCCGGCCGCCCGGCCCTCGTGGCCGAGCTGCCTCAGGCACTGCCCTCCCACGGGGGACTGCTCGCCGGAGCGTTCGCCGCAGGGGCCGACCCCGACGACTTCTTCCGCGACCGGGTGGACGAACCCGAAGCCATGCGAGCCCGCGTCGTCCTGCTCCGCGACCGCCCCACCGGCGGCCTGACGGCGAGCCCCGCCGCCCGCGAGCTCGCCCTGAGCCACGACACGGCCATCAGCGAACTCGAACCGGAGGAGGGCAGCGAGCTCGAAGCCCTCGCCGAGCTCCTCGCGGTCACCGATTTCGCCGCTGTCTACGCCTCCCTGGCCTCCGACAACCGGATCTGAAGCCCCTCGACCACCGGCCCTGAAGCCTGCTGACCACCGGGTCTGAAGCCCCCCCCCGGGGCGCCACGCCCCCGCGCATCCCACGAGGACGAATCTCCATGGACCGGCTCTCCAACACCGTGCGCCCCTACGCCTGGGGGTCCACCACGGCCATCCCCGAGCTGCTCGGCACCGCCCCGACCGGCGAACCGCAGGCCGAGATGTGGATGGGTGCCCACCCGGGAGCCCCTTCGCGCGTCACCCGCCCCGCCGGAGCGGACCCCACGGGTTCCGGGCCGGTGGAGCAGTCCCTCACGGACGTCATCGCGGCCCACCCCGAGCGTGAACTCGGCACCGCGGCCGTCCGCGCCTTCGGCCCCCGCCTCCCCTTCCTGCTCAAGCTGCTCGCAGCCGGCGCCCCGCTGTCCCTCCAGGTGCACCCCGACCTCGCACAGGCACAGCAGGGCTTCGCGGACGAGGAGCGCCGGGGCGTTCCCGTCGACGCACCGCACCGCACCTACAAGGACGCCAACCACAAGCCCGAGCTGATCTGCGCGCTCACACCCTTCGAAGGGCTGTGCGGCTTCCGCAGGCCCGCCGAAGCCGCCGGCCTGATAGCCGCCCTCGGTGTCGACTCGCTCAAGCCCTATGTGGACCTGCTCCGCGCCCGGCCCGAGGACGGAGCCCTGCGCGAGGTCCTCACCGCGATCCTCACCGCCGACCCCGACGAGATGGCGGCCTCGGCCGCCGAGGCGGCCGAGGCCGCGCAGCGGCTCGGCGGCGCCCACGCTCCGTACGCCCAGATCGCCCACCACCACCCCGGCGACCCGGGCGTCATCGCGGCCATGCTGCTGAACCACGTGCAACTCCAGCCCGGCGAGGCCATGTTCCTCGGCGCGGGCGTGCCGCACGCCTATCTCAGCGGCCTGGGTGTCGAGATCATGGCCAACTCCGACAACGTGCTGCGGTGCGGTCTGACCCCCAAGCACATCGACGTCCCCGAACTGCTGCGCATCGTCCGCTTCGAGGCCACCGAGCCCGGCATCCTCCGCCCCGAAGCCGCCCCCGGCGGCGAGGAGCTGTACGAGACGCCGGTCGACGAATTCAGGCTGTCGCGTTACGTCCTGCCGCCCGGCGGGGCCCCCGTCGACCTCGGCGCCGCCACCCCCCAGATCCTGCTCTGCACGGCAGGCACCCCCCGGACAGGGGAGATCACCCTCGCACCCGGCGAATCCGTGTTCGTCCCGGCGGACGAAACGGTCGAAGTCTCCGGTACCGGAACGCTCTTCCGCGCGACCGTGGTGGTCTGACGTACCGTCCGCACCAGCGACTGCAACAATGTCCGGCCGTATCGCGGCGCCCGTGCCGCAGCACCGAAGAAGGGACACCAGGCACCCATGAGCGCGTCAGGCGGAACCAAGGCGATCGTGGCGGCACTCGCCGCCAACCTCGCGATCGCAGTGGCCAAATTCGTGGCGTTCCTCTTCAGTGGCTCGTCATCGATGCTGGCGGAGAGCGTCCACTCACTGGCGGACTCGGGCAACCAGGGACTGCTGTTGCTCGGCGGCAAGAAGGCCCAGAGGGAGGCGTCCCCCCAGCACCCCTTCGGTTACGGGCGCGAGCGCTACATCTACGCCTTCCTCGTCTCCATCGTCCTCTTCTCGGTCGGTGGCATGTTCGCGATCTACGAGGGTTACGAGAAGATCAAGCACCCGCACGAGATCGAGGCCTGGTACTGGCCGGTGGGCGTGCTGGTCTTCGCGATCATCGCCGAGAGCTTCTCCTTCCGTACGGCCATCAAGGAGTCCAACCAGACCCGCGGCAAGCTGTCCTGGACGCAGTTCGTCCGGCGCGCCAAGGCGCCCGAGCTTCCCGTCGTCCTTCTTGAGGACCTCGGCGCGCTCGTCGGCCTGATCCTGGCCCTCGCAGGTGTCGGACTGGCGCTCGGCACCGGCAACGGCGTGTGGGACGGCATCGGAACGCTCTGCATCGGCATCCTGCTGATCGCGATCGCGATCGTTCTCGCCGCCGAGACGAAGTCGCTGCTGCTCGGTGAGGCGGCCGGCGTCGAGGACGTCGAGAAGATCCAGGCCTCGGTGGTCGACGGCGACACCGTCACGCGCATCATCCACATGCGCACGCTCCACCTCGGTCCGGAGGAGCTGCTGGTGGCCGCCAAGATCGCGGTGCGCGCGGAGGAGTCCGCCGCCGAGGTCGCGGAAGCGATCAACGCCGCCGAGAACCGGATCCGCGCGGCCGTCCCGATCGCCCGGGTCATCTACCTCGAACCCGACATCTACAACGAGGCGGCCGCAGCGGCCGGCACCAACCCCGGCAAGACCCCGGGCGGCCCCGCGTCCCCCGGCGGCGCACCGGCAGGATCCGGTCACTGATCCGCTGAGGTCCAGCCCCGAACGGCCCCGTGCCCCACTCCGCCGCCCAGGCGGACTGGGGCACGCTGGGCCGTTCGGTGTAGATTCGGGGGAGTACCAGACGTCGCTGCTGATGGCGGTCGATCGGTTCGCGGGAGCGGGCCGGCCGAGGGAGAGAGGGCCTCCGACGGACTGCACTGCGGACCGCCCGGGCATTCGTGTGTCCGTGGCCGCCGCAGAGCCAGCCATCCACCCTCGACCCACCACGAGGAGCAGCCCGTTATGACGACGGCCGCCAATCGCCAGGACTTCAAGGTCGCCGACCTTTCCCTCGCCGCCTTCGGGCGCAAGGAGATCACCCTCGCCGAGCACGAGATGCCCGGCCTGATGTCGATCCGCAAGGAGTACGCCGCCGCGCAGCCGCTGGCCGGCGCCCGGATCACCGGCTCGCTGCACATGACCGTGCAGACAGCCGTCCTCATCGAGACGCTGGTCGCCCTCGGCGCCGACGTCCGCTGGGCCTCCTGCAACATCTTCTCCACCCAGGACCACGCCGCCGCCGCCATCGCGGTCGGTCCGGCCGGCACCCCGGACGCCCCCGCCGGCGTCCCGGTCTTCGCCTGGAAGGGCGAGACCCTGGAGGAGTACTGGTGGTGCACGGAGCAGGCCCTGACCTGGCCGAACACCCCCACCGGCGGCCCGAACATGATCCTCGACGACGGTGGTGACGCCACCCTTCTCGTCCACAAGGGCGTCGAGTTCGAGAAGGCCGGCGAGGCCCCGGACCCGTCGACCGCGGACAGCGAGGAGTACGCCCACATCCTCACCCTGCTGAACCGCACCCTGGGCGAGTCCCCGCAGAAGTGGACCCAGCTGGCGTCCGAGATCCGCGGCGTCACCGAGGAGACCACGACCGGTGTGCACCGGCTGTACGAGATGCACCGCGACGGCACCCTCCTCTTCCCGGCGATCAACGTCAACGACGCGGTCACCAAGTCGAAGTTCGACAACAAGTACGGCTGCCGTCACTCGCTGATCGACGGCATCAACCGTGCCACCGACGTCCTGATCGGCGGCAAGACCGCCGTCGTCTGCGGCTACGGCGACGTGGGCAAGGGCTGCTGCCAATCCCTCCGCGGCCAGGGCGCCCGCGTGATCATCACGGAGATCGACCCGATCTGCGCCCTGCAGGCCGCGATGGACAGCTACCAGGTCACGACGCTGGACGACGTGGTGGAGACGGCGGACATCTTCATCACGACGACCGGCAACAAGGACAT
>NZ_DATMVN010000635.1:0-2986 GCF_035563135.1 Streptomyces sp.
GGTGGTGGAGCGGCGGATGGCACCAGTAGAGCTTGGCGGCAGCAGACGAGTCACCGCACGTGGGAGCCCGACCTGCGGCCACTGGTCCGCAGGTGCTCCAAGGACTGCTGGTGCTGTGCCGACTGGGGGGTTGAGCGGGCCTGGGTTGCTTTTGTCGGAGGTGATGGTAGGGCGGTGCGCTCGGCGACGTCCTGGATAAGCCTGTCGGCCAAGGCACGGATCCTCTCTCCCTGAGCTGCAAGTGGATCACCCTGGGGAACTGGCATGGGTGCATCGTGGCGCAGTTCTCCGAGTTCGTCGTAGCGTGCCTGGTACTCGGGGGTGGCGTCGAGAGGTCCTAGAGGCGGAAGCGACGCGGGCACGGGTGTGTGGAACTTGGCGTCGTGTCGGATCCAGGAGCGAGTGGGTGCGCGCCAGGACAGACCACTCAGCTGCACAGGGATGTCGGCCTCTGCCGTGTAGTGCACGTGGCTGCCAGTTGCGATGTAGGTCGGCTCCTTGTCGCCGTCGAGGGGCAGGGCGTGGAAGGCGACATGGGTGGCAGGTTGGGGAGGCCTGTCGAGCTGGAAGGCCTCGGCGTGGGCGGCGTCGGCCAGAGCAGCGTCGAGGGTGGTGTTCCAGAAGCCGGTGAAGTCCTCGACCGTCCCCGCGCGCGGAAGGTTTCCGTGCCCGATGTGCTGCAGCAGGGCGTCGGCCCGGGCCTCGATGGCACGGGTGCCGTCATGAATGAAGCGGTGCAGCCCGGGCGGCAGATAGAGCAGCAGGCTGCCGTACAACGGCTGGACGATGGGGTCGGCGTAGTTGGCGGTGGCCTCTCGGAAGTGCTGCGCATACTGCTGGGCTTCGGTTTCGGTGCGTTCGCCGTAGCGGTACTCGGCATCCCGGTGCCCGTGTACACCGGTGGTGCGGTTGCGTGCCGCGTTGTCGGCCTTGTCGGCCATGACGTGCCGGGCATCGAAGTACCTGGCCCACTCCCGAGGCGGGCGATTGTGGATGTTGCGCTCGGGAGCCGGCTCGCTGTAGCGGTCCCACCACACGATGCCGTCGGGTTCCCGGCGGGTGCCGTGGTCGATCCAGGCGGTGGGGTAGGCGGCGTAGAGAGCATCCATGAGGACGGAGGCCAGGCCCTGACCGCGGTGGGCCGGTGACACCTCGAGCAGGAGGACGGACAAGGCCTGGCCGTCAGGGTGGACGAAGAAGTCCAGGTGCCCCGCCATGGCCCCTCCCACCATGGCGATCAGACGCTGCCCTGACCAGGAGTTGCCGAGGTCGTACTTGTAACTGGTCCTCCACAGGGACAGCCCTGCTTCTGATAGTCGAGCCTGAGCCGACCCCGTCACGGGCCCGCGCTCTCGTCCTTGGCTGTCACCGCGGGAAGAGGCAGGACGGAGATCACCCGGCTGCGCGCTGCCTGCACACCCGGCAGGTTCCGCAACGCCGTGGTGGTCGTGATCTCGAGCTGTTCCACGCTTGGTCCCGCAGGTAGACCAGGCCAGACGTCGGTGTCGACGTCGAGAACCGCCTGCACAGTGACCGCGGCAGTGCGGGTGGGAATCGAGGATTCCAGATCAGCGGAGCGGACTTGGATCAGGGCCGTGACCATGCCACGCGGATCGGGCTGGGATCGGCTGTCGAAGATGATCTCCCCGATACTGCTGCCGATCAAGGCGACAATGCGGCTGATCTGGTCGGGAGTACCAGACAGCTCGATCCGGGTGGACGACTGGCCGGAAGCGGAGGAGGCACTCATGAAAAGGTCCTTCATCGTGTGGGCTGGAGACGAGGATTGGGAAGCAACAGTGTCCCAACGGACCGACCTCCCGGGGGAGCAGGGCGTTCCAGCCGTGCCCAGGCTGGCACGGGAGGGGACCCCTCTGATGGACGGAGCTCGTGCGGCGGGCCCCCGTGACGCGCAGAGGTCGTCAGGCGGGCGGACTCAGCGGGCATCGCCCATTGGGCGGGCAGAGGGATGGGTACGTGCAACTTACGGAGGTCGCGGCGGACCTAACCTAGCGATCGGGGCGGCCCCAGCAGCCGCACGACGCCCCCGGACCTGTCCGGGCGCCAAGCGGATCAGCTCCCGTACTCGCAACGGCTCCTGGCTGTAGCTGTGGGTTCTATCTCAGTAGGAGAAGCGAGACCGGGATGATGCCTCGCCCTCGTGCTCGCCAGAGACCGGCATGCAGGGGCAGCGCACATCCGGCTGTCACTTCAGGGCGATGGAGTTGCCTGGTGCCACATGGTGCAGTTGCAGGCGGGCGGCAGTTGCCAGGGCGCCGGAGACTAGCCCAGCATGGCCGCCGATGACGATGCGGGCTTCGTCCAGGCACGGTAGGTGTGCCTCGAAAGTGACGCGACGATTGGGCAGCTTCACCTCATAGTGATCGGCCTTCAACTGGTGGACGTGGTACGACTGGCCGGCGAGGTCGCAGACCCAAGAGCTGGGGGATACCTCAGCCAGTTCGACGAGCTCGCGGATCTGCTCGAGCGGACCGGTGGAGGAGGGGTGCACCTCGTCTGTATGGGCTTCGAACGCCCGCTCGGCCAGCAGGGGGAATCGGTATCCGTCCAACTCTCCGCACACCGGACAGATGAGGATGTGCCGCTGCGGCGCGCGTGACGGATCATCCGTGATCTGTGGCCGCAGGCCCGAGGCGGATGAGGGGCGTGTCGGCCCCATGGCGCGGGGTCTGCCCGGTCTGTCAGCGGCGCCCCCCGGACGGCCACTATTCCGGCGTCGAGAAGAGGACGCCGGGCCGGGCACAGGCTGAGTACCGGCCTGCAGGTCGCTCAGAACAGCCGCCACGTCGCAATGTGGCGGCCCCGCTGGCCACCACGCGCCGTGCTTCTTTCGGTAGGGGTACCAGAGGCCGTCAGCGCCGAGGCGTAGTTGTGCGTCATGCCCGATCACTGTGAGCCAGCTACCGCTGATCCGGACGCCGGGGGCGCGCTCGCCGTCCCAGGCGCGCTTGATTTCCTCGCGGAC
>NZ_DATMVN010000636.1:0-9847 GCF_035563135.1 Streptomyces sp.
GTCCCGCCCACGCCCCCGTCACCCGATGATCACCGACACGCCCGACCGGACCGGAGGGAGCACGGCATGCTGGGTTCCGTGTCCTCACTTCCTCACCAGCCCCAACGCCCTGCGCACAACGGCCACATGGTGGTCTGCGGCGACGACACCCTCGCCCGCCGACTCGCCGTGGAGCTGCGTTACGTGTACGGGGAGCGGGTCACTCTCCTGGTCCCGCCGGGCCGCGACACCAGCAGGCCGGAGCTCCCGCTGACCCAACGGGCCCGTGCGGTGGCCCTGTTCGGTCGCATGTCCGCGGCGATGAGCCGCAACGGTGCGGGCACGGGGGGCGGTGACGGCGATACGAACGCCGGGGTCGAGGCCGTCCGCATCATGGAGGCCCACGAGCCCTCCGACGACGTGCTGGAGGAGGCGGGCGTCGGCCGGGCCGCCGCGCTCGCCCTCGTCTACGACGACGACGAGCTCAACATCCGCGCCGCTCTGACGGCCCGCCGGCTCAATCCGCGCCTGCGTCTCGTCATCCGGCTCTACAACCGCAAGCTCGGCCAGCACCTGGAGACGCTGCTCGACCAGGCGGCGGCCGTCTCCATGCCCGGTCTCGACCCGGCCGCCCTGGACGCCTCCACCACCGTCCTGTCCGACGCCGACACCGCGGCGCCCGCCCTGGCCGCCACCGCGGTGACCGGCAGCAGCAAGGTCATCCAGGCCGAGGGCCTGCTCCTGCGTGCCGTCGAACGCACCCCGCCCCGGCCGGGCGAGCTCGCCGACCCCGGGCTGTGCACCCTGGCCCTGCTCTCCTCCACCAGTCAGAACCCGGCCGGCACCGAGGGCTCCGACAGCAGTGGCGCGGAGGGACCCCAGCTCCTGCCCGACCTGGCGACGGTGAACGCCGCCACGGGCCGGGGCACCGTCGTCCTGGAAGCCATCAGCCAGTCGGGGCCCGCCCGGGTGCCCACCCGCATGGGAGGCAGGGGTGCTCCCCTGAGCCAGGTCTTCTCGCGGCGGCTGCGCTGGTCGGCGCTGGGCGTCGCGGCGGCCGTCGTCGCCCTGGCCGTCGCCTCGGTGATCACCACGGGGGACAGCCCGCTGCACGCCGCCTACCTGACCATGCTCGATCTGCTGGCGATGGGTGACCCCGCGGTCGAGGGCACCGACCCGGCGTCCCGCCAGGTCATCCAGCTGCTCTCCGGCATGGCCGGGCTCCTGCTGCTGCCCCTGCTGGTCGCCGCCGTCCTGGAGGCGTTCGGCTCGCTGCGCACCGCGTCCTCGCTGCGCCGCCCCCCGCGCGGCCTGTCCGGTCATGTGGTGCTGCTGGGGCTCGGCAAGATCGGTACGAGGGTCCTGGCGCAGCTGCGCGAGCTGGACATCCCCGTGGTGGTCGTCGAGGAGGACCCGGAGGCGCGCGGCATCCCGCTGGCCCGCAGCCTGCACGTCCCGACGGTCCTGGGCGATGTGACCCAGGAGGGCGTCCTGGAGGCGGCCAAGATCCGCCGGGCCCGTGCGCTGCTGGCCCTGACCAGCGTCGACACGACGAACCTCGAAGCCGCGCTGTACGCGCGCTCGGTGAAGCCGGACCTGCGGGTGGCTCTGCGCCTGTACGACGACGAGTTCGCCACGGCCGTCTACCGCACCCTGCGCACGGCCCACCCGCAGGCCCTGACCCGCTCCCGCTCCGTGTCCCATCTGGCCGCGCCGGCCTTCGCCGTCGCCATGATGGGCCGGCAGATCCTGGGGGCGGTGCCGGTGGAACGCAAGGTGATGCTGTTCGCCGCCCTGGAGGTGGCGGGTCACCCCCAGCTGGAGGGCCGGACCGTCGACCAGGCGTTCCGGGCGGGCGCCTGGCGGGTCCTGGCCCTGGACGCCACCCCGCCGGCCGACCGCCACCCGGACCTGGCGGCCGTACCGCCGTACGACCCCCTCGACCCCACGGGCCCCGGGGCCCCGGACCGGCCCTCCGGCCTGGTCTGGGATCTCCACCCGGGTCATGTGCTGCGGGCCGAGGACCGGGTGGTGATCGCCGCGACCCGGCGCGGGCTGGCCGAGCTCCTGCGCCGGCAGCGCTCGACGGCCCGCCCCTGAACCCCGACGGCCACGTCCGCGAGCGCGGCCGGGGCGGGGCAGGGCGGCGTCTGCGGATGACGCGGCCGGCGTACGCGGTCAGCAGAACATGCCCATCGCTTCCCGCACCTCCCGCAGGGTCGCCTCGGCCACGGCGTTCGCCCGCTCGTTCCCGGCGCGCAGCACGTCCCGTACGTACCCCATGTCCTGGGCGTACTCCGCGCGCCGGGCGCGGATCGGGGCCATGCGCGCGTTGACGGCCTCCGTCACGGTCCGTTTGAGGGCGGCCGCACCGCCGCTCCCGATCTCCTCGGCGACCTCGTGCGGGTCGCGGCCGAGGCAGAGCGCGGCCAGCAGCACCAGGCTCGACACCCCGGGCCGCAGCTCGGGGTCGTAGGTGATGTGCCGGTCCGCGTCGGTGGTGGCGCCCTTGATCAGCCGCGCGGTCTCGTCGGCGTCGGCGCCCAGAGCGATGGAGTTGCCCCGGCTCTTGCTCATCTTGGTGGCGTCGGTGCCGAGCAGCAGGGGCGCGGCGGAGAGGAGTGCGTCCGGCTCCGGGAAGACCGTTCCGTAACGCTCGTTGAAGCGCCGGGCGACGGTGCGGGTGATCTCCAGGTGCGGCAGCTGGTCCTGGCCGACGGGGACGAGGTTCCCCTTGCAGAACAGGATGTCGGCGGCCTGGTGCACCGGGTAGGTGTACATCAGGCCGCTGACGGCGGACTGCCTGGAGTGCGCGATCTCGTCCTTCACGGTGGGGTTGCGGCCGAGCTCGGCGACGGAGACGAGGGAGAGGAACGGCAGCAGCAGCTGGTTCAGGGCGGGGACGGCGCTGTGGTTGAAGACCGTCGACCGCTCGGGGTCGATCCCGATGGCGAGATGGTCCAGGAGCAGGCCCTCCACGTGCTCGGTGAGCCGCTCGGCGACGTCCCGGTCGGTGAGGACCTGGTAGTCGGCGATGAGCACGAAGACGTCCACGCCGAGGTCCTGAAGGCGCACCCGGTTGTGGAGGGTGCCGAAGTAGTGCCCGAGGTGCAGGGCGCCGGTGGGCCGGTCCCCGGTGAGGACCCGGAAGCGGCCGGGGTCCTGGGCGAGCTGCTGTTCCAGTTCGGCGCTGCGGCGCACGACGGGGCCGGCGGACAGGTCGGTGGTGGTGGTCACGGGGCTCTCCTCGCTGGTGGTGTACGCGTGGAGGACGGCCCGTCGCAGACCTGCGGGCAGAGATGAGGGCCGTCCGGATGTCGAACGGCCCTGGTTCCGTGCAGAGGGAGGTGGCCGCTCCTAGGAGGAGCGCCACCAGTTCCGGCACGGTACGGAGGTCATGGGCGGAGTCTAGTACCGCGGCGGACGAGGTGCGCCCGTCGAGGAGCGGTGTCCGGTGCGTGCTCCCGGCGGGCCGGCCGGAAGCCCTCGTACGGGGGACCGTACCCGGGCCTCCGTCCGGTGCGGCGGGAGGGCGTGCCGGGCATGGCGACGGGACGGACGCCGCCTGCCCCGGTACCGGCGCGCACCGCTCCTGGGGAGCGGGGGCGGGGAGCGGGGAGCGGGAGCGGGAAGCGGCGCCTTTCCGGCCTTCCGGAGCGGGCGGAATAGGGAGAGGGGGTGCTCCGTTGTAGGGTGTGTTCATATAGTTCAACGTTCAACCAACTCGCTCAACGCTTTGGAGGCGGGCGCCATGCAGTTCGGGATCTTCACCGTCGGGGACGTCACCACCGACCCCACGACCGGTACGACACCGAGCGAGAACGAGCGGATCAAGGCGACCCTCGCGATCGCGCTCAAGGCCGAGGAGGTGGGCCTCGATGTCTTCGCGACCGGTGAGCACCACAACCCGCCGTTCGTACCGTCCTCGCCGACGACCACTCTCGGCTACATCGCCGCCCGCACCGAGAACCTGATCCTCTCGACCTCCACCACGCTCATCACCACCAACGACCCGGTGAAGATCGCCGAGGACTACGCCACGCTCCAGCACCTGGCCGACGGCCGCGTCGACCTGATGATGGGCCGCGGCAACACCGGACCGGTCTACCCCTGGTTCGGCAAGGACATCCGGCAGGGCATCCCGCTCGCGATCGAGAACTACGCGCTGCTGCACAAGCTGTGGCGCGAGGACGTCGTCGACTGGGAGGGGAAGTTCCGCACCCCGTTGCAGTCCTTCACCGCGACCCCGCGCCCGCTGGACGGTGTCCCGCCCTTCGTCTGGCACGGCTCCATCCGCTCCCCGGAGATCGCCGAGCAGGCCGCCTACTACGGGGACGGGTTCTTCCACAACAACATCTTCTGGCCCATGGAGCACACCAGGAAGATGGTCGACCTCTACCGGCGCCGCTACGCCCACTACGGGCACGGCACCGCCGAGCAGGCCGTCGTGGGCCTCGGCGGCCAGGTGTTCATGCGGAAGAACTCGCAGGACGCGGTACGGGAGTTCCGTCCGTACTTCGACAACGCACCGGTCTACGGCCACGGGCCCTCCCTGGAGGACTTCACCCAGCAGACCCCGCTGACCGTCGGCTCCCCGCAGGAGGTCATCGAGCGGACCCTGTCCTTCCGCGAGGACATCGGCGACTACCAGCGCCAGCTGTTCCTGATGGACCACGCGGGACTGCCGCTGAAGACGGTCCTGGAGCAGCTCGACATCCTGGGCGAGGAGGTCGTGCCCGTGCTGCGCAAGGAATTCGCCCGCCTGCGCCCGGCCGGCGTGCCGGACGCCCCCGTCCACCCCGCGGTCGCCGCCGCCCGCGCCGCGGCCACCGCAGACCCGAAGGAGCTCTGAGCACCGTGCCCGTCACCGCCCCCCTGAAGATCGTCGCCGTCGCGGCCGGGCTCAGCAGCCCCTCGTCCACCCGGCTGCTGGCCGACCGGCTCGCCGGGGCCGCCCGCGAGAGGCTGGCGGCCGAACAGGACCGCCGCGTCGAGGTCCAGGTCGTCGAGCTGCGCGATCTGGCCGTCGACATCGCCGGCCACCTGGTCACCGGATTCCCGCCGGCCCGCCTGAAGGAGGCGCTCGACGCGGTGACCGGGGCGGACGGGCTGATCGCCGTGACGCCCGTGTTCACCGCCTCGTACAGCGGGCTGTTCAAATCCTTCTTCGACCTGGTCGACCACACCGCGCTGACCGGCAAGCCCGTCGTCATCGCGGCGACCGGCGGGACATCCAGGCACTCGCTGGTCCTGGAGCACGCGATGCGCCCGCTCTTCGCCTACCTGCGGGCCGTGGTCCTGCCGACCTCCGTCTACGCGGCGTCGGAGGACTGGGGCTCGCACGGGGACGAGTACACCGAGGGGCTGCCGTCCCGGATCCGGCGCGCGGGTGGCGAGCTCGCCTCCGCGGTCACGGGACGGACCGTCTCCGGCGCCTCCCGGGCCCCCACCCTCGACGACGGTGAGGACGCGGTCGTCCCGTTCGAGCAGCAGCTCGCGGACCTGCGGGTCAGCTGAACCATGACATGGGGGGCCACAAAGGCCCCCTATGTCCCTTTTGACTACAGTGAGCACTTGTATGCCACAGAAGTACGAAACCGATGGAGGCAGACATGGGCAGGATCGTCGTGGGCGTCGACGGATCGGACGCATCGATCAAGGCGTTGCGCTGGGCCGTACGCCAGGCCGAGCTGACCGGCGACACCGTCGAGGCGGTCAACAGCTGGGAGTACCCCGCGACCAGCTGGGGATCCCTCATGCCGGGCATGCCTGAGGACTTCGACCCGCAGGCGGTGGCGACCGTGGCGCTCACCGAGGCGCTGGAGGAGGCCCTCGGCGCCGAAGGGGCGGCGGCGATCGAGAAGATCGTCGTGATCGGTAACCCCGCCCAGTCCCTGCTGGACCGCTCCAAGGGTGCGAACCTGCTGGTCGTCGGCGCCCGTGGCTACAGCGGCTTCAAGGCGACCCTGCTCGGCTCGGTCAGCCTCCATGTCACCCAGCACGCCACCTGCCCGGTCACCGTCGTCCACGACTGAGCCTTCCGCCTGCCGCACGGACTGCACCGCGCGGCTCCTGCCGCACGGATTACGCCGCACGGCTCCCGCCGCACATGGACGGGCGGGCCTCCGGTGCGCCGGACAGCCCGCCCGTTCGCGGAGTGCCGGCCCTGGGGGTGATGTGGCTGCTCACCCGGTCGGATTCCTCCGTGGACGAGAAGTCCCCGCATGCGCGTCGTCCGGGGCGTCCCGCGGCGGCGGTGTCACTTCCGGTTGTAGAGCCGCATCGTCACCGCGCCGAAGACCACCACGAACAGTGCCGACCAGCCCAGCGACCAGGCGATGTCCGTCGCGGGCCAGTGGCCGGCCATCAGCTCACGCACGGCGGCGGCGAGATGGGTGACCGGACTGTTGTTCACGAACGCCTGGAGCCAGCCCGGCATCGTCCTGGGATCGACGAAGACATTGCTCAGGAAGGTCAACGGGAAGATCACCATCATGCTGACACCCATCACCGACTTCTCGGTGCGCAGCATCAGTCCGAACATCGTCCAGATCCAGGAGAAGGCGAACGAGAACACCAGCAGGAGCGCGACACCCGCGAGCACTCCCAGCACACCGCCCTCCGGCCGGTAGCCGATGACGACGCCGACCACGAGCATCACGGCCGAGGCCAGGAGGTAGCGCACGACGTCGCCGAGCAGGTAGCCGACCATCGGGGCCGGCCGCCAGACGGGCAGCGTGCGGAAGCGGTCGAACACACCCTTCGCGATGTCCGTGTTGACCGCGACACCCGTGTACATCGTGATCATCACGACGCTCATGACGAGGATCCCGGGCAGCAGGAACTGGATGTACCCCTCGGTCGAACCGGCCAGCGCCCCGCCGAACAGGTAGGTGAACATCAGCACCATCATGATCGGGAACACCGTCACGTCGAACAGCTGCTCCGGCACGTGCTTGATCTTCAGCATGGCCCGCCACCCGAAGGTGAGCGACGCGGACAGCGCGCTCGGCCGGCGGGGGCGTTCCTGGCCGACCAGCAGGGAGGCCAGTGTCCTGGCGTCCGGCGTGGCGAGCTCCACGTCGTCGCGTTCGGTCCTGGCGGGCGCGGTGCTCATGCCGCCACCCCCTTCTTGTCCGTGAGCGCGAGGAAGACCTCGTCGAGGCTGGGCTGGCCGAGCGCGAAGTTGTCCACGTGGATGCCGCGCCGGGCCAGCTCCGCCAGCACCCCGGCGGCCTGCTCGGCGGCCCCCTTCTCGGTGCCGTGCCCACTGACCCTGGCGGTCAGGGCCACCGGATCGTGGTCCAGCTGCACCGTGGCGTCCAGTGCGAGCGCCAGCACCCGCTCGGCCTCGGGGCGCTGAGCGGGATCGCGCAGGCGCAGATGGACGGAACCGGCGCCGACGGATGCCTTGAGTTCGCCCTTCGTGCCCTCCGCGATCACCTTGCCGTGGTCGATCACCGCGATGCGGGAGGCCAGGTGGTCGGCCTCGTCGAGGTACTGGGTGGTCAGCATGACCGTCGTGCCCTGGGCGACGACGGCCCGCACGATGTCCCACACCTGGTTGCGGCTGCGCGGGTCGAGACCGGTGGTCGGCTCGTCGAGGAAGAGCAGATCCGGCGTGTTCAGGATGGAGGCGGCGATGTCGATCCGGCGCCGCATACCACCGGAGTAGTTCTTCACCTGTCTGCCCGCCGCCCCGCTCAGCCCGAAGGCTTCGAGCAGCTGCGCGGACCGGTTCCTGGCGGCGGGTTTGGAGTGGCCGAGGAGCCGGGCCAGCAGCACGAGGTTCTCCGTGCCGGTCAGGTCCTCGTCGACCGAGGCGTACTGCCCGGTGAGACTGACACGGCTGCGGACCGTGTCGGCGTCCTTCACCACGTCGTGGCCGAAGACCCGGGCCCGGCCGGCGTCCGGCCGCAGCAGGGTCGCCAGCATCCGCACGACGGTGGTCTTCCCGGCCCCGTTGGGCCCCAGGACTCCGTAGACGGTGCCCGTGGGCACGGCGAGATCGACGCCGTCCACCGCGCGGTTCTCGCCGAAGGCCTTCACCAGCCCTGCGGTCTCGATGGCCAGTTCAGCGCTCATGGGGCCTTCCTTGTCGGCGGTGCGTGGGATCGGCGGTGTCTGCGGAGGAGGGCACGGGCCACGATGGCACGGTGCGCCCCGGCCGCGGGGCCGAACGGACGGAATGGACGGGCGCGGCAGCCGGACCGCGCCCGGCTGCCGCGTCCCCCGGCCCGGAAGGACGCCCGGGTCAGTCCTCGCGCGTGTAGTAGAGGTAGAACATCAGGCAGAACATCCCTGCGGCGACGGCCAGGCCGATCGCGCTCGACGTCAGCACGCTGTTGCCGTTGAGGCTGGAGAGGAAGCCGACCGCGCCTCCGGCCAGCACCCCGAACGCCGTGGCGCGCAGCTCCCGCGGCAGGGCCCACCGGACCCGCACGAGCGCGTGGCAGAGCACGGCGAAGACCGCCCCGGAGACGACTCCGAGCCAGATCTGCCCGCCGGTGGTCTCTCCGCCGTCCCGGGTGATGTAGAAGGCCCAGAGACCGAGGACGACGCCCAGCGCGAGGGGCACCGCCCAGGCGAGTGCGCTGTGCCCGTGGTGCGCCGGGGTGCGGGCCTGCGGCCGGCGGCGCGTCGGCATCGTTGCGTGTGTGGCCATGGCGCACAGCTCCTTCCGTCGCCCCCGTCCCTGTGTTCCTCCAGCGCACACCCGGCCGGGCCGCCCGGCAACTCGAATGGCGTACGGCCCGGAGCGGGCCGGCGCCGCACGGGATTGGCTGGTGGCTGTGCGGACCCACCTCCCGGCGGCCCTGTCGGCGCTGCTGCTCGTCGTGCTCGCCGTCCTGGTCCCGGTGAGCGCGCTCTCGGCATGGGTCGATCTGGAACTCGACGACACCGGCCGGTATCTCGCCGCCGTCTCCCCCCTCGCCTCCGACGCGGACGTGCAGGGCACCGTCGCCACGCTGGTCACGGACGAGGCCATGAGGAACATCGACGTCGGCCCGCTCCAGGAGACGGCCGGGCAGTTCCTCCACGGGACCGCCCTGTCGTTCACCACGACCGAGGCCTTCCAGCGGGCCTGGGACAGTGCGAACCGGACGGCGCACCGGGCCGTGACCGCCACGCTCCGCGGGGACGGTGAGCAGGCGGTGACCATCGACCTGGCGCCGGTGATCGAGGAGGTGAAGAAGGAACTGGTGTGCGAGGGAGTGCCGTTCGCCGACCGGATCCCGGTCCGGGAGACCACGATCACGGTGCTGCCCGCCGACCGCGCCGACGGCTTGCGGTCCTCGTTCCGGTGGCTGCGGTACTGCAGCGTCTGGCCGGCCGTGGGGACGGCGGTCCTGCTCGTCCTGGTGCTGGGCCTGGCATGCGTACGGGGCGGTCTCCGGACCGGCCCGGTGGCCGCGGCCGTGGCGGGCGGCGGGCTGGTGCTCGGGGCGGTCCTCCTGCGGATCGCCGTCGCCGTCGGCCGCGCCCGGGTGCTCGACGAGGTGCCCCGGACCGACCGGGGCGGGGCAGCGGCGGTGTACGACGCGCTGACCGCCTCCCTGCGGACGACGGTGTGGACCGTCCTCCTGGTGGGGGCGGCCCTGGTGGTGTGCGGCGTGGTGGGGCGGATCGTCGCGGCCCGACATGCGCGGGAGCCGGGGCCGGGTGACAGTGGGACCCGTGGGAGCGGGGGCGAGTGAGAGGTCTGCCTCATGCGAGCCATCGCCGTCAGCGCGTTCGGCAGGGAGCCCTGCCTCGTCGAGGTGCCGAAGCCCGGTCCCGAGGCGGGCGAGGTGCGGGTCAAGGTGGAGTACGCGTCGCTCAACCCGCTCGACCGGCAGGCCGCGGACGGCGCGCCGGGCGGCTCCAA
>NZ_DATMVN010000637.1:0-2003 GCF_035563135.1 Streptomyces sp.
GGACGTCCTGCTGCCCGGCATCGCTCCCGACCCGGAGCGCGGCCTCACGGCCGCCGGCTGGTCCGGCACGGGCAGGCTGCGGGTCCCGGTCGGCCTCGTGGACAAGCCCTTCGAGCAGCGCCGCGACCCGCTGGTCGTGGACCTCTCCGGAGCGGGCGGCCACGTCGCCGTGGCGGGCGGCTCGCAGAGCGGCAAGTCCACCCTCGCCCGCACGCTGATCGCCGCCCTGGCCCTCACCCACACTCCCGCCGAGGTCCAGTTCTACTGCCTCGACTTCGGCGGCGGCGGTCTCTCGCAGCTCGCCACCCTCCCGCACGTCGGCGGCGTCGCGGCGCGGCTCAACCCGGAGCGGGTGCACCGGGCCGTCGCCGAGGTGATGACGCTGCTCGCCCGCCGTGAGCAGTTCTTCGTGGACCACACCCTCGACTCCATGCAGTCCTACCGCCGCCGCCGGGCGGCCGGTGAGTTCCCCGACGAGCCCTTCGGCGACGTGTTCATGGTGGTCGACGGCTGGTCCACGGTCCGCCAGGATTACGACGACCTGATCCCGAAGTTCAACGAACTCGCCGCCCGGGGACTCAACTACGGCATCCACCTGATCATCACCACCACCCGCTGGGTGGAGTTGTCCGCCCAGGTCCGTGACCAGGCGGCCACCCGCCTCGAACTGCGGATGGGCGATCCGATGGACTCCGAGATCGACACCCGTAAGGCCCGTTCGGTGCCGCGCAGCGGCGGCCGGGGCATCACCGCCGACAGCAAGATGCACTTCCTCGCCGGCCTGCCCCGGCTGGACGGCAGCGGCTCTCTCGACGACCTCGGCGACGGCGTCTCCCACCTGGTCGCCGAAGTCTCCCGGCACTGGCCGGGCGCGTCCGCCCCGCAGGTCCGGATGCTGCCGCACCGGCTCCCGCTCGCCGAACTGCCCGCTCCCGAGGCCACCGAGGGCGGCGGCATGCGTCTGCCGCTCGGTATCGACCAGGACGCCCTGGAGCCGGTCTGGCACGACTTCAGCCGCACCCCGCACCTGATCGTGGTCGGCGACACCGAGAGCGGGAAGACCAACCTGCTGCGCGGCATCACCAAGGGCATCACCGCCCGCTACACCCCGCAGGAAGCGAAGATCATCGCGGTGGACTACCGCCGCACCCTGGTGGACGCCGTCCCTGAGGAGTACCGCATCGGGCATGTGATCTCCCTGGACAACCTGAAGGAGACCATCGAGGGCGCCGCCCGCGCGATGAAGACCCGTGTCCCCGGCGCCGACATCGCTCCCGCCCGCATGCGCCGGTGCGACTGGTGGACCGGCCCGCGTCTCTTCGTGCTGGTCGACGACTACGACATGGTGTCCGGGAACTCCTTCCAGAGTCCCTTCGAGCCGCTCTTCGACCATCTGACCCTCGGTTTCGAGATGGGCCTGCACCTGGTCGTCGCCCGCAGTGCCATGGGGGCCGGCCGCGGCCTCAGCGACGGCCTCATCCGCCGTCTCGACGAGGCCAACAACCCCGCCGTCCTGCTCTCCTGCCCGCCCACGGAAGGGCGTCTCTTCGGCGACGCGAAACCCCTCAACCTCCCGCCGGGCCGGGCCCTCCACATCGCTCGCCGCCGTCCGCGGCTGATGCAGACCCCGCTGGTGGAGGAGAGCCTGGGGCAGCGGGACTGAGAGGAACACGACGACGGGACCCTCCTGGGGCACGCCTCAGGAGGGTCCCGTCGTCAGGGCTTCAGCTCATCCGGATGCGGTCCGGGACCCCGGCGCCGGCTGCCATCCGCGGGCGCGGGCCCGGGAGAGGGCGAAACCGGCCCAGAGGACGGCGAGGACGCCTGCGGAGCCCAGAAGGACGAAGAGGGTGGCGCGGCCGGTGGCGCGGTCGGCGGAGGCGGTGTCACGCACGCTCACGGGATCCGCGGCACGCTCGGCGCCGGTGGACGTGGCCGGGCCGCCGAGGACCGTGGTGACGGCGGCGTAGGCGTCCAGCTGGGGGATGTCGGCCGGGTAGGCG
>NZ_DATMVN010000638.1:0-11059 GCF_035563135.1 Streptomyces sp.
GAAGTGAGGGGTGCTCAGACCGCGGACCAGCCGTTGTCGACGGGAAGGATCGCCCCGTTGATGTTGCTCGCCGCGTCGGACGCGAGGAAGACGATCGCCGCCGCCTGCTCCTCGGCCCGGGAGGGTGAGCCGACGTTGCCCATGTAAGGGGCGAGGGCGGCCGGGCCGTGGGCGCCCCGGTCGGCGTCGACCCGGATGTTGGTGATCGTGCCGCCGGGTGCGATGGCGTTGGAGCGGATTCCCTTGTCGCGGTACATGACCGCCAGTGACTTGGTCAGTCCGGCGATGCCGTGCTTGGACGCCGTGTACGCGGCACCCGCGGCGCTGCCCCTCAGTGAGGCCTCCGAGGCGGTGAAGACGACGGCGCCCTTCCCGGCGGCGAGCATGTGCGGCAGGACGGCCCGCGTGAGGCGGAAGGGGGCCGTGAGGTTGATGCCGATGACGCGCTCCCACTCGTCGTCGCCGGTGTCGGCCGCCGCCGACATGCTGTCCATGATCCCGGCGTTGTTGACGAGGACGTCTATGCCGCCGAACTCCTCCGTCGCCGTTGTCACGACCCGGTCGACGACTGCCTGGTCCCGCAGGTCGCCGATCACGGTCACCGCGGTCCCTCCGGCCTGCTTCACCTCTTCGGCGACGGCCCGGGCGGCGGTGTCGTCGACATCGGCGATCACGATTCGCGCGCCCTCTTCCGCGAACAGCAGGGCGGTGGCCCTGCCGATGCCCGATCCGGCGCCGGTGACCACGACGCTGCGGCCGGGGCCGCTGGTGGTGACGCTCACGTGATGCTCCTCGTGTTCGGTGATGGTGCAAGCACGCTACCTTTGATGGCGGACAGTGCCAAAATGGCGAGCGGTGCCAGAAAAGATGCCGATACGATGAGCGCAGCTGGAAGGAAGGTGGCCGAGAACCGTGGAACCCGCGCACAGGGGAGGGACGCAGGGCCCTGCCGCTGCCGGAGCCGACGGCGTGGCCCGCCTCGGGCGCCCTCCGCTGACCGAACGCCGCAAGGCCGCGACCCGGCTGGAGATCGCCCGCGAAGCCGTGCGCCTCTTCGCCGACCGGGGCGTGGCCGCGACGACCGCCGACGACATCGCCGCCGCCGCGGGAATCTCGCAGCGGACCCTGTGGCGCTACACCTCGTCGAAGGAACTGTGCGTCAGCCCTCTGCTGACGTACGCGCTCGACTTCGCCACCGCGCTCATGAGGTCGTGGCCACGCGACCGGTCGCTGGTGGAGGTCGTGGCCGGGACCCCGCCCTCGCTGCCGGACGCGGCCGTGGACGCCGATGCGAAAGCGCTGCGCGACCTGGTCCTTCTCACCCGTACCGAGCCCGGCCTGCGCGCCGTGTGGCTCCAGGTCCACCATGACGCGGAGCTCGTCTTCGCCGAGATCATCGCCGAGCGGACGGGCCACGGGCCGGGCGACCTGGAGCCGAGGGTGCAGGCGACCGTGCTCAACGGCGCGCTCCGCATCGCGGTCGAGCAGTGGGCGTGGAGCACGGATGCGCAGCGGACCTCGTTGTCCCGCACCCTTCACCGCGCGCTCGGTATCGCACGGTCAGGTCTGTCCGTCTGAAGAGCGGTTCCGGTCCGGGGCGGCATCCGGACGTGTCCGGTCGCGCGGCTTCTCGTTGACCAGGACATGAATCTGCGGTCCATGTCCCTCGGGCTCGTCGCCCTGCTGGCCACGGCCGGCTGCGTCCTTGTGCAGGGCGAAACGGAGAGGCCCGCGCCTGCGGCTTCCGTGCATTCCGGCAACGCCCCCGCTGCCCACGCGTCCCCGGAGCCCACCGAACCCCCTGCGGTCCATGACGCCCTGGGCAAGGCGGAGGAGCAGCCGGAGCGCACCAGGGGAAAGGAACGGAAGAAGCGGGAGGAGGGAGGGCACGCGCCGACCCGGCGTGCGGACGCGGTCGCGCCACCGGCCCGCCAGGAGGTCCGTGACCGACCGCGGCGCGTGGCCCCCGCCCGCCCCGAACCGCCGCGCCGTGCGGGCACGCCCCGCAGGGTGCAGCCCCGTCAGACGTACGACATGCGAACTGTCTGCGCGTCGGGCCAGGGTGTCGCCTCCGCCGACATCGTCGAGCTGTGCCGCACCACGTACGGCCGTTGACGACGCGCGGGCGCGCACGGCCCTGGTCCGGGCGGGGCGGCGGGTGCCGGGGAGCGTCACCGGACGCGCGGTCGGCGGCGGGCGCGCATGGGCCGGCGCGGGAGCCGGGTCCGGCGTGGCCGTGGTGCAGCTCCCCGACGGTCTCGTTCTGGACGGTGTCATGTGCCCAGCGGAGGTGGTCCCGGCCGGTGGGGACGTGGGGCAAAGCCCTCCTACGCCGGATCGGCTGACGTGCCGGCCTCCGGCAGTGGCGCCACCGCTCCCGGGTGCCAGGTGCGCAGAAGATGGCGGATCTTGTCCCGGGAGCGGCCGGTGGTTTCGCTGGTGCGGTCGATGCCGCAGCCGGCGAGGTGGTGGAGCACGACGACTTCGTACTGCAAGGGGCTCGCGGCGGAAATCCTGAGCCGGCTGACGCGGTGGCGGACGGTAGCGGCGAAGAGGTCCCAGGCGTACGCGGCCGGGTCGGGGCGCAGCATGATCACGGACCAGTGGGCGGCCAGTTCCCCGAAGGCCAGGCCCAGGATCAAGCCGGTGTCCCCGGGGGAGGCATGTGCGTCGGTATAGGCGCGGTAGGCGGGTTCCTGAAGGGCGCGGAAGGCGCGGAACGCGGCGGGCAGGATGATGCCGGTGGCGTCCAGGGGCCGGTGCAGCGGGGGAGCGGTCATCCGAAGGTCCCGACGTGGATGGTGCAGGTGGAGCTTCTGGAGGCGGCGTTCGAGAGGTTCGCCACGTTGGCGGCGTCCCACAGGGGGCGGATGAGGTCGCACTGCCCGTGCAGCGCGTTGACGAGGGTCGCGGTGGTCTCCCAGTCGGGCAGCGTGCTGCCGGTGAAGGCGTTGGTGATCTGCTCGTCCGTCAGATGGGTCTTGGCCTTCAGGGCCTCGGTCTTCGGACGGCCGGCGGCGGTGTGCAGCCCGCGCAGTGCCGCCTGGAGGTCGGAGGTGCTGGCCGCGTCGTAGCCGCGGGCGGCCCTCCACAGGGGGAGGATCTCCTCCGGCCCGGTTTCCAGGGCCTGGGCCAGCTTGCGGGTGACCTCCCAGGAAGGGATGCGTTCACCGCTGATGACGCGGGAGATGTAGGAGGGGTCGACCCCGACCCGGTCGCCCAGTGCCTTGTGCGTCGTGCCGCTCTGACGGTGCAGGTGGGACAACGCGCTCGCCAGGGCTGCGGCTGGGCCGTGGCCTGGGGCGGCGCCGTCCGTGTCGCCGGTGCCGCCCTCCGGGCGCCGAGCCCGTGGCGGTCCGGGCACCGGGTGGCGCTGGGAACGAGGCGGAGAAGGCTGCGACGCTACGAGGGGAGGGGTCAGGCGCCGCTCGCGACGGCCGGGAGCGCTTTCCATCATCCTGGCCAGCGCACTGGCGCTCATGTGGAGCTTGTCTGCGATCACCGGCATCTTCATCCGGCTGTCGCGGCTCTGGAGGACGACGGCGGTCTTGAGGTCCTTCCATGCCTTCTCGCACTCCAGGATCAGCTTGAGGGACCGCTCGGGATCGTTGCCGCTCAGGTCGAACTGGTCCGTGAGACGTCGCAGGTCGGCGAGCGAGGCCTCGGCGAACGCGTTGTTGTCCGTGGCGGGGCGGGCGTAGCGGCGGTAGCGGGTGCCGCACTGGTCGCAGCAGTAGACGCGCCGACGTCCGACACCTGTCTGCTTCACGGAGTTGAGGCAGCCGGGGCCGAGGCAAGGGGCTTCCGACTGGTCGTTCGGGGACACGGGCATAGCCCTTCTGAGGGATTGCGTCAGGGAGGCAGGGCACGGAAACGTCTACTTTCCGCCTGTGGAGAGGTGCTTGGAGGCCCTCGGTGCCGTGACACTGTGCACTCGGTGCCACGAGATGTGGATCGGGCGGAGGAGGCAGACATCGTAGGTGTCCGCCTCCGTCTGCCGTCAGTTCCAGCGAATCCGCTGGTACTGGACGCGGGACCGCCTCAGCGCGGTGAGTGCCAGCCCGGCGCACACCACGGCGACCTCCGTGAGTTCGGGACGCAGAACGAGGACGACGCCGACAACTGGCACAGCAAGGAAGGGCCCTACCTGGACGTTGACCTGATTGTCACGCCACTCGCGGGTTTCACCCCCTCGTGCCGGAGGGATGCTACGGTCGAAACGCCCAGTCCGGGGGCCTTCCCAGGCCGTACTGGAGACATGGTCGGGAGGCATGAAGCCCTCCTTGGTCATTGGAACGACGGGTGGAAAAGCCGGCTCTGGAAAGTGGTTGGCCCCGCACCAGAGTCGGCTTCTGTCCGCGAACGTACCGGCTCACCTTCCGGCACTCCACCGCTACAGTCCGTTAATTGAACGATCGGCGTTGCCGAACCTTCCCTAGCGCTAACGTCGATCAAACTCGATCATGGATCCCTCTCACTCGTTCACGAGTGACCTGCCTCGGTCACCCCGTGGTGGCAGGCTGCCGAGCCGGAAGCCGAGGGGATCCCCTGGATCGAGAAGTCGTTCGAGCGTGTTCTCCGGGGCTTCACCGATACAGCACGGCCGTACGGTCTGAAATCTCCTCAGGCCCGGTCCTCCGCGCCGCCGGCCGGCGCCGAGGGGCCCGAGGTCCGCGCGCGGTCTCGGTGGATGCTGCGCCCCGGCACCGCCGGAGGTCACCCGGGTATTCGTCCGTATCGAAGAGGGGCCCGTCGGTGTCCGGCAGCGTGGTCCGGCTCGCGGGGAGGTCGCCGGAGGCGGTGCGCGACCGGCGCCGCTCCCCACGTCACCGGCCGGCGCCTCGCGGCAGTCCGTGCGGTGAAGCGCGAGCTTCCCGGCGGCGTAGGGGTGCTGACCGGAATCTTGCGCGGGGCGGCGAGCCCGCCGACGCCGGGAGGGCCGTGCTTTCCCTTCCCCCGCAGGTGGACGGTGACCAGGGCTCTCCGGCAGGCCTCACGCCGCAGCGCGTTCGCGACGATCGATGCCGCCTGCGTCCGGCTGGTTCCGGCATCACCGGCCCGGGATGCCGGTGCCGAGGGGCAGGGGAGATCTGCGCCCACCGGCAGGGGGAGCAGCGGGCCGTCCGCCGGCCGCGCCGTGTTCCCGCTCCACCGGTGGGCCGGCGCCTGCGGGGCCGCACCGGGCGGACGCGCGGCCGTCTCCCGGTCCTTCGCGTCCGCCCGGCCCCGTCTGCTCACAACCCCCCGAAGCCCTGCCCCTGCACCCTGCGCCCGCTCGCGGGACGGACCGCAAGCAGGTGTGCTGCTCTCACGTCCCGCGGTGACGGGCACAGGCGCTGCGCGGCGTTCCTGTACGTTTTCGCGACCCGGCTACCAGCACGTGCCGCCCACCGAATGCCAGTACCTACGTGCCCTGCAGGTCTCGTTCAGGCAGCCGCGTCCTCCTGGTCCGTCGGGTCGGTCACTCGTAGACCCGGACCCAGTCGACATCGAAGACCGCGGGCCGGAGGCCGCCGTCGCCGGTGAAGTTGTCGAGCTGGATGTTGAGGTGCCCCGAGGGCATCGACTGGATGTCCCCCCGGTCGGGGCCCGCGCCGCCCGAGAGCCGGAACCACTCGGCTCCGTCGACGTAGCCGACCAGTGCTTCCGGTGTCCACTCGAACGCGAAGTTGTGCCACTCGTTCATGTCCACCGGGCACAGGTCGCGGCGTTCCTTCTTGTCCGAAGGGCTTTGCGGGTAGTGCAGGAACGCCGTGAGGCACTGTGCGTCGGGGTCCGAGTACTCGACCCAGTCGTACTCTCCGTTCTCGAGCCGATTGCCTTCGGTGGGCCAGATCAGGTGCAGTGCGTGGTAGAGCCCGCCGCTCGAGCCGATGTTCTCCGAGCGCGACCGGATCTCCCACCGGCCGTACCGGGCGTCACGCTTCTGCCGGAGCCATCCCGTATCGCCATTGGCCTCTCCGCGCATGGTGAGCATGCCGTCCGCCACGGTGCTGTTCTTCGCGCACCGGCGGCCGTTTCCGGCATGGCCCTCCCAGCACCCCTCCGTGCCGCCGAAATCGCCTGAGGGCGTCGCCCATTTCGCGGAGTCGACCGCACCGGTGTAGTTGAACTCGTCCGAGACCGGCAGCGGTGTACCCCAGCCGTACCGGTCGGCGGCCTGCGTCCGGTCGGATTCCTGATGGGCGCCGTGCGTGACGTCAAGCCCGTAGATCTTGACCTCGCCGTAGTTGTCGTCGCCGCACGGAGAGGAGTTCCCGCAGTTGGCCTGGGTGTAGGCGCCGGTCTTGAAGTAGTTGGTGGAGTCGGAGTGGTCGATCGTGGTCTCCAGCTCACCGTTGAAGTAGATCTTGATCTCACCGTCGCTCACCACGTACTTGATCTCGAAGACCGTACCGAGTGCGTAGTCGTCGGTGATCAGGTGGTGGTCGGTGGTGTCGTCCTCCGTGATCCAGAGCTTCGAGCCCTCCAGACGCAGAGCGGTGACATCGTCATCACCACCGTGGATCTGGGCGCCGACGACCTCCGGCTTCTCTTCGGGCAGGTGCGTGAAGGCCTCCCGGACGGTCATGGTGTGTGTACCGGACGTCGAGGACCATTCGATCTCGTCCCCGCCGCCGCTCTCCATCTCCCGCAGCTCCGAGCGTGGATTGCTGGAGCCGCCGGTGGTGACGCCGTTGACGGGCGCGCGGAACCGTACGGCGTCCCCGGGCTCGGGAACGAGGAAGAAGGGGTCATGGGAGTAGCTGTCGAGCTCGGGCTGGAAGATCTCGGTGGGCTCCTCGTCGTCGCCGATGGGGAGCGTCACCTTCCAGTCGCTCAGATCGAGGACGTCGGACGGGAGCCCGGTATCGCCACCACCGCCGTTGCCGTCGCCGGGGCTGCCCCAGACCTCGACCTCGGTGAGGCTGTTCCAGTCACCCTCGCCCTCACCGGTGTAGCCGTGGCCGAGATAGCGGACCTTCGAGGTCTGAACGGGGTCGAAGGCGAACGACTCCAGACCCGTCGTCGTACCGCTGGTCCTGCCGTCATGGACGGTGGCCCAGCTCGATCCGCTCCAGTACTGGAGCTGGAAGACGTTCTGCCGGGTGGTGCCCTTGTGCACCGCGAGCTTGATGTGGGTGACGGTCATCGTCGAGCCGAGGTCCAATTGCAACCAGGCGCCGTCCCCTTCGCCCGACCAGCGGGTGGCGTAGTCGTCGTCCACGACGTTCGCGGGCGCGTTCCCGTCGTGAGTGCTGGCTGTGACAGCGCCGGGGGCAGGGGTTATCCGGACGTCGGCAGCGTGCGCGGGGGCCGGCGCGAGCAGCAGTGCCAATACCGCCGCCACCGGGGTGAAGACGGCGAATGCCAGCGGCCGCCGCCCACCTCCCCGGAGTAAGGAACGAGACAGAAGGGTGTGCCTCACAGGTTGGTCCTCCTCATACGGTTCTGCTCCTGAATCCAGGTCTCCCCGGCATGGTGCCGGGCGGCCTGGAGAGTGGCCTGGGCGGTGCATCGGCTGCGGCGGGGTGCCGCACGCCAGCCGTTCGCGCGATCGGCGCCAGAGGATCCGCACGGCCGGCGTCAGGATCGTTGCTCCTGCTCCGCCGGTGAAGCGGTGCCGCCCGGAGCGCCCACCGGCGACTTGTCTTCGACGACTACAACAGCCTCGGAATTGTTCAGCAGGTGCCTCCGCCGAGGTGAACAACCCCTCTTGCGCGTGGGCGCACCTCTCATCGAGCACCGGGGCCCGGTCAGCCGCGGCACCGTGTTCCCGGGGCTCGCGCCCGTGTCGTCGTCCCGCCCACTGCGCGGAGTCCGGTTTCCCCGAGCTCCTCCACCGCTCGGCCGGGTGTCATGCCTCGCGCGCGGCGGTGTACCGAGAGCCGCCCGAGCTTCGCATGGTCGACCACGGGCCGCCGCAGCGCCGAGATCCAGTCCGAGGTTCCGAGGTCACGACCCGGGCTCGCCGGCAGAAGCCGCAGTGATCAGGCAGAGGCCCTGGAGCAGAGGTCCTGGGGCGGAGGCTGCCGTTCGCGCGCCGGTGTCGCGTCAGGCTGGTCCGTTGGCCTTGCCGTGGCCGGGCAGGGTCAAGCCATCCTGGGCCATTGGCCCAGCAAATTGAGCCTCAGTTGAACCATAAGCCTTCCAGATGCTGAGATTGGCCCATCAATGGCGCTGCGGGTCCTTCGGGACCTCTGTGGCGCCTTTCTCATGTCTGCGCTGGTCTGTGCGGAAAGGGCGGGGCAACTTGCTGAAGCGAGCGTTCGTCGCACACGATCCGGGGCGGGTCCGTCTCCGGTTCGCGTCCCGGGCTGTACTCGGCATCGGGCTCGCCGTCGCGCTGTGCGGGGCGGCCGGATACTCGCTGGCGGCGGCCATCACCGGTGGCCTGGCCGCGCTGCTCGCACTGTTCACGGTGACCGACCCGACCGTGCGTGATCAGGCGATCACCACCGCCTTTCTTCCCGTCGCCGGTCTCCCGGTGCTCACGCTCGCCGCCGTGCTGCACGATGCGCCCGTTGCGCGTGACCTGGTATTCCTCGCCGTCGTGGGGGCGGGTGTGTACGCGAGGCGATGGGGGCCTCGCGGGCACTCGCTGGGCGTGTTCGGTTTCATGTGCTACTTCTCCGCCCAGTTCCTGCACACCGTGCCCGGCCGGCTGCCCGAGCTGTACGCGGCTGTGCTGCTGTCGCTCATCGCGTCGTCGGTGGTGCGGTTCGGGGTGTGGTGCTACGAGCGGCGGCTCGCGGCACCCGTGGCCGTCGCCCTCTCTGCGGGCGCAACGGGGCTCGGGCGGATCACGACGCGGCAGGCCGTGCAGGCGACGTCGGGGGCGGGGTTCGCACTCGCTGTGGGGCAGGTGCTCTCCGACCAGCGTTGGTACTGGGCGGTCGGCGCCACCTGGTGGGTGTTCGTGGCCACGACCTCGCGGGGCGAGACCGTCGTACGCGGGTTCAGGCGGTTCCTGGGGACGGTGCTCGGGATCGGACTGGGCTTCGCTGTGGCGGTGCCGCTGCACCATGAGCCGGTCGTGGCGGCCGTGGTCGTGGCGATGAGCGTGTTCGGGATCTTCTATACCGCCGCTGTCTCTTACACCTGGATGATGCTGGCCGTGACCGTGATGGCGAGCATGCTGTACGGGCTGCTCGGAGTGCTCGACGCGGGTCTGCTCATGCTGCGGGTGGCTGAGACGGCGGTCGGGGCGCTCGGTGCCGTACTGGCTGTGCTGTTCGTGCTGCCGGTGACCACGCACTCGGTGACCGAGGCGTGGGTGGAGCGGGCGCTGCGGTGCGTACACGTCTGCACGGCGGAGGCCGCCGCCCGGCTGGCCGGGAGCGAGGCCGCCGATCCGCCTCGGCGGGTCGCCGAACTGGAGGCCGTCCTCGGCCGGGTGCGCTTGTCGCTGGCGCCGTTGGTGCATCCGCTCAACCCGATGAAGGCCCGTAAGCGACGGGCGCGGCAGGTGCTCGAACTGCTCGACGACTGCGCGCGCGAGGTGCGGGGCCTGGCCTCCGTCGCTGCCGACCCGGAGGCATCGCACGACATCCGGCTCGCCGCAGCCTGCTGGCGGGTGGAGACAGCCGTCGAGGCCCTCACCGATGCGCCGGCCGTCGGGCGGCACCTCCGACTCGACGACGCGCCTGCCGAGGAGCCGACGGGCACAGGACAGGTGCTCGCACACCTCCACGCGTTGGAGCGGGCCCTGCTCGAACTCGCCGTGCCCCTGCGGAGGCCCAGCCGGATCCCGGCCGATGCCTGAGCCGTCGCGTGTGGCGGGAACGCCGGAGACGGTCCCGGCCCAGCGCTGCTTCTCGGTCTGCGGCCTCCGGGCCGGGGCGAGCACGATGGTGTGATCGCCCCGGCCCGGAGACCGTCCTGCTCCCATCGCTCGTCTCGTCGGCCGTCCGTTTCGGATGCTGGTGCTACGAGCGACGGCTGTCCGCCGCCGCACTGCCGCCCGTCGGCGTCGCCGAACCCGCGCTGGGACACCTGCACGGACCGGAAGGGGCGCCTGCCGAACTCGCCGCCCCCTGCGCGGCTCCCCGCGTGCTCCGCCGATCGCCGCTCGGCCCTGCCTTGGTCCCGTTTTGGTCCGGACCAGGAATCGCTGCCTGCTACCGTCGGCCGGGAAGATCGTGACGGACGTGAAGAGGGGTAGCGCGATGGGCGCCGACCACGCAAAGCGGGCATTCATAGGGTCGTTCACCTCGGCGGGAGGCCGGGGCGTCAGCGTCGCCGCAGTCGACCGGGGTACCGGGGCGCTCTCCGTGCTCGCGTCCACGGATGCCGTCACCGACCCGTCCTACCTCGCGGTCGGCCATGCTCCGGGGACGGGAGGCACCGTGCTGTACACGGTCAGTGAGACCTCCGACGGCGCAGCGGCGGCATTCGGTATCGACGACGACGGCACGCCGCGGCTGATCGGCGAGGAGCGGCCGGTCGGCGGAAGCAGCCCCACGCATCTGGCCCTCACGGCGGGCCATCTGCTCACGGCCAATTACGGTTCGGGCAGTGTCAGCGTGCTGCCCGTGGGGGACGACGGAGCGCCCGGCCCCGCGGCCGGCGTGCTGCAGCACGCCGGCCGGGGTCCCGACGAAGGCCGCCAGGCGGGCCCGCACGCGCACCAGGTACTGGCCGACCCGTCGGGGAACTGGGTGCTGAGCGTGGATCTCGGTACGGATTCCGTACGCGTCTGCGCCCTCGACCCGGGCAACGGCTCCCTGCGGCTGCACGCAGAAACGGCACTGCGGCCAGGAGCCGGGCCGCGCCACCTTGCCTTTCACCCGTCCGGGGGACACGTCTACGTCCTGAACGAGCTTGAGCCGACGGTCACCGTGTGCCGCTGGGACGCGGCCGGGGGCACGCTCGATCCGCTGGGGGAGACGCAGGTGCTGCCGCACGACTACGACGAAGGCGAGGCCGTGCGCACGTACCCGTCGGAAGTGGTGGTCTCGCACGACGGCCGGTTCCTGTGGACCGCCAACCGCGGGCACGACAGCATCTCCGTCCTCACGCTCGACGGGACGGCGGAGAAACCCGTCCTGGCGGCGGCCGTGGGCTGCGGCGGGCGCTG
>NZ_DATMVN010000639.1:0-5613 GCF_035563135.1 Streptomyces sp.
CTCGGTGACGTCGTCGCGGTAGCGCTTCTTCAGCGCGCTGCGGGCGAACACCGAGCCGGAGCCGACCGAGTGGAAGCTGTGCTCCTCGTAGCGCCCGCCGGTCACGTCGTACGAGAAGATCCGGCCCTTCTCACGGTCGACGTCGTACCCGGCGAACAGCGGGACGACCGCCAGGCCCTGCATGGCCATCGCCAGATTGCTGCGGATCATCGTGGAGAGGCGGTTCGCCTTGCCCTCCAGGGAGAGCGTGGCGCCCTCGACCTTCTCGAAGTGCTCCAGCTCCAGCTGGAACAGCTTGACCATCTCCACGGCGAGGCCCGCCGTGCCGGCGATGCCCACCGCCGAGTACTCGTCGGCCGGGAAGACCTTCTCGATGTCGCGCTGCGCGATCATGTTCCCCATGGTCGCCCGGCGGTCGCCGGCGAGCACCACCCCGCCGGGGAAGGAGGCCGCGACGATGGTCGTGCCGTGCGGCGCCTCGATGGCGCCCTGCAGCGGCGGCAGGCTGCGGTTGCCGGGAAGGATCCCGGGTGAGTGGTCGGACAGGAAGTCCATGAACGAGGACGAACCCGGCGTCAGGAACGCAGCTGGTAGACGCCCGGTGCTACGAGTGTTGGCTTCCACGCGTTTCCCTCCAGGTGTGCGATGGCCCTGCGCAAGGAGGCAGGATCATCCCCCGACTCGCCGATGGCCTGATTGCGGTTGAAGCAGTACGCCACGGACCCTACCCGCCCGGTGACGGTGATCAACATGGTCCCCGGTGCAGAAGCGCTTCCGCGGGATGCCCCGGTATGAGCGAGGCATCCCACGGAAGGCGCCGTGCCGGCGGCGCGAGGTCTCCGGCGAGCGGTCCGGGCCGGATCTCCGGCTGTTACTCGCCGCCCTTTTGAACGAACGAACGAACGAAATCCTCGGCGTTGGACTCGAGGACGTCGTCGATCTCGTCGAGGACGTCGTCGACGTCGTCGCTGAGCTTCTCCTGCCGCTCCTTGAGGTCCTCGGACGCCTGTGCGTCCTGCACCTGCTCCTCGGTCTCCTCGGTGGAGCGTGTCGCCTTCTGCTGTCCGCCGCCGGTGTCCTTGGTCGCCATGTAGCTCACCCCGCTCGGTTCGAAGCACTTGATCAGACCCTACCTATGGGGTCCGACATCGGCCCGGTACTTTCCTCAACGTCCGGAGGTCATCTGATTGATTCCCAGCCGGAGGGCCTTTCAGCCCCCCGTCAGCGTCCGGACCAGCTCTTCCGCGGTGCGGCAGCGGTCCAGCAGCTCCTCGACGTGACTACGTGTACCTCGCAGCGGTTCCATGGTGGGCACCCGTTGCAGCGAGTCACGGTCCGGCAGGTCGAAGATGACCGAGTCCCAGGAGGCCGCGGCGACGTCGTCCGCGTACTGCTCCAGGCAGCGGCCCCGGAAATAGGCCCTGGTGTCCTCGGGCGGCTTCGTACGGGCCCGCTCGACGTCGCTCTCGTCGAGCAGCCGCTTCATCTTCCCCCGGGCGGCGAGACGGTTGTACAGGCCCTTGTCGGCCCGTACGTCGGCGTACTGCAGGTCCACCAGGTGCAGGCGCGGGGCGTCCCAGTCCAGGCCGTCGCGGCGCCGGTACCCCTCCATGAGCTCCCGCTTGGCGATCCAGTCCAGCTCCCCCGACAGGCTCATCGGGTCGTTCTCCAGGCGGTTCAGGGTGTCCTCCCAGCGGGCCAGGACATCCTTGGTCTGCTCGTCGGCGTCGGCCCCGTACCGCTCCTCGACGTACTTGCGGCCCAGTTCGAAGTACTCCATCTGCAGCTGTACCGCAGTGAGCGTGCGGCCGCTACGGAGCGTGATCAGCTGCTTCAGGGCCGGGTCGTGCGAGACCTGGTGCAGGGTGCGGACCGGCTGGTCGACCGCCAGGTCCACCTTGATGAAACCGTCCTCGATCATGGCCAGGACCAGCGAGGTGGTGCCGAGCTTCAGATAGGTCGAGATCTCGGAGAGGTTCGCGTCGCCGATGATCACGTGCAGTCTGCGGTACTTCTCGGCGTCGGAGTGCGGTTCGTCACGGGTGTTGATGATGGGGCGCTTGAGCGTGGTCTCCAGGCCGACTTCGACCTCGAAGTAGTCGGCGCGCTGGCTGATCTGGAATCCGTGCTCGTGGCCGTCCTGGCCGATGCCGACCCGGCCGGCACCCGTGACGACCTGGCGGGAGACGAAGAACGGGGTCAGGTGGCGCACGATGTCCGAGAAGGGGGTCTCCCTCTTCATCAGGTAGTTCTCGTGCGTGCCGTAGGACGCGCCCTTGTTGTCGGTGTTGTTCTTGTAGAGGTGGATCGGCTGGGCGCCGGGGATCGCGGCGGCCCGTTCGGCCGCCTCCGCCATCACCCGCTCGCCGGCCTTGTCCCACAGCACCGCGTCCAGCGGATTGGTGATCTCCGGTGAGCTGTACTCGGGGTGCGCGTGGTCGACGTACAGCCGCGCACCGTTGGTGAGGATGACATTGGCCAGGCCGATGTCCTCGTCGGTGAGCTGGCTGGAGTCCGCGGTCTCACGGGCGAGGTCGAAGCCTCGCGCGTCGCGCAGCGGATTCTCCTCCTCGAAGTCCCAGCGGGCACGGCGCGCCCGGTGCATCGCCGCCGCGTAGGCGTTGACGATCTGGGATGAGGTGAGCATGGCATTGGCGTTGGGTTGACCGGGGACGGAGATCCCGTACTCCGTCTCGATGCCCATCACTCGCCGTACGGTCATGCGGCCCTCCTTGCCCGGCGCCGCTCCCGTCCGGGAGCGGCGCTCAAGTACCGCTGCTGGTCCGCGGTGCCCGTCCCCGCACTGCGCGACTCGGCGGTACGGCAGAGCCTAGAGCGCCTCTGCGCCGGTGGGGAGATCAATTGCGTCATTCTTCGGGTGTGGCCGGCGCTGCCGGGAAAACGTCCGGCTGCGGATACCCTGCCGGGCATCCGCAGCCGGTCTGCGTTTTACAGGTACTGTCCGGTATTCGCCACCGTGTCGATGGAACGACCGGTGTCCGCGCCCTGCTTTCCGGTGACGAGTGTGCGGATGAACACGATCCGCTCGCCCTTCTTTCCGGAAATCCTGGCCCAGTCGTCCGGGTTGGTGGTGTTGGGCAGGTCCTCGTTCTCCTTGAACTCGTCCACGCACGCCTGGAGGAGGTGGGAGACGCGCAGGCCCTTCTGGCCCTGCTCGAGGAATGCCTTGATGGCCATTTTCTTTGCCCGGTCCACGATGTTCTGGATCATCGCTCCGGAGTTGAAGTCCTTGAAGTACAGGACTTCCTTGTCGCCGTTCGCGTAGGTGACCTCGAGGAAGCGGTTCTCCTCGGACTCCGTGTACATCCGCTCCACCACGGACTGGATCATCGCGTGGGCGGCGGCCTCCTTCGAACCGGTGTGCTCGGCGAGATCGTCCGAGTGCAGCGGCAGCGAAGGTGTGAGGTACTTCGCGAAGATGTCCTTCGCGGCCTCCGCGTCCGGACGCTCGATCTTGATCTTCACGTCGAGACGGCCGGGCCGCAGGATCGCGGGGTCGATCATGTCCTCGCGGTTGGAGGCACCGATGACGATGACGTTCTCCAGGCCTTCCACACCGTCGATCTCGGCGAGCAGCTGGGGGACGATGGTGTTCTCCACGTCCGAGCTGACACCGGAACCACGGGTGCGGAAGAGGGATTCCATCTCGTCGAAGAAGACGATGACGGGGGTGCCCTCGCTCGCCTTCTCCCGGGCACGCTGGAAGACGAGGCGGATGTGCCGCTCGGTCTCACCGACGTACTTGTTGAGGAGCTCGGGGCCCTTGATGTTGAGGAAGTAGCTCTTCCCCGCGGGCTGTCCGGTGACCTCGGCGACCTTCTTGGCCAGCGAGTTGGCGACGGCCTTGGCGATGAGTGTCTTGCCGCAGCCTGGAGGGCCGTAGAGCAGGATGCCCTTCGGCGGACGCAGTTCGTGCTCCTTGAAGAGGTCCGGGTGGAGGTAGGGGAGCTCGACCGCGTCGCGGATCAGCTCGATCTGGTCGCCCAGGCCGCCGATCTTTTCGTAGTCGATGTCCGGGACCTCTTCGAGGACGAGTTCCTCGACCTCGCTCTTGGGGACCACTTCGTAGACGTAGCCGGACCTGGGTTCGAGCAGCAGGGCGTCGCCGGGACGGATGGTGATGTCCAGCAGGGGCTCGGCGAGCCTCACCACCCGTTCCTCGTCGGTGTGCCCGACGACCAGGGCGCGCTCGCCGTCCTCAAGGATCTCCTTGAGGGTGACGATGTCCCCGGCCCGCTCGAATTCCATGGCCTCGACCACGTTGAGCGCCTCGTTGAGCATGACTTCCTGGCCTCGCCGGAGGCCGTCGAGCTCGACGCTGGGGCTCACGTTCACCCGGAGCTTGCGGCCCCCGGTGAAGATGTCGCAGGTGTCGTCCTCATTGGCCTGCAGGAAGACACCGAAGCCGGCCGGCGGTTGCGCGAGCCGGTCGACCTCCTCCTTGAGGGCCACGATCTGGTCGCGGGCCTCCCGGAGTGTGCCGGCGAGCCGCTCGTTCTGCGCGGACACGCCCGCCAGGCTGGTCTGCAACTCGACGATCCGCTCTTCGAGAATCCTCGTATGACGCGGAGAGTCGGCGAGCTTACGTCGCAGGACGGCGATTTCCTGCTCGAGAAAGGCAACCTGGCCGGCTGGGTCTTCTGACCCCCGCCCGGGCCGGATGCCGCGGTTGATGTCGTCGTCGTGGGCTGCCACGGTCCTCACCTCCTCCAAGGGGAGCTGGACGCTTCCTGACCCTACCTGGGTGGGTGGTGATTGAAACCCCTAGATCACAAAGACCCGTGAGTGTGTCCGATCTTCACCCTTGCGCCCTCCCTCACGCCAAGGGAATACCCACCCTTCGGCACCGGAAAGCAGCCGGTTGTATCGTCGAAGCGTTCAACACCCGTCAGGGCTGGCTTCAATTGGTGCAGATACGCAGGGAACGGCAGGACACATGACCGTGCAGCAGGACGCTCCGGGCGACAGCGACACACAGGACCTCGAGGTCTGGATCGACCAGGACCTCTGTACGGGCGACGGCATCTGTGTGCAGTACGCACCTGAGGTGTTCGAGCTGGACATCGACGGCCTGGCGTACGTGAAGAGCGCCGAGGACGAGCTCCTCCAGGACAAGGGCGCCACCACACCGGTGCCGCTGCCCCTTCTCCAGGACGTGGTGGATTCGGCCAAGGAGTGCCCGGGCGACTGCATTCACGTACGCCGCGTTTCGGACAACGTGGAAGTCTTCGGACCGGACGCGGAGTAAGGGCTCAGGCGCCCCGCGCGGTGCTCCCGGCAGGGCCGGCCGACTTGATGAAGGCGTTGCCCTTCCACTGCCAGGTCGCGCTCTCCAGCTCGTCGGGGCAGCAACGCGGTACGTCGGCCGAGGAGTAGCCGAGCAGGGTCGCCGAGATCCGGCCGTCACGGACGGTGAAGTCGGTGACGTTGAGTTTCTGAGCGGGGTCCACCAGGGTCGCCACGACCCGGGGTGCGGCCCCGCTCGGCTGCGTCACGACGTAGATGCCGCTGGGCGGAGTACCGGATCCGGCGGCGCAGCGGACGACGGCCACCGTCTCGGGCCCGCCGTCCCCGTCGAGGTCCCCGGCGGCG
>NZ_DATMVN010000640.1:0-7001 GCF_035563135.1 Streptomyces sp.
GTCGAGCGGGCCAACACCGCCTTCTACGAGGCGATGGAACGCGGCGATCTCGACGCGCTCTCCGGCCTGTGGCTGCCCGGTGAGGACCTCACCGTCTCCTGCGTCCACCCCGGCTGGCCGGTTCTCACGGGCCGCGGCGAGGTACTGCGGAGCTATGCGCTGATCATGGCGAACACCGAGTACATCCAGTTCTTCCTGACCGATGTCGGAGTCTCCATGACCGGCGGCACCGCGCTGGTGACCTGCACCGAGAACATCCTCAGCGGTGGCCCCGCGGAGGAGGGCGACGCACTCGGGCCGCTCGTCGGCCAGCTCGTCGTCGCCACGAATGTGTTCCGGCGCACCCCGGAGGGCTGGAAGCTCTGGTCCCACCACGGCTCCCCCGTACTGGCCGGGACCGGTGAGGACGAGGACGACGAGCCGGCTGCCTGAGCGGACGGGGGCCGGGCACCTGAGCGGGCGGGGGCCGGGCGCCCTGGTCACGGGGCACGCGTGGCTGAACACCCCCTGCCGGTCCGGCCGGCGCCCCCGCGGGCGGGTGCTGTCGGTGCGCGCGGGTAGATTCGAAAGACGGCACCTCACCGCCCGCACGCGGCCGGGTGCCTCCAGAGACGACGAACAGCAGGAGTGATTCGCGTGGACCGTGTCGCGCTGCGCGGCCTCAAGGCCCGTGGGCACCATGGCGTCTTCCCCAAGGAGCGGGAAGAGGGCCAGACCTTCATCGTGGACCTGGTGCTCGGCCTCGACACCCGTCCTGCGGCAGCCGCCGACGACCTCACGAAGACCGTTCACTACGGTGTGGTCGCCGAGGAGGTCGTCGACGTCGTCAAGGGTGAGCCGGTCGATCTGATCGAGACCCTCGCGGAGCGCATCGCGCAGCAATGCCTCAAGCACGAAGGGGTCGAGGAGGTCGAGGTGGTCGTCCACAAGCCGGACGCCCCGATCACCGTCCCCTTCGACGACGTGACCATCACCATCACCCGGAGCCGAGCATGACCGCATTTTCCACCGAGGGGCAGAGCGACCCGACCGTACAGCCGGTGCCCGCCGCCGTGGTCGAGCAGGTCGACGCGGCGGACGTCACCCTCTCCAACCCCAAACTGGCCGTGATCTCCCTCGGCTCCAACCTCGGCAACCGGCTGGAGACGCTCCAGGGCGCCGTCGACGCCCTGGAGGACACCCCCGGCCTCCGGGTCAAAGCGGTCTCCCCGGTCTACGAGACGGAGCCCTGGGGCGTCGCCCCCGGATCCCAGCCGTCGTACTTCAACGCGGTGGTCGTCGTGAAGACGACCCTGCCCCCCTCGTCCCTGCTGGAGCGCGGCCAGGCCATCGAGGAGGCCTTCGACCGCGTCCGCGAGGAGCACTGGGGTCCGCGCACCATCGACGTGGACATCGTGTCGTACGCCGACGTGGTCTCCGACGACCCCCTGCTGACCCTCCCGCACCCGCGCGCCCATGAGCGCGCCTTCGTGCTCGCCCCCTGGCACGACGTGGACGGGGGAGCCCAGCTGCCCGGTGCCGGCCCGGTCGCCGATCTGCTGGAGGGTGTCGGCCGCGAGGGAGTGCTTCCCCGGCCCGACCTGGAACTCCGTCTCCCCGAGTAGTCGTTAGGCTCAAGGACGAGCGCCTGCGGGCGAACGACGGTCAACGGTGACGAAGGGCGGCACTCTCGGTGAAGCAACTACGGCTCGGCCTCCTGGCCGGACTCTTCGCCGGAGCCGGCGTCCTGTCCTGGGGTGGAGCCCGCCTCTGGGACTCCCTGGGCACATTGCCGAGCGTGCCGCTCGGGGCGCCCATCGTGCTGGCCGTGATCGCCGTCGTCCTGCTGGCCACGGCTCTGTCGATCCGCGCACGGCTGCGCGCGCAGCGGGAGCGGCGCCCCGGAGCGAAGGGTGTGGAGCCGATGATGGCGGCGCGCGCCGTCGTCTTCGGCCAGGCGAGCGCGCTCGTCGCCGCGCTGGTCGCGGGGATGTACGGCGGCACCGGGGTGTTCCTGCTCGGCTCCCTGGACGTGCCGCCCCGCCGGGACCAGGCCGTCTACGCGGGCTTCGCCGTCCTGGCGGGCATCGCGGTCGTCGCCGCAGGCGTCTTCATCGAGCGGGTCTGCAAGCTCCCGGAGGACGGGGACGACGAGAGGAACACGGCCCAGACCGCCTGAGGTCCCTCGTGCGGACCGGGCCGCATCAGCGAGCGGGGTCCGCTCCCCGGCCGGCTGCCACGGAATTCTCGATCAGGGTGATCCGGTTGCCGTCGGGGTCGTGCACGGCGGCGAACCGCACCCCCTGCGCACCGGGCCGGTCCACCCCGGCCGGGATTCCACCGTCCGTGAGACCGAAGAGCGCCCGGCCCGGATCTCGGCCATCGGGTCCACCGGTGTCCCGCCCGCCTGCGCGGGCGACATGAAGACCTGGAGCCGGGCGCACGGGGAGATGTGCGGGCCGGCCGCGGCCCGCACATGGGTCCCGCGCCCGCCGGGCGGCCGAGGAAGCCGCTCGTACCGCTCCCCCGCCGGCTCGACGGCCGTCACGGGCGCTACCGCGAGCCCACGGGTGGACGGCATCGGGAGGTCCCTCTTCCGGGAAAGACGGCCCCACGGCCGTCGGCTCCCCCGCTGCACACGGACGTGTCGCCGCCGCGCCGGCCCCGCCCGCCCCGCGGGCCCCGGGCCTTCGTCCCCGATCCTTCTAACGCGCCATGATGAGACTCATCGCCTCGGCGCGCGTCGCCGGATCGCGCAGCTGGCCGCGGACCGCGGACGTGATCGTCTTTGCTCCGGGCTTGCGGATGCCCCGCATCGACATGCACATGTGCTCGCACTCGATGACGACGATGACCCCGCGCGGCTCCAGGATCGCCATCAGGGAGTCGGCGACCTGAGTGGTGAGCCGCTCCTGGACCTGCGGCCGCCGGGCATAGACGTCGACCAGCCGTGCCAGCTTCGACAGCCCCGTGATCTTGCCACTCGTCGCCGGGATGTAACCGACGTGCGCGACCCCGCGGAACGGCACCAGGTGGTGTTCACAGGTGCTGAAGACCTCGATGTCCTTGACCAGCACCATCTCGTCGTGACCGAGGTCGAACGTCGTCGTGAGGACGTCCTCGGGCTCCTGGTGGAGCCCCGCGAATATCTCCTTGTACGCACGTGCCACCCGGCCCGGGGTCTCACGCAGCCCCTCGCGGTCAGGGTCCTCCCCGACAGCGATGAGGAGTTCCCGTACGGCGGATTCGGCCCGCTTCTCATCGAATACGCCGATCGAGCCCTGCCCGTCGAGCGTCACCGGGTCGGTCATCTGTGCCTCGTTCCTCTGTGCAGTCACATGCGTGGACCCGCCCGGGCCTCACGGAATCACGGCAGGCACAGCGCAGGCATACGGAAAAGCAGCGCCCCCACAGGCTAGAGCCTGGGGGGCGCAGCATCCATTCCGGGCCGGGTCGGGGCCCCCGTGAGGGGGACTCACCTGGCCGGGCGGGAGGTCAGCTCTCGGGGCGATCCTCGGGAAGCGCCTCCGTGGAGGTGCCGGTGTTCTTCGACGTGATGTCCGTCGGAGCGATCTCCGGAGTGCCCGGACCATTGGCGGAGCCGTTGGTGAGGGCCAGTTCCTTGGGAGAGAGCACGGGCGGACGCGTCGACGGGGTACGCCGGGCGGAACCGGTCCACGCCGGGCGGGCCGGACGCTTCACGATCGGGGCGAAGATCTCGGCGATCTGCTCCTTGCCGAGCGTCTCCTTCTCGAGCAGTTCGAGAACCAGGGCGTCGAGGATGTCGCGGTTCTCCACGAGGATTTCCCACGCGTCGTTGTGCGCGGTCTCGATGAGCTTCTTGACCTCTTCGTCGACGAGCGCCGCGACCTCTTCCGAGTAGTCGCGCTGGTGGCCCATCTCCCGGCCCACGAACGGCTCGGTGTTGTCTCCACCGAACTTGATCGCACCGAGACGCTCGGTCATGCCGTACTGCGTGACCATCGCGCGAGCCGTGGCGGTGGCCTTCTCGATGTCGTTCGCAGCGCCGGTCGTCGGGTCGTGGAAGACCAGCTCCTCGGCCGCACGCCCGCCCAGCATGTACGCGAGCTGGTCGAGCATCTCGTTACGCGTCGTGGAGTACTTGTCCTCTTCCGGGAGCACCATCGTGTAACCGAGGGCACGCCCGCGGGAGAGGATCGTGATCTTGTGGACCGGGTCCGACTGGGGGGAAGCCGCCGCGACCAGGGCGTGTCCGCCCTCGTGGTACGCGGTGATCTTCTTCTCCTTCTCGGACATGATCCGGGTCCGCTTCTGCGGGCCCGCCACGACGCGGTCGATGGCCTCGTCGAGCATGTGGTTGTCGATCAGCTTCTTGTTGCTGCGCGCCGTCAGGAGCGCCGCTTCGTTCAGCACGTTCGACAGGTCGGCACCGGTGAAGCCGGGCGTACGACGGGCGACCGCGTTGAGGTCGACGTCCTCCGCGACCGGCTTGCCCTTCTGGTGCACCTTGAGGATCTCGAGGCGGCCCTGCATGTCCGGCCGGTCGACGGCGATCTGCCGGTCGAAGCGTCCCGGACGCAGCAGCGCCGGGTCCAGGATGTCCGGCCGGTTCGTGGCGGCGATCAGGATGACGCCGCCCTTCACGTCGAAGCCGTCCATCTCGACGAGCAGCTGGTTGAGCGTCTGCTCGCGCTCGTCGTGACCGCCGCCCATGCCGGCACCGCGGTGCCGTCCGACGGCGTCGATCTCGTCGACGAAGACGATCGCCGGAGCGTTCGCCTTGGCCTGCTCGAAGAGGTCACGGACACGGGAGGCACCGACACCGACGAACATCTCGACGAAGTCGGAACCGGAGATCGAGTAGAACGGGACGCCCGCTTCACCGGCGACGGCGCGAGCGAGCAGCGTCTTACCCGTACCGGGCGGTCCGTACAGCAGGACGCCCTTGGGGATCTTGGCGCCGACGGCCTGGAACTTCGCCGGCTCCTGGAGGAATTCCTTGATCTCGTACAGTTCCTCGACGGCCTCGTCCGACCCCGCCACATCGGCGAACGTCGTCTTCGGCGTGTCCTTGGTGATCAGCTTCGCCTTGGACTTGCCGAACTGCATGACCTTGGAACCGCCGCCCTGCATCTGATTCATCAGAAACAGGAAGACGACCACGATCAGGACGAAGGGCAGCAGGGTGAGAAGGATCGAGACGAACGGGGACTGCTTCGACGGCGAGACGGTGTAACCCTTCTCGATGTCACCGCTCTCGAACTTCTTCTGCAGCGTGTCGGCGAGCTCGACACCCTGGTTGCCGATGTAGCTCGCCTGGAACTTGCTCCCCGACTCGCCCTGGAGCTTTTCCTTGTCCTTCAGCTCGATCTTCAGGATTTGTTCGTCACCGGTGGTCAGCTTGGCCTGCTCCACCTGGTTCTTGCTGATCGCCTGGATCACCTTGGCGGTGTCCACCGTCTTGTAGCCGCCGGACGAGCCGACGACCTGCATCAACACGACCACGGCGAGGACGGCCAGCACGATCCACATGACCGGCCCACGGAAGTATCGCTTCACGTCCATCCATACGGAGCGAAGTCGCCCCGTCCCTCCTGCCCGTAGGTAAATGCTGCTGTGAGAAAAGACTGTTCTTCGGACGGTACCCCAGCATTGTCACCCGTGACCGCAGGGGAGGTCAGACAAACCCGTCTCCGAAGGATCCAACGGCCCGAACGCCACGAGGGTTCCCGGCAGTCCGGCCGGGTTCGGCCGGTTCCTCCGGGCGGCTGTCTCAGCCGCCGTAGACGTGAGGGGCGAGCGTACCGACGAAGGGGAGGTTGCGGTACTTCTCCGCGTAGTCCAGTCCGTAGCCGACGACGAACTCGTTGGGGATGTCGAAGCCGACCCACTTCACGTCGATCGCGACCTTCGCGGCATCGGGCTTGCGGAGCAGCGTGCAGACCTCCAGGCTCGCGGGTTCGCGCGAGCCGAGGTTGGTCAGCAGCCAGGAAAGCGTGAGACCGGAGTCGATGATGTCCTCGACGATCAGGACGTGCTTGCCCTTGATGTCGGTGTCGAGGTCCTTGAGGATCCGGACGACGCCCGAGGACTGGGTACCGGCGCCGTACGACGACACGGCCATCCAGTCCATGGTGACGGGGGTGGACAGCGCGCGGGCCAGGTCCGCCATGACCATCACCGCGCCCTTGAGCACGCCGACGATGAGCAGGTCCTTGCCCGCGTACTCCGCGTCGATCTTCGCTGCCAGCTCGACGAGCTTCGCGTCGATCTCTTCCTTGGTGAGGAGCACCGACTGAAGGTCGGTGCCCATGTCCTTCTCGTTCACCCGCGTCTCTTTCTCTGCCCTGCCGGCCCCGGAGCGTTCCCCGGGCCGGACCGGCGTTTCGCCTGCATTTCAGCCGCTTGCGCTTCAGCTCTGCCGAATCACCAGTCTGCCACCCTGCCGCCGCACCTCGACGCGGCCGGGCAGGTTGATGGCGCGCTGGCCCCGCCAGCCGGTGATGAGCCGGTCGACTTCCTCGATGTGGCGGGCGAAGAGCGAACCCGCGGGGGAACCGGCGTCGATCACGGCCCGGCGCAGCACCCGGCGGCGTACGGCGGGGGGCAGGACGGAAAGTTTGGCGCACTCCAGCCGTCCGGCGTCGTCACGGACCGAGCGGGCGGCCTCGGCGGCCCAGGTGTCGAGGGCGTCGGCATCGTCACGGGAGAGCTGCGCCGTGCGGGCGAGGGCTTCCACGACTCCCTTGCCCAGCGCCTTCTCCAGGGCGGGCAGACCCTCGTGGCGCAGCCGGGAGCGGGTGTAGGCGGGGTCGATGTTGTGGGGGTCGTCCCAGACAGGGATCGACTGGACCAGACAGGCCTTGCGGGCGGTCTGCCGGTCGAGGTGGAGGAAGGGGCGGCGGTAGCGGCCGGCCGGTCCGGAGGCGGCGGCCATCCCGGACAGCGAGCGGATGCCCGAGCCCCGGGCGAGGCCCAGCAGGACGGTCTCGGCCTGGTCGTCGCGGGTGTGGCCGAGGAGCACGGCGGCGGCGCCCGTT
>NZ_DATMVN010000641.1:0-17156 GCF_035563135.1 Streptomyces sp.
CCATGTCCGCCGAGCGGATGCGGGCCGAGTGCGAGGACAACTACCGCGAACTGCTGGCCCTGATCACCGCGATGGACGCGGCCGGACAGCCCCGGCCGCCCCGGCTGTGGCTGGTGACCGAGGGTGCCCAGGGGCTCCCGGGCGACCCGGCCGGCGACGGCGGGCACCTCGCCGCCGCGACCCTGTGGGGCTTCGGACGGGTGCTGCTCACCGAGTACCCGCAGTACCGCGCCACCCTCGTCGACCTCGCACCGGGCAGCGACCTCGAACCGCTGCTCGCGGAGTGGACGGCCGAGACCCCGGGGGAGTACCAGGTCGCCCACCGGCCCGGCAGGCGCTACGTCCGCCGGCTCCTCGCCGGTGACGCGACGCTCACCTGGAACGGCGGCTACGAGCTGCGCGCCCCCGACTCCGGTGACCTCTCCGACCTGGCGCTGGTGCCCGCCGCGGACCGCGCGCCGGACGCCGACGAGGTCCAGGTCGAGGTCCGCGCCGTCGCCCTGACCGACCAGGACGCCCGGACCGCGCTGGACACCGGGCGCGCCGAACGGGAGGAGGAGGAGCCCCCGCCCGTGCTGGGCACCCGGGCCACCGGCATCGTGCGCGCGGCGGGCGAGGGGGCCGGGTTCAGCGAAGGGGACGAGGTCCTCGTACGCCATGACGGGACCCTGCGCTCCACGCTCACCGTCCCGTCCGCGTCGGTCGTGCTCGCGCCGCACTCCGGCCCGCACGACGGGAGCCGGTACTTCCGCCTGGACGAGACGGGCGAGGCCCTGCGCACCGCCCTCACCGACCCGGCCGCCGAGGTGTGGCTGGACCTGCCGGGCACGCACGCCGACGAGCCGGCCGCACCCGCGGCGGACGACGGGGCCGGCTCCGCCGTCCGCCCCGACCGCACCTACATCGTCACCGGCGGTCTCGGCGGCCTCGGCCTCGTCACGGCCCGCAAGCTCGTGGCTCTGGGGGCCCGGCACCTGACCCTGGTCAGCCGGGGCGGAAAGCCGACCGAGGAGGCCGGGCCGGTCCTGGCGGAGCTTGCCGAGAACGCCGAACTCGCCCTCGTACGGGCCGACGTGAGCCTTCCCGAGGGCGTGCGCGCGCTGGTGGACGAGGTGGCGGCCGGACCGTACCCGGTCGGCGGCCTGGTCCACGCGGCCGGTTCCTACGACAAGAAGCTGATCGCCGAGCTGACCTGGGAGTCCATCGACGCCCAGCTCGCCGCGAAGGCGTACGGCGGCTGGCTGCTGCACGAGGCCGCGCAGAGCTCCTTCCCGGAGCTGGAGTTCTTCGTGACGTACTCGTCGATCGCCTCCGTCCTCGGCGGCGCCACCCAGGGGCACTACGCGGCGGCCAGCGCCGGCCTCGACAGCCTCGCCGAGTGGCGCACCCGCCGGGGTCTGCCGGGGCTCTCCGTCAACTGGGGCGCCTGGGCCAGGGTCGGTATGTCCGCCCGTCTGGAGGAGCACCTCAGCCGCGAGATCGAACGCAGCGGCGTCCGCTTCTTCTCGCCGGCCCGGGCCCTGGACACCCTGGCCAGGCTGTGGGGCGGCCGCCCGCGCACCCAGCGGGTGGTGGGCGAGTTCGACTGGGACCGCTACGTGGCCGGCAGCGCCACCGGCGACCAGTTCTACGACCGCCTCGCGCGCCAGGACGCCACCGCCGACGACGGCTTCGACGCCGCCTCGCTCGGTGCCCTGCCCGCACCGGAGCGCAGGGCCCTGATCACCCAGGTGGTCCGGGACAAGGTCGTCGCCGTCCTGCAGATGGATGCCGACGACGAGCTGGACGAGTCGGCCGAGTTCGTCTCGCTCGGCCTGGACTCACTGATGGCCCAGAACGTCAAGTCCGGTCTGGAGCAGGTGTTCCGGCTGCCGCTGGCCGCCTCGATCACCTTCGACCAGCCGACGGTGCGGCAGCTCGCCGCCTTCCTCGACGGGCAACTGTGCCCGGTCCCCACGGCATGACCCCGCACGACTCGTCCCGGACGAACGGGGAGGACCCCATGACCACCATGACCATCGCGGACAACGCCAGTTGGACGCTCAACCACGCCGCCCGCGCCCACGCCGGCAGCCGCCCGCACCACGCGGCGATCGTCTGCGAGGGCCGGATCACCACCTACGCCAAGCTGCACCGGGAGAGCAACCGCGCAGCCCACGCCCTGCGCACCAGTGGTGTGCGGCGCGGCGACCGGGTCGCCTACCTGGGGCGCGAGTCGGAGAACTACTACCTGGTGATCCTCGCCTGCGCCAAGATCGGCGCGGTCCTGGTCCCGGTCAACTGGCGGCTCACCCCGGACGAGGTCGACCACATCCTGCGCGACTCGGGCGCCGTCCTGGTCTTCGTCGACGACGAGTTCTGGGACACCGCCGCCAAGGTCCGCCCCCACCTGCCCGAGTTCCACACGGTGATCCGTATCGACGGCACCGACACCGACGGGGAGCCGGCCCGCGGCGCCGGGCTGCCCGCCTGGTACGCGAGCCGGCCGGACACCGAGCTGGAGGTCGGCACCGGGCCCGACGACCCGGTCGTGCAGATCTACACCAGCGGTACCACCGGACTGCCCAAGGGGGCCGTGCTCGCCCACCGCAGCTTCTTCACCCTGCCGCAGGCGATGCGCGAACACGGCGCCGCCTGGATCGACTGGCTGCCCGAGGACGTCGCCCTGATCTCCCTGCCGGGCTTCGGTATCGCGGGCATCGGCTGGTTCATGCACACGTTCAACGCCGGCGGCACCAGTGTGATCATGCCCCAGTTCGATCCGCAGGAGGCGGTGCGGCTGATCCGTACCCACCGGGTCACCACCACCTTCGCCGCGCCGGCCATGCTCCAGATGATGGCGGGTGAACGGACCGCGGGTCCGGACGCGTTCGTCTCCCTGCGCAAGGTCTGCTACGGGGCCGCCCCGATGTCCGAGACGCTGCTGAAGCAGTGCCTGGAGACGTTCGACTGCGAGTTCGCACAGATCTACGCCAGCACGGAGACCGGCAGCGTGGCCGTGTGCCTGCCTCCCGAGGACCACTACCCGGGCAGCCCGGTCCTGGAGTCCGTCGGCAGGCCCTGCCCCGGCAACGAGGTGAAGGTGATCGGCCCGGACGGCGTCGGACTGCCGCCCGGAGCCATCGGCCAGATCTGTGTCCGGGCGCCCTCCCGGATGCTCGGCTACTGGAACCTCCCGGAAGCCACCGGCCGCACCCTGGTGGGGGAGTGGCTGCACATGGGGGACGCCGGCTACCTCGACGAGGACGGCTATCTCTACCTCTGCGACCGCATGAACGACACCATCATCGTCGCCGGGCAGAACATCTACCCGGCCGAGGTCGAGAAGGCGCTCGCCGCGCACCCGGCCGTCGCGGACTCCGCCGTCGTCGGGCTGCCCGACCCGCACTGGGGCGAGGCGGTGCACGCCGCGGTGGTCCTGCGCCCCGGCACCACCGCGACCCCCCGTGAGTTCCTGCTGTCCCTGCGGGGCCGCCTGGCCGACTACAAGATCCCCGGCGCCTACCACATCGTCGACAGCCTGCCCCGCAACCCGTCGGGCAAGATCCTGCGCCGCGCCGTGCGGCAGCAGCTCTCCGCCCCGGCACGCGACCCGCTGAGCTGAACCAGAAGTGACGGCAGAACGAAGAGAGGAAGCGGCACCCATGGACGCCGAACGGCCCGGCCCCGCCCCGGAAGGGGCGCGGACACCCGCGCGACAGGCATACGACGGCGCGGGGTCCCACCACCGCCCGCAGCCCCCCGGTGGAGCCCTGCGCATCGGAATCCTGCTCCCGACCAGGGAGCAGGCCATCAACGGCACCTACGCGGCGGCCCCCCTCCTGGACTTCGCCCGCCAGGCGGAAAGCCTCGGCTTCGACTCCCTGTGGGCCGGCGACTCCCTGACGGCGCGCCCCCGCCTCGACCCCCTCGTGGTGCTCTCCGCCGCCGCGGCCGCCACCGAGCGGATCACCGTCGGCACCGCCGCCCTCACCCCCGCCCTGCGGCACCCGCTGATCGGCGCCAACATGGTGGCGAGTCTCGGCCACGTCGCGCGGGACCGCCTGGTCCTCGGCCTCGGCTCCGGGTTCCCGATGCCCGAGACGGAGGAGGAGTTCGCCTCGGTCGGAGCCTCCTTCACGGGGCGGGTCGGCCGCCTCGACGAGATCACCGACCTCTGGCGCACCGCGTGGTCCGCGGGCGAGCCGGGCCGCCCCACCGGCTTCCAGGGCAAGTACTGGCAGGCCGACCGGCTGGACCGGCTGCCGAACCCCGCCACCCCCGGCGGCCCGCCGCTCTGGCTGGCGGGCAGCGACACGCCCAAGGTGCTCGCCCGCGCGGCCACCCGCTACGACGGCTGGCTGCCCTTCCTGCCGGACGTCGACGCGTACGGCAGGGCCTGCCGGCGGATCGCCGAACTCGCCGGCGAGGCGGGCCGCGGCCCCGGCGCCGTGACCCCCGCGCTGTACGCGACGGTCACCGTCAACAGCGACGCCACCGCGGCCAGGACCGAGCTGGAGCACTACATCAGCCACTACTACGGGCGCTCCCTGGAACAGATGTCGGCCATCCAGGCCTACGGCTGGGGCAGCGCCGAGCAGTGTGCCGAATGGCTCGGCGGCTACGTCCGCGCCGGCGCCCGGCACCTCGTCCTGCGGATCGGATCGCTCGACCCGGAGCCCCAGCTGAAGGAAGTCGCCGAGGTGCTGCTCCCCGCAGTACGTGAGATCGACCGGACCCTCACCGATGGAGGAACGAAATCGTGACCAGCGCCATAGGCATGGACATGTCCCGTACAGGCCAGTGGTTCCACCCCGTCGAGCCGTCCCCGGACGCGTCCGTACGGCTCTTCCTGCTCCCGCACGCGGGCAGCGGCGCCATCATCTACCGCGACTGGGAGAAGCTGCTCCCGGCCGACATCGCCGCTCAGGCGGTGACCCTGCCCGGCCGCCACAACCGCCGTGACGAGATCACGTACGAGGACTGGGACCCGCTGCTCGACGCCCTCCACGAAGCAGTGCTCGACGACCTCGACGACCGGCCCTTCGCCTTCTTCGGGCACTGCCTCGGCGCCCAGCTCGCTTTCCGGCTGACGACCCGTATGGAGGAGGAGGGCGGCCGTTCCCCCGTCATGATCGGCATGTCCGGCTGGTCGCCGGAGGGCTGGTACGCGCCCACCGAGGAGCAGAGCCGGATGCCGGAACCCGAACTGATCGAGTGGATCAAGCGTCTGGGGTCCTTCCCCGCCGAGGTCTACGACAACCCGGCGATGCTCGCCCTGGTCGTCCCGGCCCTGCGGGCCGACCTCAGGGTCGCCGCGCAGTACGTGGACGACAAGGCGGGGGTCCGCTGCGCACTGGCCTCCTACGGGGGCCGCTCGGACCCGCTCCAGGAGGACCCGGAGGCCATGAAGCACTGGGCGGAGCGCAGCCCGGCCTACCTCGGCCACAGCGAGTACCCGGGCGGCCACTTCTACATCGACGCCCACGCACAGGCCGTCACCATGCACTTCGCCCAGCGGTTGCAGCGGGTCGTCGCCCCGGCGGCACGCTGAGCGCCTCCCCACCCCCCCCGTCGGCGGCCGGGTCCCGGGCGTCAGCAGCACGTCAGAGCCGTGTCAGCACCCCTTGGCACAGTTGTGGAGGCCGCGCCCGACAGCTGTCCGGGCCCGGTCCCGCCACAGCCGGTGCCACCACGATCCCGAGGAGTACGCCCGATGGCAGACAACGCCACAGTCCCGGGCCCGACCCGGGCCCTGGTCCTGGCCAACCCCGCCTCCGGCAGTCACAGCCCCCGACTGGTGCGTGACGTCGCCGAGCTGTGCGCCGGCAGCCTGGAGCACGTCGAGACCCACCTCACCACGGCACCGGGGGACGCCACCGTCACCGTGCGCCGTGCCCTGGAAGGGCCGGGCCGCGCACCCGACCTGGTGGTCGTCATCGGAGGGGACGGCACCGTCCGTGAGGTGGTGCAGGGCCTGGCCTCCGCGCCCGGCCGCGCCGCGCTCGCCGTGGTGCCCGGCGGCACCGGAAACTCCGGTTACAAGATGCTGTGGGGCGAGCGCCCCTGGACCGAGTCCCTCAAAGCGGTCCTCACCGACTCCGGCGCCGGCGGCAGCGCCCGGCTGCGGCGCCTCGACCTGGCCCGCCTGGCCGAGACCCGGCAGTGCGTCTACCTGGGCGCCTGCTCCGGTGTGATCGCCGACGCGCTGATCAGGGCGCGGGAGATCCCCCTGACGGGCAGGGACCTGTACACCAAGGCGTTCGCCGACACCGCGGCCGCGTACGTCCCGTACCCGGGCCGGGTCACCGTCGACGGCCGCGTGGTGCACGAGGGGCCGACCGTCCTCGCCAACGTCGGCGGCGGCCGCTACCGGGGCGGGCGCTATCTCGTCCTGCCCGACTCGCTCCTCGACGACGGACTGCTCGACGTCTGCGTCATCGGGGACGGCGTGCCCGCCGCCGACGTCCCCGAACTCACCAGAACAGCGGCCCACATGGGACTCCCGGACACCGTCTACGCCCGCGGCCGCACCATCACCGTGGAGCGCACCGACGGACACCGGCTGCCCCTGGAGCACGACGGCGAGTACCAGCACGGCATCGGCCCGTCGGCGACCTTCGAGGTCATGCCCGGTGCCCTGGCCGTCTGGGCTCCCGCCACCGGGGAGCCCTGACCCTTCCCGGGCCTTCCGGGACCTCACGACCCTCCGCCGGGCCGGCATCCATGACGGCCCGGCAGTCACCGCAATCACAAGGAGAAGGAGACCGCCATGAGCGACCTCACCAACACCGCCACCCAGTACCTCGCCCTGTGGAACGAGACGGACGCCGACAAGCGTGCGGCGGGCATCGCCGAGCTCTTCACGCCGGACGCCCCGTACATCGACCCGCTCGTCGCCGTCGAGGGACACGACGGTTTCGGGGCCGTGATCGCCGGTGCGCAGGAGCAGTTCAAGGGGCTCTCCTTCGAGCTGCACGGAGCGGTGGACACCCACCACAACATCGCCCGTTTCCAGTGGGGCCTGGTGACCGAGCCGGGCGCCGAGCCCGTCGCGATCGGCTTCGACGTCCTCGTCACCGGTGACGACGGCCGCATCAAGGGTGTCTTCGGGTTCCTGGACAAGGTCCCCGGCGCCTGATCCGCACGCGTGGCGGGCGGGGGCACCGGGAGAGCCGGAACCCCCGCCCGCCGTGTCCCATCCGCGTCCTCCCGTAGAGAAGGTATGTCGCGCCATGACGGCTGCTGTACTCAGCGAAAGCGTGGCCAGGGCCCTGTGCGAGCAGTGGGAGAGCCAGGCGCGGTCGACCCGCTCCCGCCCGCCCTCGGACACACCGCTGCGCGAACTGTCCCACTGGGCCGCGAACCTGCGTCCCGAGCACATTCCCTGCCGCGTCCTCAAGCTCGCGGCCAGCCAGGTGCTGTCCCAGATCGCCTCGATCCGGGCCGGCCTCGAACACCCGCTGGGACGCCGCCTGGTGGCGGCCTTCGGCCACCCCATGCAGCGCGACCCGCGCACCGCGGCGAGTGTCTTCGCCGCCCTCGGCTCCTGGCTCAACCTCGACGACACCGCCTACGCCGGCCACCTGTCCAACTCCACCGTCGCCGTGCCCCTGGCCTTCGCGTACGCCCGCCAGCTCGACGGGCTCTCCCTGCTGACCGCGGTCGTCGCGGCCAACGAGTGCGCGGCCCGCATCACCGCCTCCGCCACCCTCGGCCCGCTGCGCGGGCAGAGCGCCGTGCACACCCACCTGGCCGGTGCGGTGGCCGGCCGGCTGCACTGCGACCGGGCCCCGGCGGACCAGTGGGAGAACGCCCTGGGGCTCGCGTTCGCCATGCCCAACTGGCCGCTGATGCGCGCCTTCCTGGCCAGCGACGCCCGCCTGTTCAACACCTTCACGCCGGTACGCACCGCGATGGACGCCTGTGACGCGGCCGCCGCCGGACTGCGCGGCGCACCCGACATCATCGAGCACCAGGACGGCTTCCTCGCCCGGTTCGCGACGGTTCCGCTGCCCCAGGCGGTGGCGAAGGGGCTCGGCCGGCGCTGGCACACCGAGACCCTCTCCTTCAAGATGCACCCCGGCGGCCCCGGCATCGACGCGGCCGTGGACTGCGCCGCCGAGATCCACCGCGAACTCGGCCCGCTGCGCCCGGAGGACGTGCGGGAGGTCGTCGTGGAGGCGTCCTTGTACACGCTGTTCGCCGGGGAGCGCGCGGCCCGGTACGTCGACGGCCCCCGCTCCCCGCTGGGCGCACTCGTGCTCGACGTTCCCTATCCGGTCGCCACCACCCTGCTGACCGGTGAGTTCTCCGTGGAGGACTTCTCCGCGCCGCAGCTGGACGACCCCGTGCGCTGGTCGCTGGCCGGCCGGGTGCGGCTGGAGCACGACACGGCGATGACCCGTGAACTCTTCGTGTCCGACGCGCCGTTCGGTGAGGCGGTGCGCGAGGCGGGACCTCTGGCCACCCCGTGGCTGCGCGGCTTCGGCGGCGACGAGCTCGTCGACCTCGTGGGCAGCCTGGAGGCCGGCGGCCGGGACTTCTCCCGCTCCACCAAGGCCACCGGTGCCCGGGTCGTCGTACGGCTGACGGACGGCCGGACCATCTCCCGTTCCCGTCTGATCCCGCTCGGTGCCGCGGGCCCCGACACCCGCTCCCGGCACTCCCAGATGGTCCAGGAGAAGTTCCTGTCCGTGGGCGGGCCGCGCCGGGTGGCCGACACCGTGGAGCGGTTGCACCGCATGCGCAAGGGGGGCGTGCGCCGTTGGATAGAAGCTGCCTTCCTCGACTGAGCGGAAGGACACGCAGAGAACGGAGGCGGTCATTCCCGCGTCAGGTACACGTCAGGGCGTCAAGGAAGAGTAGGTGAGGAAGTGCATCCGACTCGCAGAGGGGTTCCTCCCATGTCGCTCGACGCTCAGACCCGTGTGCTGGACTGGCCGTTCGCCCGGACCGAGGAGGGTGAGCCCCCGCTGATCCTGGACGAGCTGCGCAAGGCTCCGCCCTGCGCCGTACGCATCCCGGCGGGCGCCGCCGAGTCGCGGCTGGCCTGGCTGGTGACCCGGTACGCCGACGTGCGTCAGGCCCTGTCCGACCCCCGGCTCAGCGCCGACGAGCGCCTGCCCGGCGCGCCGGTGCGCATCCAGTTACCGCCGGGCAGCAACCCGAGCTCGTTCCTGCGCCTGGACGACCCCGAGCACGCCCGGCTGCGCGGGCTGATCCAGACCGAGTTCACCATGCGCAGGGTGCGCGGGCTCAAGGAGCCGGTGCAGCGGCTCATCGACGACCTCCTCGACCGGTTCGAGGACCTCGAGAAGCCGGCGGACCTGCACGCGGCGTTCTCGCAGACCCTGCCGACACTGGTCATCGCCCGGCTGCTGGGGGTCCCGGACGAGGACTCCCCGTTCTTCGTCGAGAAGACCAGGGTCGTCATCTCCCAGGAGGACCCGGCGGCGGCGTACGCGGCGTACGTGGAGATGTCCGGCTACCTCGCCGAGCTGGCCCGCCGCAAGACGCAGCGGCCCGAGGACGACCTGATCAGCCGGCTGGCCGTGCACCACGCGAGCGGTGCGATCACTTTGGACGAGCTCGTCGGCATCGCCCGGCTGGTGCTGGTGGCAGGCCACGAGACGACCACGAACCAGATAGCCCTCAACGTCCTGGGGCTGCTGCGGGACGACAGCCTGTTCGCCAAGGTCGCCGCCGACGACGGCGCACTCATCCCGCAGTACGTCGAGGAGTCGATGCGCTACTGGTCGATCTCGCAGGACGCGATACTCCGCCAGGCACTGGAGGACTTCGACCTCGGCGGGGTGCCGGTCGCCAAGGGGGACGCGGTGGTCATCTCCATTCCCGCGGGCAACCACGACGAGTCGGTGTTCGCCTGCCCCCATGCCATCGACCTGGACCGGGACACCAGCGGCCACCTCCAGTGGGGTTACGGCCCGCACTACTGCCAGGGCGCTCCGCTCGCGCGGATGGAGATGGAACTCTCCCTGCGCACCCTGCTGCGGCGCTTCCCCGCCCTCCGGCTGGCGGCCGAGCCGAGCGCGGTCTTCCGCCGGGGCACCGTCTTCCACGGGGTGACCCGTCTCCCCGTGACCTGGTGACCGAGAAACACGAAACACGGAAACAACACAGGAGAGCAGTCGGAATGACCTCTGAAGCAAGCCCGGACCTCATCGCCGAGGAGCGTGGACGGGCCACTCCGGCGCCGGCCGCCGCCCCCTCGGCCGGTGCCCTCGTCGTGGTGCTGGTGGGCACCTTCATCACCGTTCTCGACTTCTTCATCGCCAACGTGGCGGTTCCGGCCATCCGGTCGGACCTGCAGGCCGGCGCGGCCCAGGCCCAGCTGATCGTCGTCGGCTACGGGGTCGCCTTCACGGCGGGTCTCATCACCGGCGGCCGGCTCGGTGACATGTACGGCCGCCGGAAGATGTTCTTCCTCGGCATGACACTGTTCATGATCGCCTCGGCGGCCTGCGCCTTCGCACCGACGATCACCGTCCTGGTGGTCGCCCGCATCGCCCAGGGCGCGAGCGCCGCGCTGATGGTCCCCCAGGTCCTCGGCATCATCGGCACGGTCTACACCGGTGCCGCCCGCGACCGGGCCTTCAACACCTACGGTCTGGTCATCGGGCTGGCGGGCGTCTTCGGCCAGTTCATCGGCGGAGCCCTGATCAGCGTCGACGTGGCGGGTCTGAGCTGGCGGACCATCTTCCTGATCAACGTCCCGCTGTGCCTGGTCTCGCTGGCCTTCGTCAAGCGCACGATCCCCGAGTCGCGCGGCACCGGCGGGACCCGGCTCGACCTGACCGGCGCCCTGCTGGTCACCGTTTCCCTGGCGCTCGTCGTGTTCGCGCTCCTGGAGGGCCAGGAGCGGGACTGGCCGGTGTGGGTCTGGGGGTGCCTGGCCGGGGCCGCCGTCCTGGTCACGGTGACCGTCCGGCATCTGCGCCGGCGGGCCGCGGCCGGCACGGGGCCGCTGATCGAGCCCGCGCTGTTCCGGGTGCGGCTCTTCACGGTGGGCCTGGCCGCCACGGTCGTCTACTTCCTCGCGATGGGCTCGTTCTTCTTCATCCTCGCCCTCTACCTCCAGCAGGGCATGGGCCTGTCGCCGCTGGAGTCCGGCCTCGTCTTCCTCGCGGTGGGTGCCGGTTACTTCGGTGCCTCGCTGGTGTCGGCGCGGTTCGCCGGCAAGCTGTCCGCCCGGACGGTGGCCTGCGGTCCGCTGACCCTCGCGGCCGGTTACACCGCGATCGCCTTCACGGCGAACGGGCTCGGTCCGGAGGGGAACGTGCTCTGGCTGCTGCCGATGCTGCTCGTCGCCGGGCTGGGCATGGGCCTGACCACCGGTCCGCTGACCAACCTGGTGCTGGGCGCGGCCGTACCCGAGCACGCCGGCTCCGCGTCGGGGCTGCTGAACACCGCCCAGGAGGGCGGGGCGGCCCTCGGCGTGGTGGTCGCCGGATCGGTCTTCTTCCCGGCGCTCGCCCATGCGGGCCGCTCCGCCGACGCCTATCCGGACGCGTTCGCGACCACGCTCGTCCCGCTCGTCGCCCTCGGCCTCGCCGCCGCGGCCCTGGTGCTGTTCGCGCCCGGACGCGCAGCGCGCGGCTGACGCGTCCCACCCGCCCCTCGGAGGAAGGAAACGCCCATGCCGTACGTCACGACCCGGGACGACACCCGGCTCCACTACAAGGACTGGGGTGCCGGACGCCCTGTCGTCCTGCTGGGCACCGCCATGATGGACTCCCGCATGTGGGAGTTCCAGGCACCCTTCCTCGCCGGGCGCGGACTGCGCTGCGTCACCTACGACCGGCGTGGCTGCGGGCGTTCGGACGCCCCCTGGGACGGCTACGACTACGACACCCTCGCAGACGACCTCGCCGACCTCATCGGCCATCTCGACCTGCGGGACGCGGTGCTGGTGGGGTACGCGGTCGGCGGCGGGGAGGCCGTGCGCTACCTGTCCCGGTACGGCGCGGGCCGGGTGGCGAAGCTGGCACTGGTCGCCTCCACGACTCCGTTCCTGCTGCGGACCGAGGACAACGCGGACGGGCTCGACATCGCCCTCTTCGACGAGATGGCCGAGGCCATCCGGCGGGACAGGGCCCAGTGGCTGAGCGACTGCACCGTCCCGTTCTTCGGCGGCCCGGACGCGGATCCGGCCGCACTGCCGGTCTCGTCCGAACTGGCACGCTGGCTGGTGAGCACCGGCCTGGAGGCCTCACCGCGGGCCGGGACCGAGATCTACCGCACCCTGTTCACCACCGACCAGCGCGCGGAGACCGCTGCGGTCACCGTGCCCACGCTCGTCGTCCACGGCACCGCGGACCTCGCGGCGCCCTACGCCCTCTGCGGCCCCCGGACGGCGGAACTCGTCGAGGGCAGCCGGTTCATACCGTACGAGGGTGCTCCGCACGGCCTGTTCGCCACCCATGCCGATCGGCTCAACGAGGACCTGCTGGCCTTCGTCAAGGAGTGACGGCCGCGCCCGTCCCGCGCCGGACTGCCCGGCCCCTCAGGGGCCGGGCAGTCCGGCGTTCAGTGCAACGGCACGAAGGCGTCGATGATCTCCTCCACGCGCTCCACCACGTCCTCGCGGTCGTTGAGCACCCAGGAGATGTGCTGCGCGCCGAACACGGCGGCGCCGAGCGCGCGCGCCATGGCCTCCGGATCGGTGTCCTCGGGAAGGCTTCCCGCCGTGCGGCACTTGCCCAGGAGTTCGGCCAGCACCTCCAGCGTCCCCACGTACGGCACCGGCAGCTCGGCCTTGATGTAGGGCCGCTCGATCTGCAGCCGGGCCCCGGCGTGGACGAAGATGTCCTCGCGGAAGGCCCGGGCGAGACGTCTCACGACCTCCACGAAGGTCGAGGGCGATGCGGGATCACCGTGTTCCAGAGCGCCGTTGACGGTCTGCTGCATGCGCCGGTAGAACTCCTCCAGCACCGCGACGGCGAGCGCCTCCTTGTTCGGGAAGTGGAAGTAGACGGCTCCCTTGGTCAGGTCGGCACCGTCGGCGATGTCCTTGATGGTGACCCGGGGAAAGCCCTCGGTGGCGAACGCCGCCGCGGCGGCGTTGAGGATCGTGCCGCGGGTGCGGATGGCGCGTTCCTGCTTGAGGTGCGAAGTGTCGTCGAAGGAGGTGCCTGCGGAGAGGCGGGCCCGTGGTTCATTGCGCTCGTTGCTCATGACGTCCATATCGTGCTGCGCCGGTTTGCTAGCTTCTGACCGTCCCCAACCCCCCTGCTGCCGTGAGCAGTTCACCCATGGAAGCGCACCGCGTCGAGCCTTGCAATATACCTTCGCGCAGGTATATTAATGACGCGCAGAGAGAAGCTTCGCACGTCTGTTCGCTCGCATGGTTACTCCAGCCGAGAGGCGAGGTATTCAGATGTCTGTCGTACTCGATGATTCTAGGATCATGAACGCGTCATCCGTAGGTGCCGCGGTCGAAGTACTCAGTTTCCTCCAGCCCGTCACGCGCGAACTCGTGCACCGCAGTTCCATCGCCGAGGTGTTCGTCACCGGGGGTGTCCGTACCGGTACGGACACGTTCTCGGTGGGGGCCCAGTGGCCGCGGGACCACGCGCTGTACCACCCGGACGAGAACGGACTGAACGATCCGCTGCTGTTCGCGGAGACGCTGCGCCAGGCCCACTTCTACGGGGCGCACACGTACTTCGGTGTACCTGTCGGATCCCGCTTCATCGGTCAGGACGTGAGCTTCGACATCACGGACCCGGCCGCGCTCCGTGTCGGGTCCGCACCGCTGGCGGTGGTCCTGCACGGCACGTGGACCGAGGAGCGGGACCGGCGGGGGCGGGCGGCCGGGGCCCGCCTGGAGGTGACGCTCACGGTCGACGGCCGCCCCTGTGGGCGCGGCCACACCCGGGGGCTCATGCTGGACGACCGGCGCTACGGACTCTTACGGGGGCGTCCGGCCGCGTGCGACGAGGAGGTCCCGCCTCATCCCGCCCCGGACGCCAGGATCGCACGGCCGAGCCGGGTGGGCCGGCTGCGCTGGAAGGACTGCGTACTGGAACGGGACCGGCCCGACCAGCAGTGGGGGCTGCGGGTCGACCGCGATCACGCGGTCCTGTTCGACCACCCCACCGATCACGTGCCGCTGATGGTCATGCTGGAGGGCTTCCGGCAGTTCGGCCATCTCACCGTCCATGAGGCGTCCCGAAGAACCTGCGCCGGACGGGCCTTCGCCCTGGCCGGCCTCTCCCTGGACTGCGCCGCTTTCGGCGAGTTGGGAGAAAAGATCCTTCTGGACCTGGAGGAGGGCCCGTCCGACGGCGTGCCGTCCGACGAGTACACCCTGCGCGTCGCGGCCCGCCAGGGTGAGAAACTGCTGGCCTGCGCCGACATGACCTGGAAGTTCGTGGGCAGCCGCGCCCCCTGGTCGCGGTTCGCCTCCTGGTGACCTGCTGACGGCCCGGTCATGGCCTGTCCCGGTGCGCGGGGGTGTCGTCGAGCGCCTGGGACAGGGCCTCCCACATCGTGTCGACGACTTCGCCGGGGCCCGCGCGCCCGCGGCCGGCGGCGGAGCCGGTCTCCGTCAGGAACGCACCGAAGAGCGCGGCCACGATGAGGTCGGCCAGGGGGACCGTGGGGACCGAGGCGTTCCAGTGGCCCGCTTTCTGGGTCTCGCGCACCAGGTGGAGGACGAGGCCGTGTGTCTCCGTCAGCAGGGGAATCGGCCTGGCGGCCGAGCGGGAGGTCTCCGCCGACAGCCGCAACGCGGCGAGGGCCCGCGCATCCGTACCGAAGAGCCGTCCGAGGCCGAGGATGAGGGAGCGCAGGCGGCTCAGCGCCGGGTGGGCTGAGACCCTGGCCTCGGCGAGCAGTTCCCCCAGGGCGCTGGACAAGTGATCGTCCAGCGCGACGGCCAGGTCCTCCTTGGTCGCGAAATGACCGTACAGCGCGCCCTTCGTCAGTCTGATGCGGTCCGCGATGTTCTGCAGGTTCGCGTTCGCGTATCCGTACCGCGCGAACTCGTGGGCAGCCGCGTCGAGTACGCGGTCGTACGTCCGCAGGGCACGTGCCTGTTTGGGCATGACGCTCCCCTTCTGTGCCGGCTCCGGAGCGGGACCGAAGTGCAAAAAAATACGTTCCTGAACGAATTCTATTCATCGAATGAGGTGCTCGCCAGATGTTGCAGTGTCACAATCGGACGGACGATCAGGCCGAAGAGATCTCGCCGGTGCTGCCGGTGGCCGTCCTGGCCGCGGCCCGGAGCGCGGCCACCCACGCCATGGTCGCCGACGAGGCCCGCAGGCTCGGCGACGAGACCGTCGCACTCCTGACCCACGCCGGCTTCGCACGCCACTTCGTACCCCGCGCCTGGGGCGGCACGGAAGGAACGTTCGGGAGCCTGGTCGCGGCGGCCGCCTCGGTGGGGGAGGGGTGCGCCTCGGCGGCCTGGTGCGCGGTCCTGTGGGCGGCCCACAGCCGATTCGCGGCGTACCTCCCGCACGAAGGCCAGCGCGACCTGTGGTCGGCCGGCCCGGACGCCCGGATCTGCGCCTCGGTCAGGCCGTCGGGCGAGGCGCGCCGGCTGCCGTCAGGCCGGCTGCTGAGCGGCGAGTGGGAATGCGTCAGCGGGGTGGACTTCGCGGACTGGCTCCTGGTGTGCGTGCCTGAGCCCGACGCGGACGGTGCGGCGGGTCTGCGCATGTGCGCGGTGCCGAAGAGCGACTTCCTCGTGCGTGAATCCTGGAACAGCAGCGGAATGCGCGGCACCGGCAGCCACACCGCGGTGCTCGAGAGCGTCTTCGTACCGGACCACCGCAGCTTCCCCATGACGGATCTGCTGGCCGGTACACCCGGCCCGGGACGTTCGCGGTGCCACACCGTCCCCGCCCACCTCGCCGGCGGCCTCCTCTTCTGCGCCCCGGCGCTCGGGGCGGCCCGTGGCGCACTGGCCGCGTGGTCGGTCTGGGCGGCCCGGACCCAGGCCCGGGGGCTTCCGCAGCACGACGGCAGCCGCCTGCACCACGCCCTGGCCCGCTCGGCCGACGACATCGAGACCGCTGAGCTCCTCCTCCTGGACGCGGCCAGATGCGCCGACACGGGCACCCGCGCCGAGAGCGACGTCCTCAGGAACAGACGAAGATCCGCCGCCGCCGTCGATCTGCTCGTGGACGGCGTCGAACGCCTCTTCCGGACCGCCGGCGTGAGCGCCTGCGGCGGACCGGGCCTGATCGAACGCAGCTGGCGGGACATCCACACGGTCGCCGCCCACCAGATGCTCCGCAGGGAGGCGGCGGCCATGGTCTACGCGGCATCCGTCTTCTCCTCGCTCACCGACCACGACTCCCTGGCCGCTGTCAGGCCTACGGCACTGCAGGAGGTATCCGCGTCATGACCACCGAACCGCTGGGCCCGCAGAACGGCACCCCGCCCGCCTACCTGGTGTTCTGCGACGTCGACGACACGCTCATCCGCTGCCGGAGCGGAGTGGAGTTCCTCCGCCACTACGCCGGGTTCCGGCACGGGGCCGAGGGCACGAGGACCACCGACGAACTCCTCGCGGACCTCTACGCGCGGATGGCCCGGGGCATGTCACGGGAGGAGGCCAACCGGGAGTACCACCGGGCCTTCAGACGCAGTCCGGTCGCCGAGGTCGAGGACGAGGCCGGCCGATGGTACGGGCAACGCAGCCGGGCCGAGGACTTCTACATCACCGGGACGGTCGACGCCCTCCGCCGGCACCGGGCCGCGGGCGCGGCCGTGGCACTGGTCTCCGGTTCGTTCCCCCCGCTGATACCCCATGTCGCGAAGGCGGTCGGGGCGCAGTACGTGCTCGGGGCCAGGCTCGAACGGTGCGGCCGCTTCCTGACCGGTGAGCTGCTGGGCCGGCCCGCCATCGGAGAGGGCAAGTGCGTGCTGGTACGCGAACTCCTCGACCGCCACCCGCACATCGACCCCGAGGACTGCTACGCGTACGGGGACCACTCCTCCGACCTGCCCATGCTGCACATGGTCGGGCACGCGGCACTGGTGACCCCGGACGGGTCGCACACCCCCCTGAATCCGGCGGTCGTGGCCTGACACGCCCGCCCCGTCGCCGGGCCGCCCCCCACCCGGCCCCGGGGCACGTGTCCCGTCGCCGGGCGGGGGACGCGAGTCCCGGGCCCCGGCACCGCGGGCAACGGCGGGCC
>NZ_DATMVN010000642.1:0-4733 GCF_035563135.1 Streptomyces sp.
ATTGGCGAAGGCGCGCACCTCGTAGGGCCGGCCGTTGTTCGTGTAGACCCGGGAGACGTAGGGGTTGCTCGGAGTCAGGGTGTAGTCGGCGGGCAGGCCCCGTTCCAGGGCGGCGGCGGCGGTGAACACCTTGAAGGTCGACCCGGCACCTTGGCTGTAGGCGGTGTTGAGCACCACGGACTCGCAGGCGGGCTGGTCGCAGCCGTAGCGGCGGTTGACGCTCATCGCCAGCACGTGCCCGGTGCCGGGTTCCACCGCGGTGTACATGCCGGCCAGCGGGTCCCCCATGGGGAGCTGGTTGAGCACCGCCCGGTCACCGGCGACCTGCACATCCGGGCGCAGCGTGGTCTGGATGGTCAGCCCGCCGTTGTCCAGGATGTCCCGGCTGATTCCGAGCTGCTGCTGCAGGTACTGCTCCAGGTAGGCGCAGAAGAAGCCGCCCACGGTGGCGCCGATGCAGCCGTTGGGGGATCCCGGGCCCGGGTCGACCGCCACCGGCTGGGCGGAGGCAGCGGCCAGCCGCCGGGCGTCGATGTACCCCAGCTCGTACATCCGCTGCAGCACCTGGTTGCGGCGGGTGCGGGCGGCCGCGGGGTCGGTCAGCGGGTTGTCGTTGGCCGGGCTCTGCACCAGGCCGGCCAGCATCGCTGCCTGCGGCAGGGTGAGGTCGGTGGCATCCACGCTGAAGTAGCGCTGCGCCGCGGCCTGGACGCCGTAGGCGCCGTTGCCGAAGTACACCGTGTTCAGGTAGCGGGTGAGGATCTCGTCCTTGGAGTAGGCCTCCTCCAGGGCAAGCGCCAGCCGGGCCTCTCGCAGCTTGCGCCCGAGGCTCCCCTCGGTGGCCGCCTGCCGCTGCTCGGCGGTGTCGGCGGTCTGCGCGAGGGTCTGCTTGACCAGCTGTTGGGTGAGCGTCGAGCCGCCCTGCTGCACCGAGCCCGCCGCCACGTTGGTGACCAGCGCGCGTGCCGTCCCCCGCACGTCCAGGCCGCTGTGCTCGTAGAACCGCGTGTCCTCGATCGCGACCATGGCCCGCTTCATCACCGAAGCGATCTGCTCGGTGGTCACCGGCACGCGGTCGTTGGCGTAGAAGGTGGTGATCACCGACCCGTCGGCCGCCAGCACCCGGCTGTTGCCCCACACGCCGCCGGTCAGCTCGCCCGGCAGCTCGTCCGGTGGCGGTGCCGAGTTCCGCGCCAGCAGGCCGGCGCCGCCCACCCACGGCAGAAGTAGACCAGTCACCAGCGCCCCGGCCACCACCACCGCCACCGCCAGCAACATCGAGGTCTTCCAGCGCGGGCGCACGTTGGAGCAACCTAGGCCACCACGGTGCCCGACGGGTTCCCCGGAGGTTTCGGAACCGGGAGGACCGGGATCCCTTGTCCGACCCGGTCGGCCCCCGCGAACCTGGCGGCGTGCGCCGACGCGGCGTCCTTGCTGGAACGGGTGCCGCGGTGCCGGCCGGCTGCAACCGGTCAGCACCCACCCGGTCGGCCGCCACGGCCACCAGTGCGCCCCCCACAGCGCTCCCCGCGTCCCGCGCGGCGCCGTCCCCAGCGCACCCTCCACCGCCGGGACGCCGCAGGAGGTGCTGACCCGCTCGACGCTGCCGATGCTGTGCTGCCACCAGCTGTGTAGGTTCCGATCCGACAACAGCGCGTACGCCCGGACGATGATCACGCCGCCACCGGGTTCATCGCCAGCTGCACCGGACTGGCTCAGCGGCGACCAGCTCAGCGACCTCGACCGAGCCGAACCATCACCGCCCTGGCCCGACTGGCCGTCGCGCTCATCTACGCCCGTCGGCTGACGGCCTACCGCTATCTGCACAAGGGCATCGACGCCCTGACCGCAGCGGCGCCGGGTCTGTCCGGTGCCCTGCTGGCCGCCCGCGCCGCCGGGCATTCGCACGTCACCGTGGACGGCACCCTGGTCCGCAACGACCGGATCCGCGCCGCGGGGCCGACCGCACGCGGTGACCGGGCCGGTGCCCGGGTGGATCTGTGGTGGTTGGGCAAGCACATCGCCCACGGCGGCAACGTGCAGGTCATCGCCGCCGCCCTCGACGGCTGGCCGCTGTGGACCTCACCGGTGCGCCCCGTTCGCGAGCACGACACCACCGCGCTGCGCGCCCACTGCGAGGCGTTGCCGCTGTTGGCCGAGTGGACCGACCAGGCCATGCCGTGCTGGCCGACCTGGCCTACGAGGGCGAACGCGGTGCGCTGACCACCCCGGTCAAGACCACCGCTGGTCGCCGGCTGACGCCTATAAGGCGTGGAAGCAGGCGTGCCGCCCGCGTTGGCGCGCTCTAGCTCTGGCGATCGAGGCGAGACTGGAAGCAGTCGAGGCTGGCATCACCACGTTTGAAGACGAGTTCATGACGCACATCGTGTTGCTAGACGGCTCGACCCTCAACGCCTGGGCTCGGCCGCAGATCGCGGAGGCGTGCGCCTCGGGGCGAGATGCCTTTCCTATTGGCACTGGAGGCAGCCTCATGAGCGACATCGACCCGGAAGTGGTCCGCTTGATCCGGGAGCTACTAATCCTTACCGATAGGCTCGGTGTTGGTCATCAAACACGCGCCCAGAACTTCGCCCACCAATTAGATCTAGCGGGAAAGGTCATCATCGACAAGGGCTCCGTCCCCGACTGGATGGAGCAAGCACCCGATGCGCTGACGAGCGAGCGCAAGTACCGCTTCAAGGACGAATCATGAGCAAGCGCAACCCTCTCGGAAAGTTGCTCTCTTCTACTGCGCCGACGTTCTGGCGGACACCAACTTGGCCTTCCCCATCGGCGTACTCCTCACCTTGGCATGGATCGACATCTGCGGCGTACCGGAGTAGCTTGCATGAACCGCTCCCGCCACCTGCACAAGCGCCGCGACTGATACAAGCGCGGAGTCGGCGATTTGCTCGGTGGGCGTCAGTCAGGAACCTGCAGTTCTAGGCGCGGCCGCCATGTAGTGCCGACGCGCCATTTCGAGCTCCGCCCCATCGAAAGGGCGCCCTCCGTAACCTGGCAATTGCCCTTCTCCAACGCCGACGCAGCCATCGTCGAAGGTCACATCGATCTTGCATCGTGCAACATATTCCGTCAACGCGCTCATCGATGAGGTTTTCTCACCAGCGGCCTCGCTGCATTGACGTGAGCACGAGTGCGGCGGCGGCGATGACGCTGATTCGCCAGGGGCAGAGGGTGACGCGGTGCAGGGCGCGCCAGCGGCCGAGCAGCGCATGGGCACGTTCGGTCGGTGCCCGCAGCGCGGTGAGCAGCCGGTTGTAGGCAGATTCAACCGGTCGTCGCAACACCTCGTCTTTGGAGGTGGAGCGTGGGTGTTGCGCAGCGTCAGAGGCAGGTCCGTGAGTACCGGGGCCAGATCCCTTCACCCGGGCGGCCGACGGTGGCCTGGCGGGAGGATCGGGTCAGGTTCTGGGCGGCGATCGCCCGGGGAGTGAAGACCGAGGACGCGGCGGTGGAGGCGGGTGTGTCCGCGCCGGTTGCGTTCCGATGGTTCCGCCACGCTGGCGGCGTGAACCCAGGCCTGCCAGCGAGGGTGTCGGGCCGCTACCTGTCCTCTGCTGATCGGGAGGAGATCGCGCTGTGGCGCGCCCAGAAAGTCGGCGTGCGGGAGATCGCCCGTCGACTCGGTCGCAGCCCGTCGACGATCTCCCGTGAGCTGCGGCGCAACGCCTCAACGCGTACCTACCGGCTGGCCTACAAGGCCTCGATCGCGCAGTGGCACGCCGAGCGCCGCGCACGACGGCCCAAGGTCGCCAAGCTCGTCAGCGACGACCGACTACGCCAGTACGTCCAGGACCGGCTCGCCGGTGTCGTCCAGACCGCCGACGGTGCGCCCGTCGGTCCAGCCGGCCCGGCGTGGAAAGGCCGGAACAAGCCCCATCGTGGCGACCGCGCCTGGGTGCATGCGTGGAGCCCCGCGCAGATCGCCAACCGGCTCCCGGTCGAGTTCCCCGACGATGAGTCGATGCGGATCAGCCACGAGGCGATCTACCAGGCCCTCTACGTTCAGGGCCGCGGCGCGCTCCAGCGTGAGCTGGTCGCCTGCCTGCGGACCGGTCGGGCGTTGCGGGTCCCGCGGGCCCGGGCCCGGCAGAAGGCGTGGGCGCATGTCACCGAGGAGGTGCTGCTCAGCGCCCGGCCGGCCGAGGCCGAGGACCGGGCGGTGCCGGGCCACTGGGAAGGCGACCTGATCATCGGCTTGCAGCGCTCGGCGATCGGCACGCTGGTCGAGCGGACCACGAGGTTCACGATGCTGATCCACCTGCCCCGCGAGCAGGGCTACGGCGTCATCCCGCGAACGAAAAACGGTCCCGCGCTGGCCGGCTACGGGGCGATCGCGATGAAGAACGCACTCGCCGCGACGATGACCGAGCTGCCCGAGCAGCTCCGCCGTTCGCTGACCTGGGACCGCGGCAAGGAACTGTCAGCCCACGCGGCCTTCCGCGTCGAGACCGGCATCCCGGTGTTCTTCGCCGACCCCCACAGCCCCTGGCAGCGCGGCACGAACGAAAACACCAACGGGTTGCTGCGCCAGTACTTCCCCAAGGGCACCGACCTCTCCCGATGGAGCGCCCAGGAGATCCAGGCGGTCGCCACCTCCCTCAACCACCGACCCCGCAAGACCCTCGCCTGGCGCACCCCCGCCGAAGCCCTCGACGAACACCTAAAGTCCCTGCAACAGGTCGGTGTTGCGACGACCGGTTGAATCTGCC
>NZ_DATMVN010000643.1:0-3644 GCF_035563135.1 Streptomyces sp.
GCAGGCGCTCTCCGGCCATCGCCACCAGGGTGCCGTCGACCCGGACACCCAGGTAGGTGCCGAGTTCGTGGGTGCGCGGCCAGAAAGGTCCCGGCCCGGTCCGCGCGACGAGACCGAGCATCTCGGGCACGCTCTCCGCGCCCAGTTCGACCGCACCGGTGCCGGATCCGGAGTCCGCTCGGCCGGGGCGGGCGCCCCCGGGCCAGGTCATCTGACGGCCCTGGAGACTGAAGACCGGCTCCCAATCCGGCGGCGGGACCGCCGGACAGCTGAACATGTCCGCGAAGGCGCCGGGACCCAGCAGCTCGGCAAGGTCGGCCCAGTCCTCCGTGTCCGCGTCGGTGGGCACGGCGGAGAACGTCGCCACTTCCGTGAGGTAGGTGGCGGCCCGGCCGCGCCGGCGGCCGAGACGCGCGTGCCGACCGACGAGTGAGCTGCCCACGGGGTCATCGAGCACCGGGTCGTCGTCGTTCGTCATCGTGCGGTTCCTTTCTCGGTGGGCGCGGTGGCCGGGCAGCTCGCGCCGGTCCCGCCCGCGCCCCGGACGCGGCACCTTCGGCATACTCGTGCGAGCCGCACACGGGCACCCGGGACCGGGGCGGGACGCCCTCCAGCCCGATCAGCACGACGCCCATGACAGGGTCCGTGCCGGGGGCGCGGCCGGCTCCTCGAACGTGAACGCACCCCGGGCCAGGAGCCTTCCGGCGATCCCGCCCCCCGTGCGGGGCCCCGCGCGGGTGCGGAGCAGCCGCTCGCACGGCTGCTCCGCACTCCTGGGCCGGTCAGTTGACGGTCAGGACCGCCGTGTTGTTCGTGAGGTCCGGGTCGAAGCCGAAGGGGTACTCGCCGAACTCGCCGTACGGGGGGTGGATGCTCACGGCGCCGGACGCGCCGGGCACCACGGTGCCGACGCGCACGGAGAACGCGAACGTGCGCCGGGTGTCCTCCAGCACCCAGTACCGCAGGTCGCAGTCGTAGCGCGGGGCGCCCGTCCGCTTCGGGTGGTAACCGCCGGCGAGGGTGCGCGGGTAGCAGCCGGACGGCACGCCGGTGACCTCGGTGCCCTCGGGCACGATCAGCCGGACCTCCGCGACCGGGTCGCCGGAGCCGAGGTTGCCGAACCAGGCCGGGCCGTTGTTCTTGAACGTGAGCTCGGCCGTGACCGTCTCACCCGCCGCGCCGGAGACGGCGTCACCGGTCACGGAGAAGTCCGCGGTGTTGTCCGCGCCGATCTGGAGGACCGCGTAGTCGTTCCCGGAGTCCAGGTCCTGGGCCCCGCCGCCCGGCTCGACGTCGATGTCGAGCCGCTCGTTCAGCGCGTGCGGGGCGAGCCGCACCGTCAGCGGCTCGGGCAGCTCGAAGGAGTCGCCCGGCGCCAGCACCTGGTCGAACGTGCAGTTCGCCTTGTTCGACGGTGCGTAGTCGGTGCCGTCCGTCGTGGTGTAGGCGCAGGCGTCGTACCGGGTCAGATCCGTCAGGCCGTACGAGGCGTGCAGCGCCAGGGTGAACCCGTCCGCGCTCTCGTTGCCGTTGTTGGTGACCTTGAACGGGACCGTCCGCTCGTCACCGGGCCGAGCGCCCTCGACGTCGGTGACGGGGCCGATGGCGAGGTCGGGCCCGGAGCCGACGGTGAGCGTGGTCTCGAAGCTCTCGTGCGGCGCGGTGAGCGTGCCCTCGGGCCCGCCGGCGGCCGTCGCCTCGTAGGTGATCCTGCCCTGCGCGCCGGCTTCGGCGCCGTCGGCCGCGCGCACCGTCAGGAACACCTGGTCCTCGTAGTCGCCCCCGATCGCGGGCACCACCGGGATGTCGCACACCGCCCCCGTGCCGCTCGCCGTGCAGTTGCCGGGCCAGGACACCTCGGCGACCCCGGTGAGGCCGGAGACGTCGACGGTGAGTCTGCCGTCGGTCACCGTGAAGTTGTCGTTGTCGTGGTAGAGGCCGATGCCGAGGGTGCGGGACTGCGGCTGACCGCCGTCCGTGCCGAGCGGCAGTGTCTGTTCGTACGGTGGGTTGATCCACAACTGGTCGGTCTGCGGCGGGTCGTCGTCAGCGAACGCGGGCGCGGCGAGGCCGGCAGTCAGCAGGCCGGCCGCCACCGCCACGGCGGCGCCGGATCTGAGACGTATCGGGCGTCCGGCAGAGAACAGTCTCATTGCTACCCCCCAAGGGTGTGGTGACGTGAGGGACACGCCGGGAACCCCGGCGCACCGGCAAGATCATCACATGGCAGGGCGGCTTGCCGCGCCCGGTTTCCGGCTTGTCGCAGGACACCCGGCTGCCGGCCGACTCGCCTGCTCTCCTGGGGCATCGAGGACATCGAGGAGCTGGCAGGCCGGGCCCTCCACCGGTTGAGGCACGTGGTGCCGGGACCGGTGCAGATGGTCACCGAACCCGGAGGGGAGGCAGCCGGCCCCACGTGCGGTCGTGCCGCGTGTGACGGCAGCGGCAGCGGCAGGCGTGCGCGTGCCGGTGGCGACCCCTTCGTCCTTGCCGGCGAAGGCATGACGGAGCTGTGCCGCAGAGGTCTCGGGCCCGGGCGGGCGTTCACGGGAGCGGACCGCCGCCGCCCGTCCACGTTCGGCAGCTGACCGGCTTCACCGGCGTCCGCCCGGCGCTCCCGCGACCGTTGCCCGTTCCTCCCCCGCCCCGCCGGAAGGGTCCGCGGAGGCTCTGCCGGCCTCAGACCGTCGGCACGGCGTGGGTGCGGATCGTGTGCCAGGCCCGGTCGATATCGGCCTCGTCCGCGTAGGGAGAGCCCACGGCTGCTCGCAGTACGAGCTGACCGTCCACGGTGTCGGGTGTGCACAGCACCCTGGGGTCGCCGGCCAGACGTTCGCTCAGGGCACGGGTCTGTTCGTCGGTGTCGCGGCGGAAGACGACCAGGCCGAGGCGGTGGGCGACGAGCCGGAAACCCGGCTCCTCCTCGACCGACCGGGCCAGCAGCGCGGCGAGACGCACGTCGTGGCGGATCACCTGGCGCAACCCGTCGAGGCCGTGGGCACGCATGACGTACCAGAGCTTCAAGGCGCGCATGGGACGCCCCAGCGGGATCTGCCAGTCCTTGAAGTCGACGGTCGTCCCGGAGTCGCTGGCGGAGTTGCGCAGGTAGGAGGGGGCCGTGCCCATGGCATGGGTGAGGGAGCTGCGGTCGGCGACCCACATGACGTCGCAGGGGGTACCGGTGCGCATCCACTTGTGAGGGTTGACGGCATAGGAATCCGCGAGTTCGAGTCCCGCGCTGCCGTCCCTGAACTCGGGGCAGAGCGCGGCGTTGCCGGCGTAGGCGGCGTCCACGTGCAGCCAGACGCCACGCTCGCGGCAGACCGCGCCGATCTCGGGGACCGGGTCGTAGGCGCAGGTGGCGGTGGTGCCGACGGTGGCGACCACGGCCGCTGGTACCAGCCCGGCGGCCCTGTCGTCGTCGAGGCGGCGGGCGAGCGCGGCCGGATCCATCACATGGGCGCCGGGAACGACCGGCACCAGGACCGCTTCACCTGCCCCTGCGATCCGCACCGCCTTGAAGACACACGAGTTGGCCTGGTCCGTGCAGTACACGCGGTAACGGCCCTCGGTGCCGTGCTGTCGCCAGCGCCCGTCCGAGGCCCGGTGCAGCGCGGCGACCACCGAGACCAGAACGGCGGACG
>NZ_DATMVN010000644.1:0-3262 GCF_035563135.1 Streptomyces sp.
GCGGTCTCCGGCTGGGCCCAGGCCGGCCACCTGCCGTACACCCTGGACCTGCCCCCGTCCGCCGGTGCGCCGGCCGCGGCGGCCGGCCCGGGCGAAACGCCCGCCGCGACCGGAGTACCGGCGGGCACCGCGCCCCGGACCGAGGTCCCGGCCGGCGTCGAGGAACGGATCCCCTACGCCGCGGAGCGCTGACAGGCGTACGTCCTTCCTGTCCCGGCCGCCGGTGCGGCGGCCGGGCCGGGCCCGCGACCCCCGGGCCCGGCACACCCCCACTTCCCGGCCGTGGAGCACTCCGATGCACTTTCGCCACGGCGCGCGACACCTCGGCGCGTCGCGCGTCACCCTGCTCACCGAAGGCACCTACCCGCACAGTCACGGCGGTGTGAGTGTCTGGTGCGACCAGCTCGTCACCGGCATGCCCGACATCGCCTTCGACGTGACCGCGGTCACCGGCACCGGCCGTGAGCCGGTCGTCTGGGACGTCCCCGCCCACGTCGGCCGCATCGTCTCCGTCCCCATGTGGGGTCCTGCCCCGGACGGGCGCGCCCCCCGCGGGCACCACCTCGGGCGGCTCGCCGAGTCCTACGAGCGGTTCGTGGCCGCACTGCTCGACCCGCACGCCGAGGACGGCTTCGGCCCGGCCCTCCACGCGCTCGCACGGGCCGCCGAGGACGGCCGGCTCAGCCCGTTCCTGCGCGGGGACCGGGCCATCGGCATCCTGACGGCCCTCTGGAACCGGCCCGGACTCGCGGTGCGCGAGGCCCGGCCGACGCTTCAGGACGCGGTGACCGCGACCACGCTGCTGGAGCACGCGCTGCGGCCGCTGGCCGCGCCGCTCCCGGAGACGGGTGTGGCGCACGCGGTCAGCGGCGGCGTGGCGGTCCTGCCGGGCCTCGCCGCGCTGGAACGGCACGGTGTGCCGCTGCTGCTCACCGAGCACGGCGTCTATCTGCGCGAGCGCTACCTCGGCTACCGCACCGGCCCCTACCGCTGGCCGGTCAAGGCACTGCTGCTCGGCTTCTTCCGGCTCCTGGCCGAGGAGACCTACCGCCGGGCGGCCCTGATCACCCCGGGCAACCGCTACAACCGGCTCTGGGAGGAGCGCGGCGGCGCCGCGCCCGAGTCGATCCGGACGGTCTACAACGGCGTGGACCCCGCCGCGTTCCCGCCCGCCGGCCCCGAACCGGCCGACCCCGTGCTCAGCTGGGCCGGCCGTGTCGACCCGATCAAGGACCTGGAGACCCTGATCCGTGCCTTCGCCCTCGTACGCGCGCGGGTGCCCGCCGCGCGGCTGCGCCTGTTCGGCGGCACGCCGCGCGGCGGGGAGGCGTACCGGGACCGGTGCGAGGCCCTGGCCGCGGAGCTGGGCCACGCCGGTGCGGTCACCTTCGAGGGCCGCGTCGAGGACATCAGGGACGCCTACGCGGCGGGCAACGTCGTGATGCTCTCCAGCATCAGCGAGGGCTTCCCCTTCACCCTGATCGAGGCCATGTCCTGCGGGCGGGCGACCGTGTCCACGGACGTGGGCGGCGTACGGGAGGCCGTCGGCGACACCGGTCTCGTGGTGCCGCCCCGCGATCCGGCCGCGATGGCCGCCGCGGCCCTGGAGCTGCTGGCCGACGCCGGACGGCGCCGGAGGATGGGCGAGGCGGCCCGGCTCAGGGTGATCGAGCAGTTCACCCTCCGGCAGACCGTCGACACCTTCCGCTCCATCTACCTGGAGCTGTCGGCGTCCGGCGCCCGGAGCGGGCTCGCGGCCGTCGGGGAACGCGCGCCGGCGACGGCGGGCAGAGCACCGGTCAGGAGCGCGGCCGGATGAGCGGACCCATGTCGCTGGAGCCGGGCGGCGCGGAGCAGGACACACTGGCCCTGCGCCTCGCCGGCCACCGCCCGCTCTCTTCGCGCCTCACCGATCAGCACACGCTGGCCCTGGTCCTGCCCGGCCACGGGGCGCGGCGCGACGCGGTGGACGGGCTCGCCGCCGAACTGGCCGACCGCATCGCACCCGCGGTTCACCCTTATGAGGTCGCCGCGCTGCTGGAGTCCGAGGGGCTCACCGGTGAGGTGATCCGGAAGACGTACGGACACGCCGATCTGTTCTCGCTGGCGACCGCGTTGTACCAGCGCGTACCGCGGACGTTCCCCGAGCCGCCGCGGCCCGTCGATCCCTGGCGGCCTGACCATCTGCGCTGCGCCTTGCGAGGCCTGCTGTTCGCGCTGCCCGGCCTCGCCTACGCGCTCGCCGGGCAACTGCTGCCCCCTGACGGCACGGTGCGGGCGCTGGTGGTGGCCGGGCTGATCTCCTGGGCCTGGAACCAGGCACTGGGCCACCGGGCTTACGTACGCCTGGCGAGCGGGCGCCCGGAGGCGGGTCGCACCCTGGCGAAGGGTGCGCCGCTGGGCGCTGTCACGGCGGCCGTCGCCGGAGCCGCGCTCTCGGGGCCGGGCGTGACGGCCCTGGCCGTCGTGGCCCAGTCGGCGTACCTCGCGGCGGCCGGTGTGCTGCTCGTGCTGGGCCGCGAGCGGCTGCTGCTGGCGGTCCTCGTGCCGGTCACCGCAGGCGGGACGGCACTGCTGTGGTGGGAGCCCGGGACCGTGCTCCGGGCCGGGCTTCCGCTGCTGTCGCTCCTCGGCACGGTCGCCGCGGCCGGCTGGGTGCTGCGCGCCACCCGCACGGCGCCCGCCGCAGCCGGTGCCGCGCGTCCGGGGCTGTGGCCGTCCCTGCCGTACGGGCTGTTCGGACTGGCCGCCGGGTCGCTGGTGTTCCTGGCGGGCCGGGACCATCCCTGGGGGGTGATCGTGCTGACCCTGAGCATGGGGCCGGCCGAGTGGCTGCTGTACCGCTACCGCGGACTGTCGGTGGCGGCTCTGCGGTCCACGAGGACACCCGCCGGGTTCCGGGCCCGCTCCGCCGCCGTTCTCGCCGGCTGCCTGCTCGTGTATCTCGGTCCGCTCGTCCCGGCGGCGCTGCTCGCGGGCGCCGAGCCCGTCACCCTGCTGCTGCTCGCCGCCGCGCTGTGGCTCTCCCTGCTGCTCCAGGCGTTCGGCACCGCCTGGCCGCCGGCGGCCCTGTGCCTCACCGCGGCGGTGTCCGCCGGCGCGGTGATGCTGACCGGCGCCCCGCCGGGCGCCGCGGCTCTGCCGCTGTGCTGCGGCGGCGTCGTGCTCTGTCTCACCGCGGTGGCCGTACGGCGGCTGGGCCGCCCGGCCGCCCACGGCTGAGGCCGCTCCACCGGCCGCGCACGTACCACCGCACCGCCCC
>NZ_DATMVN010000645.1:0-2194 GCF_035563135.1 Streptomyces sp.
CGGCTGGCACGAGGCCCGCATCCCGACCATCGCGACGTCCGTGCCGCGCGGCGCCTTCACCTGGGTGACGGAGAAGGTGCGGGGCGCGGTGTCCGTACCGCTGGTGACCGGAAACCGCATCAACACCCCCGAGCTGGCCGAGGAGGTGCTCGCCTCGGGCCGCGCGGACATGGTGTCGATGGCCAGGCCCTTCCTCGCCGACCCCGACTTCGTCGCCAAGGCGGCAAAGGGCCGCGCCGACGCGATCAACACCTGCATCGGCTGCAACCAGGCCTGCCTGGACCACGCCTTCAGCCTGCAGATCACCTCCTGCCTGGTGAATCCGCGCGCCTGCCACGAGACGGAACTGGTGCTCTCGCCCACCCGTGTCCGTAAGCACGTCGCGGTGGTCGGCGCCGGGCCCGCAGGACTGGCGTGCGCGGTCACGGCCGCCGAGCGCGGGCACACGGTGACGCTGTTCGACGCGGCCGGCGAGATAGGCGGACAGCTGAACGTGGCACGCCGGGTGCCGGGCAAGCAGGAGTTCGACGAGACGCTGCGCTACTTCCGCACCCGGCTCGCCGAGGAAGGGATCGAGCTCCGGCTCGGCACCCGGGCCACGTCCGTCGCACTCGACGGCTTCGACGAGGTCGTCCTGGCCACCGGCGTGGAGCCCCGCTCCCCCGCCGTCCCCGGCATCGGGCATCCCAGTGTGGTCAGCTATCTGGACGTCCTGCGCGACGGTGCGCGGGTCGGTGACCGGGTGGCCGTCGTCGGGGCGGGCGGGATCGGTTTCGACGTCGCGGAGTTCCTGACCGACGGCGGTGAGGCGGCGGGTACGGACCCGGAGGTCTTCTTCCGGCAGTGGGGTGTGGACACGGACTACGCGGACCGGGGCGGGCTGCGTACGCCGGAACGTCCGCAGCCGCCGCGCACGGTGCACCTGGTCCAGCGCAAGGCGAGCAAGGTCGGGGCCGGACTCGGGAGGACGACCGGGTGGATCCACCGCACGGAGCTGCGCCGGCGCGGCGTGACGATGATCGCGGGTGCGTCCTACGACCTGATCGACGACGAGGGCCTGCACCTCACCGTGGACGGCGAGCAGCAGGTGCTCCCGGTCGACACCGTGGTGCTGTGCGCGGGTCAGGAACCGCGCCGTGAGCTGTACGAGGAACTGCGCGCCGCGGGGCGTGCCGTGCATCTGATCGGCGGCGCCGATGTGGCCGCCGAGCTGGACGCCAAGCGTGCGATCCGCCAGGGCACGGAGCTCGCCGCGGAGCTGTGATCACCTTGTCCCGGCGTGTTCGAGGATGCGTACCGTGTCACTCCCGCACCCTCACCACCTCTTCCCCGGCCGGACGGGGCCGCCTGCTGTCCCGGCGGGCTCCGGGTGCGGCACGAGCGGCTCCTCGGCGTGTACGGCGGCGCGGGGCCGGCCGCCGGCGACGATCCTGGACCGTGGCCTCGTGACGGCCGGGACCCGGGCGGCAGCGGCCGGGGCGGGGGTCCCCGCCTGCGCGCGGCTGAGCAGTGTCACGCCCCGGGCGGCGGCAGCGGCCCCGATGAACGCGGGGATCAGGCCGAGCGCCCCTCCCTGGAGGCGTTCGCCGAGCAGGACCAGTCCGATCACGGCGGCGGCGACCGGATTGGCGAGGGTGACCACGGCGAGGGGTGCGCCGAGGCCGCCCCGGTAGGCGGTCTGGGAGAGCAGCAGGCCGCCCAGGGCGAAGAAGGAGACGAGCACCGCCACGGTCACCAGCCGCAGGTCCAGCAGCGGGCCCGAGTGGTCGGTCGCGGTGACCGTGAGGGTCTGGGTGAGGGCGGAGGCCACCCCGGACGTGATGCCCGAGGCCGCCGCGTGCCGGAGTCCGGGCCGGGTGCCCGGACGGCTGAGCGCGGCGACGAGCCCCATGGTGACGGCGCCGACTCCCAGGGCCTCGGGAAGGGTCAGCGTGTCGTGCGGCGCGGCGCCGCCCGCGGCCAGGAGCAGCGCGGCGAGGCCGATGAGGGTGAGGAGCGTGCCTCGCCATTCCGTACGGCTGACCCGGCGGCCCGCGGAACGGGCGCCGAGCGGGACGGCGAGGACGAGCGTGAGCGCGCCGAGCGGCTGGACCAGGGTGAGCGGTCCGTACTTCAGCGCGGCGACGTGCAGCAGTGCCCCGCCGGCGTTCAGGCCGACCGCCGACCACCAGGCTCCGCGGCCCAGCAGGCGCAG
>NZ_DATMVN010000646.1:0-5843 GCF_035563135.1 Streptomyces sp.
CAAACGCAAGATGAGCAACTGGCACCTCAAACACACCCACCACCGCAACCCACCCCAACCACCCACCAGGGCAATCACACTCGTCCCACCCACCAAAGCAACCAGTAGACGCCAGAAAACCACCTAAATCACCGGTATTGCTCCTAGGCGACCTTGTGAGGAGGGTCGGATTACAACCGAACTGGAGTCTGGCCCTGCGCCCCCTGTCCGGCCGCTGCGCGGGGTCGGGCGGGGGCGGTTTCGTTGCGTCCGGGGTCAGGCGTCGAGCGGCTTGGCTTCGTGTGCCGCGGCGATCCGGTCGATGCGGGCGGCCAGGTCGAAGTCCGCCTCTGTGAGCCGGTGGCCGGCATCATGGGTCGTGATTCCGAACCGCACCCGGTCCCACCGTAGATCGATGTCCGCGTGGTGCCCGATGAGGCGTTCAACGTCCGCGACATGCACGATCATCGCGACGCCCCCGTGGTACCGGATCCCGAACGAGCGCGTGATCTCGTCACCGTCGCGCAACCAGCCCGGAACCACGGCAAGCCGCACGCCGATCTCCTCGTCTGTCAGCGGTTCCTTGGCCATCGTCAGCTCCCGTCGGTCGCAGGTGCCAGGACCTCGGCGAGGTCCTGGCCAACCGGGGAATCGTGCCATGGGCGCATCGCCCGCTCCAGGGTGACCAGTTCACGGCGCATCCGCGCGGACCGGGTCTCGACAGCGATCGTCGCCACGGTACGAGCGATCTCCAGCGCCTGATCAGGCTCCCGCGCAACGGCGGCCGCGGTAGCCTGCCGTGCCAGGTACACCCCACGATCTCTGCGGGCCGTCTCCGGCACGAGTGTGAGGACCTGGGACCAGAGGGCACCGGCTTCGGCACCGAGCCCCAGTCGTCCGTAGCAGGTCGCCCGCTGCACCTCCAGATACCCCGGTGTCCGGCGGCAGGCGTTGCCCCACGGCAGGTCATCGTCGACTCCGGGCAGCAGCCGGTCGGCCTCGTCAAGCAGCTGGTCGACCGACCTGCGGTCGTCCGTCAGGCTGGCACCGTGAGCCTGCTGCTGCATCGCCATGATGCGTACCTTCGGCACCAGACGGTCGGAGTCATCGAGGGCGGCCTCACACAGATCGATGACCGCGTATCCGTCGCCCAGGTCAGTGCGGACATGCGCCTGGTTCACCAGGCTGTACCCGATGAGGTGCGGGTCACGGGAGCGCATGGCGATCTCCTGCGTCATCCCCCGCCAGAACGCCGCCCCGTCCATGTCGCCCGCGTCCTGGTACAACCAGCCGACGAGCGCCGCATAGGCCGCCCCGACACGCAGGAGGCCACGGCGTGTTTCACCCTTCGCAGAGCACGCCAGCTTGTCGATGAGTTGATACTGAGCGGACACCGTGCCGATCAGATCGTGCGGGCCGAGGAACATGTCCGCCCGGTAGTGGCCCTCCAACTGCTGCTGGAAGTACCCGATCAGAGCGGGATCGACGTGCTGCGGAGCGACGGGGCCGGCGACGAGCGCGGCCGCCGTGACGCTCACGAATGCGCGTCGGCTCACATCTTCCTCTTCGTGGTGCTCGGGCCGGATCCAGCCGGGCGGGGTGGTGAAGCCCAGGTCTTCAGGCCACCGGCCGAGCGCGTCGTGAAGGACGATCGCTGTTTCCTCGGCCGGCCAGCCCGGGCGGTCGCCTTCCCACCGGCGCCAGGTGCGCGCGGACACAGTGAACTGCCGGTCGTCGAGGAGCCGCTGGCCATGCTCGGTGAGCATGCCGGCCGCGGCTTCGACGGTCCGCCAGCCCTTGCGCAAGCGGGCCGCCCGCAGCGCGTCGTTGCGTCTCACTGAACCGGTGTGAGGGGTCATTGCCTGCGCTCCCAGCCATGGCCGCCACATGGCCACACATGGCCGTTCGGCGACCTATTCGCTACCTGACGTACACGCACATCATCGGGGTGTAACAGCGGGCCACGCAGCAGAACGGGCGCGCGTTCTCCAATCGGCCGGGGAGTCAGCAGTGGCAATGACGATGAAGGTGTACGAGGTGAACCGCTACGGCAGTGTCCGGGTGGTACGGCCGGAAGCGGAGGTCGTCCCGTTGAAGACAGCCGAACCCCCCTCCGTCTACCCGGCCTGCCAGTGCGACCGGTGCAACGGGCGGTCGTGACACCCGCAGGCCCCAGGGAGTTCCCCGCGCCGGAGACCCTCACCTGGGATCAGTCCGCCGGCCGCGCCTGCGTGTGGTGCAAGAAGCTGCTCACCACCGGGGCCGTGTCCGCCGGAACGATCCGCGACCAGGCCGGGGCGCACAACCTCGACACCGAGGTGTGGTCCTGCCCTCCCTGCGACGCAGAACAACCTTCCGGCTGATGACTTCCGCCCCGGCCGCTCATTCCCTGGCAGGACAGCGGCCGGGACGGGCCGCCACCCGCCCGACGAAACGGAGGCACTTCATGCGTACCCCTACCTGGTCGCCCACGACATCCCCTGGCAAGCGCCCGTGACCACCGCCCTGGCCCCGACCGCCGTCACTACCTGCGAAGCCTGCTGGAACGCCCCGGTGGAGAGCGTGCGGATAACCGCGGCCGGAACCGACCTGCTGTGCCAGGACTGCGCCCTCGGCCACTTCCCCCGCCGTGTCGACCTGTTCCCGCCGTTCGGTGTGTACGGAGTGACGGCACATACGCCGGATCAAGGCCCGTCACCGCCCTGCCCGCCGGTTCCCTCACCGCCGGGCACGCCCCCGGTCTGATTCCGCGAACTCCCCGCCTGCGGCCACTGCCGCCCCCCGGGCACTGAGCACGCCCCCGTGGGGATGTGGACTCCATATGGAATCGATCATGGAAACGGCCCCCCGGTCCGTGTGGACCGAAGGGCCGAAACAGGCTCTCACCTGCTATTTCCTACGGTGGGCGCGGACGGTTTCGAACCGCCGACATCTGCTTTGTAAGAGCAGCGCTCTACCCCTGAGCTACGCACCCGTGGATGAGGCAACAGGTTACATGGCCCACGGCCCCCAGCGGCAATCCGGTTCCCGCCCGGACGCCGCCCGCCCCGCCGCTCCCCCGGGCTCGCGAGGCGGTACGGGGGATATCCCCACCCCGGAGAGGGTAGCCGTCCGGATCGTCCCGGGGTGGGCCCGTCCGTACGGTGGAGCCCTACCGGCAGCGCTCTCAGGGGGACTCGACATCATGACCATCCGTACACGACGTACCGAGGCCCTCGTGGCTGCCGCCGGGACCGTGCTTCTCGTCGCCGCGCTCAGTGGCTGTGGCAGTACGGACGCGGAGGATGCCTCCGCCGAGCACAAGTCGTTCGCGTTCAGTGGCGAGGCGCTCACCATCGACGCCGAGAACTCGACCCTGGACCTGGTGCCCGCCGATGTCGAGCAGATCGAGGTGACCCGCCGTGTCGACGGGTGGGTCATGCTGGGCAGTGGGCCCGACCCCGTGTGGGAGCTCAAGAGGGACGAGCTGAGGCTCGAGGTGAAGTGCCGGGCGGTGATCAGTAACTGTGCGGCGCACCACGAGGTGAAGGTGCCCCGGGGGCTGGCCCTGACCGTGCAGGGGGACAACGGGAAGGTCACCGCGGCCGGTTTCACCGCCCCCCTCACGATCTCCGCCGACAACGGCGGGGTCGAGGTGCGTGATGTGTCCGGGCCGCTGAAACTGAGCGCCGACAACGGCACCATCGAGGCCGAGCGGGTCTCCGGGTCTTCCGTGATCGCCCGCTCCGACAACGGCTCGGTCCAGCTCGGGTTGACACAGGTCCCTGATCTGGTGGACACCGTCAGTGACAACGGGAGCATCACCATCGACCTGCCGGCCGGGAAGAACGCGTACGCGGTGTCCGCCGAGGCCGACAACGGCGAGGTCTCCGTCGACGTGCCCCGCAGCGACAGCAGCAAGCACGTGGTGAAGGCGCGCAGCGACAACGGTGAAATCACTGTCCGAAGTGCGAACTGACCGGCCCGTGCGTTCGTCCTGACTGGTGGGAGAATGAACCGGGCAGGGCGAATCGGCACGGGAGAGGGATGTGACGGCGATACACACGCGGCCGCAGGCGAAAGCGGGTGTTGGTTCCGCCGTCAGGGACGCCCTGGTGCTGATGCTGCTGCCGGTTCCCCTGGTCGTCGCGGCTGTCCCGGGTGCTTTCGCGGGCGGGGGTACGCGCCGCTGGTTCGGGGGGCGCGGGGAGAACCAGCGGGCCGACGCGCAGGCGGCGAAGGACGCGGCGGCGGCTGCCTTCTACGAGCTGGACACCGCTCAGCGCGATCTTCGGATCTCGATCGAGACCATCACCGCCGTGGACAGTTCGCCCCGCGCGCTCAGGGCGGCGGAGGACTTCGCGGCGCTCGGGCGGCGGATCGACGAGGTCAGCCACCAGTACATCACCGCGGTCGACGCCCACGACCTCGACCGTGACGATCTGGAGCCCTCGGCAGCAGCCGGTGCCCGGACCGAGCTGGCCCGCGCCAAGGACGAGCTCGTGCGGGTGAAGGGTGAGCTCGACCGGTTCGCCCAGGGGCTCGGGACCCTGCTCAGCAGCGCGGAGACCCAGCTCGCACGGCTGGCCCCCGCTGTGGAGCGGGCCCGTCAGACGTTGCTGGCCGCGAGCAACGCCCTGGACGCCGTACGCGCTTCCGGGCTGCGGGCCGATGATCTCGCCGCCCGGCTCGCGGCTCTCGCCCCGGAGCTGACCAAGCTCAACCAGGGCGCGGGACGGCACGGGGTGGCCGAGACGCTGCAGCGCGCGGACCGGGTCCTGCGGGACGCCGAAGCGGTCCGGGCGGAGGCGGACAGGCTTCCTGAGCGGGCCGCCGAGATCGACCGGAGGCTGGTGTCCCTGCGCACCCGGGCCCAGGCGCTGACGACGCGCGCCGGTCAGGTCGAGCCGGTGCTCAGCGAGCTCCGGCGGCGTTTCTCGGTGGCCTGCTGGCAGGATCTGCAGCCGGTTCCCGAGCAGGCGGCGGTCAATGTGCGGCAGGCCGAGGCGAAGCTGGCGGAGGCCGCCGACGCGCGCTCCGAGCAGCGGTGGGCCGACGCGACGTCCCGGTTGAGTACGGTCCGGGCGCTGCTCAATTCGACCGATGAGGCGGTATCCGCCGCCGGGGACCGGTTGCAGCGGCTCGACGCGGTGGCCAAGAATCCGCAGGCGGAGATCGAGCGGACCCGGTTCACGATCCGGGACGCCCAGCGCCTCGCCATGGCAGGACGCCACACGCCGGACCCGCGCCACGCCCGCCCGCTGGACGACGCCGTGGCGCGACTGGAGCGGGCGGTCGCCGGGCTGGAGGAGCGTCATCCCGACTACTGGCACTTCCTCACGGAGACCGAAGCCGTGCGCCGGACCGCGAACCAGGTGGTCTCCGCGATCCGCGAGGAGCTGGGGAGCGGCGCCTGACCGCGCGGCGCCGGTCGGTCGGTCGGCATTGTTCTGCCACGGCACGGGTTCCCCACGGCCGGCCCCGCTGCTCGTCCGGCTGGGCCGGGCCGCTGCTGATGATGTCCGGCATGTACGGAAGAGTCAGTGGCGGTCTGCCGTACGGCAATCCGTACCGGCGGGCCCACCGGCCCGAGCAGGTCGCGCGGGAGGAGCGCCGCCCCCGCGTGCCGATGCCCGAGGTCGAGAAGGGCAAGAGGCTCTAATCTGGGGCCATGCCTCGTTACGAGTACCGCTGTCGCCCCTGCGGCGAGACGTTCGAGCTCAGCCGCCCCATGGCCGAGTCCTCCGACCCCGCCTCCTGCCCCGCCGGGCACGAGGACACCGTGAAGCTGCTCTCCACCGTGGCCGTGGGCGGCTCCGTCGCCTCCGCACCGGCTGCCGCCCCGGCGGGCGGCGGTGGCGGCGGCGGTGGTTGCTGCGGCGGCG
>NZ_DATMVN010000647.1:0-7995 GCF_035563135.1 Streptomyces sp.
CTGCGGCTGTCCCTGCTGCGCGCGTTCCAGGAAGCGGAGCAGTTCCACCGGGAAGGGCAGGACCAGCGTGGAGTTCTTCTCGGCCGCGACCGCGACCACCGTCTGCAGCAGCCGCAGCTGCAGCGCCGCCGGCTGGGTCGACATCTGCTGGGCCGCCTGGGCGAGTTTCTTCGACGCCTGCAGCTCGGCGTCGGCGTTGATGACCCGCGCACGCCGCTCACGGTCGGCCTCGGCCTGCCGTGCCATGGACCGCTTCATCGTCTCCGGCAGCGAGACGTCCTTGATCTCCACCCGGTCGATCTGCACGCCCCAGCCCACCGCCGGGCTGTCGATCATCAGTTCCAGTCCTTGGTTCAGCTTCTCCCGGTCGGACAACAGATCGTCCAGGTCGCTCTTACCGATGATCGACCGCAGGGAGGTCTGCGCCATCTGGGAGACCGCGAACCGGTAGTCCTCCACCTGGATCACCGCGCTCGCCGGGTCCACCACCTTGAAGTAGATGACGGCGTCCACCCGCACCGTCACGTTGTCCCGCGTGATCCCGTCCTGGGCGGGGACGGGCATCGTCACGATCTGCATGTTCACTTTGCGGAGCCGGTCGACCCCCGGGACGATCATGGTGAAGCCCGGGGGGCGCACCGCGTCGTGGAGCCTGCCGAGCCGGAGCACCACACCCCGCTCGTACTGCTTGACCACCCGGGCGGCGGCCATGGCGTACACCAGGCCGCCCGCGAGTACCGCCACCAGTGCGACCAACAGTCCCTGGACCATCACAGGCCCCCTGCCTCCGGGGGTGCGTCCCTGTACCCGAAACACCCTATTAACACGGTATGCCCGTTACGCACCTCCTGAACCTCCGTACGGGTGCCGGTGGCCCCGGCCGGCTGCGCACCGGATGCCGGCGACCGCAGGACCGGGCAGGGTGGCCAGCGCCAGCACGTCTCCCGTGACGTACCGATGAGCCGGACGAGCAGACGAGGACCAGCCCATGTCCGTCACCGCGCCCCCCGCCCCTGTCCGCCGCCGCACCGGCATCGCCGCCGGCGCGGCCCTGCTCGCCCTGGCAGCCACCGGTTGTTCCGGACTCGGGCGCACGGCAGTGGGGGCGGTCGCCCACACCACCGGCCGGGACGAGGTCGTCACCGTGCACAGCCCTTCGGTGAAGGGCTGTCACAGGATGGCGCCCGCCGGTGCGCAGAAGGTCGAGAACCGGACCCTGGTCGACGTCGTCCTGTACACCACCCGCGACTGCACCGGTCGCGAGACCGCCTATGTGTCCACCACGCTCACCGACGTCAATGCCGAAGGCGCTCCGCCCTGGCGCAGCTACCGGTTCGTCCACTGACCCTTGGCCCGCCTGCCGTCGGCTTCCGTACGCCGCACCGCGGAGTCATGCTGGAGGGGAGGCGATGGTGATGCGAACCGGAAGTGAACCGTCCACCGCACGCAGCCCCCTGCGGATGCGACTCTGGCTGAGTCTGTGGGGCGTGATCTGGGCGGTGCTGGGCCTGGTGGCCTTCGTGGCGACCGCACGGCCCGGCTGGGCGGCGGCCTGCGGTGTGCTGCTGGCGGTCACGGCCACGGATCTCTGCCTCGTCGTCCGCCATCTGCGGCAGGGCCCGCACTATCAGCCGGGCCGGGACGTCCCCCCGTACGAACCCGACCGGGGCGGGTACGGCCGCTGAGGCCCGCCGCGGGGCCGAAGGCGCGGCCCCGGCCCGTGCGCCCTCAGGGACGCTCGTCGAAACGGGCGGCCTGGAGATACTCCGGTTTCGGGTCGAGCGCGGCGGCCAGCCGGAAGTGGCGGGTGGCCTGTTCGGGCCGGCCGGACCTCTGGAAGGTGCGGGCCAGCGCGAAGTGCGCGAACGCGTTGTCCGGCTCACGCTCCAGGACCAGCTCGAATTCGAGCTCGGCCGGCCGGAGCTGGGCGGCGGCGAAGAAGGCCCGGGCGCGCAGCAGCCGGGCCGCCGTGTTCTCGGGATGGGCCGCGATCACCGAGTCGAGCAGCTTGACCGCGCCCCGCGGGTCCCGTGCGGCGAGCAGCTGCTCCGCCGCGCGGAAGTCGATGACATGCGTTTCCGGGTTGTTCTCGGGCACGGCCCTATCCTTCCCCTCGCCTTCCGCCTTTCAACATCCGGCCAGGTGCGCGTATTCCGGCCGGATGCCGGATCAGCCGGCGGCGGCCCGCGCGGCGAGCTCCGACCAGACCGTGCGGACCTGGGGTTCCAGGTCCTCCAGCGGACCGTCGTTGTCGATGACGAGATCGGCCACGGCCAGCCGCTGCTCGCGGGTGGCCTGCGCCGCCATCCGGGCGCGGGCGTCGGACTCCGTCATGCCGCGCAGCCCTACGAGCCGGTCGAGCTGGGTCTGCGGTTCCGCGTCGACGACCACGACCAGGTCGTAGAGCGGGGCGAGGTCGTTCTCGGTGAGCAGCGGGACGTCGTGGACGACGACCGCGCCGGGCCCGGCGGCCCGCTCCAGCTCGGCGGAACGGGCCCTGACCAGCGGGTGGACGAGGGCGTTGAGCGTGGCCAGACGTGCGGGATCGGCGAAGACGATCGAGCCGAGCGCCGGCCGGTTCAGGGAGCCGTCGGCCCCGAGGATCTCGGGGCCGAAGGCCTCGACGACTGCCGTGAGCCCGGGGGTGCCGGGCTCGACGACCTCCCGGGCGATCCGGTCGGCGTCGATCAGTACGGCTCCGTAGCGTGCGAGCAGCCGTGACACTTCGCTCTTGCCGGCGCCGATCCCGCCGGTCAGGCCCACTTTCAGCATGCGGTGAGCCTAGCCTCCGGGCGGGGTGCGGCCGGAGGCTCCGTCAGGAATCACCCTCACGTTCCGCGAGGAAGCGTTCGAATTCGAGGCCGATCTCGTCCGCCGACGGCAGATCGACCGGCTCCGCCACGAGGTTGCCCCGGGTCTCGGACCCCGCGACCGCGTCGTACTGGTGCTCCAGCCCTTCGACGAGCGAGACGAGCTCCTCGTCGCCCTGCCTGACCTGCCGGTCGATCTCGGTCTGGGTGCGGTGCGCCTCCGTGCGCAGCGTGTGCGCGACGCTCGGCAGGACGAGTCCGGTCGCCGCGGTGACCGCCTCCAGGGTGGTGAGCGCGGCGTCCGGATAGGCGGACCTGGCGACGTAGTGCGGCACATGGGCGGCGACGCCGAGGACGTCGTGCCCCGCCTCCATCAGCCGGTACTCCACGAGCGCCTCGGCGGAGCCGGGGACCTGCGCCTCGTCGAAGGGGCTGCGGTGACCGGGCATCAGGTCAGTGCGGTTGCCGTGCGGGGTGAGCCCGACCGGGCGGGTGTGCGGGACACCCATCGGGATGCCGTGGAAGCTGACCGCGAGCCGGACACCGAGCCGCTCCACGATCTGCTCCACCGCGGCGGCGAATTTCTCCCACTCGACGTCGGGCTCCGGTCCGGAGAGGAGGAGGAACGGCGCACCCGTGGCGTCCTGGACGGCCTTCACCTCCAGGGCGGGTGCCTCGAAGCCCGTGTACCGGTCGCGCTTGAAGGTCAGCAGCGGGCGGCGCGCCCGGTAGTCGACGAGCCGGTCGTGGTCGAAGCGGGCCACCGTCTGGTGCGGCAGCGTCTCCAGCAGGCCGTCGACGATCTGTTCGCCGGTCTCGCCCGCGTCGATGTACCCGTCGAAGTGATAGAGCATGACCAGGCCGGCCGACTCCTGGGCGAGCGCCATGTCGACGACAGCCAGGCCCTTCGGCTCCCATTCGTACAAACTCTGCGGATCAGGCACGGTTACCGCTCCTCCTCGTGTTCCCCGACAAGAACACCCTGCTCGCCCACAGCATTCCCGCACGCGCCCCTTTCCCTTGCGGCCGGGTGAGGACACGGCCGTGCGACGCCGTCACCGTCCTGCGGGGAGGGCCGGAGAACCGTCGCGTGCGGGCCGGCCACCGGGGAGGGAAGGACAAGGAGGTCGGCAACTCCGTGCGTCTGCACCGGTGTTCACCGTCCGCTTCCGATGCCTGGTGCTCCCGGCGCCACGCGGTTGCCGGCGCCCACGCCTCACAGGCCGTCAGCCACCGCGCATCCCGCGCGCCCTCCGCGCCCTCCGCGCCCAGCGGCGCCACGAGCCCATTGGTCCATACCTTGACATGCCCACTTACCTCTCTTACCGTCACGGACAGTTCCGGAGGCTCACCCCGCATTCATGGACGAGAACCTCCGAACCCCTCGACGGGAAGGCACCCCCATGCGCACCCGCACGCTGTTCCCCGCCCTGCTGACGGCCGCGCTCGCCGCCCTCACCCTGCCACTCGTCACGGCCGGCCCGGCCCGGGCGGCAGCGGTCGTCGACGTGAGCACCGCGGCCCAGCTCAAGGCCGCTCTCGCCGCTGCGGCTCCGGGTGACACCATCCGGCTCGCCGACGGAACGTACACGGGCAATTTCAAGGCGACCGCGCCGGCCGCCTCCGCCGCCCGCATCACGCTCACCGGCTCCTCGGCGGCGGTCCTGACCGCGGGCGGCGGCTACGGGCTGCACCTGGACGGCGCGTCGTACTGGACGGTGCGCGGCGTCACGGTCACGGGCGGCCAGAAGGGCATCGTGACCGACGCGGCGGCCGGGGTGGTCATCGACTCGGTGACCGTGCACGACCTCGACATGGAGGGCGTCCACTTCCGCACGTCCAGCCGGGACGGCGTCCTGCGGAACTCCCGGATCCACGACACCGGCCACGACGGCCGGGGCATGGGCGAGGGCGTGTACGTCGGATCGGCGGGCGATCTCACCGACCGGAGCGACAACGTCCAGATCATCGGCAACACGATCGGCCCGGGTGTCGGCGGGGAGAACGTGGACATCAAGGAAGGCACCACCGGAGCGAAGATCATCGGCAACACCTTCGACGGCAGCGGACTGACCGGCGCCAACTACGACGACTCCTGGGTCGACGTGAAGGGCAACGACGTGCTCGTCGAGAACAACAGGGGCGTGCGCACCACCGACAACGGATACGAGACGCACAGCCAGCAGAGCGGCTGGGGCTGCGGCACGGTCTTCCGCGGCAACGCCTCGGACCTGACCGGCGCCACCGGCGGCGGGCGGCTCGCCGTCAACGTCACCAACCGGAGCGCGGACTGCCGGACCACCGTGTACGCGACCAACACGGTCACCGGCGGCAGGGGCCTGACGAACATCGCCGTGACGCCCTGAGGCACCGTGTCCGGACATGGGTGAGGCCCGCCCCCCGGAGGGGACGGGCCTCACCTACAGCTCTGCAGCTACCGCAGCCGATGAGCGACCGGTGTCAGAGCGTCAGCTCTGGCCGCCGGCCAGCTTCTCGCGCAGGGCGGCCAGGGCCTCGTCCGACGCCAGGGCGCCGGAGTTGTCCGCGGACTCCGAGGAGTACGAGCCGCCGCCACCCGTGCCGCCGGAGGCAGCCGGGGCAGCGCCGGCCGGGGCGGCAGCGCCCTCGGCAGCGGCAGCCTCGTCGGCCTCGCGGGACTTGATGACCTGGGCCTGGTGCTGCTCGAAGCGCTGCTGCGCCTCGGCGTACTGCGTCTCCCAGACCTCGCGCTGTGCCTCGAAGCCCTCGAGCCAGTCGTTGGTCTCGGGGTCGAAGCCCTCGGGGTAGATGTAGTTGCCCTGGTCGTCGTACGACGCGGCCATGCCGTACAGCGTCGGGTCGAACTCGACCGAGGCCGGGTCGCCGCCGAAGGCCTCGTTGGCCTGCTTCAGCGAGAGGCTGATGCGACGGCGCTCGAGGTCGATGTCGATGACCTTGACGAAGATCTCGTCGTTGACCTGGACGACCTGCTCCGGGATCTCCACGTGGCGCTCGGCCAGCTCGGAGATGTGGACCAGACCCTCGATGCCCTCGTCGACGCGCACGAACGCACCGAACGGAACGAGCTTGGTGACCTTACCGGGAACGACCTGCCCGATCTGGTGCGTACGGGCGAACTGCTGCCACGGGTCTTCCTGCGTCGCCTTGAGCGACAGCGAGACGCGCTCGCGGTCCATGTCGACGTCGAGGACCTCGACGGTGACTTCCTGACCGACCTCGACGACCTCGGAGGGGTGGTCGATGTGCTTCCAGGAGAGCTCGGAGACGTGCACGAGACCGTCGACGCCACCCAGATCCACGAAGGCACCGAAGTTGACGATCGAGGAGACGACGCCGGAACGGACCTGGCCCTTCTGCAGGGTCGTGAGGAACGTCTGGCGGACCTCGGACTGGGTCTGCTCGAGCCAGGCACGGCGGGACAGGACCACGTTGTTGCGGTTCTTGTCCAGCTCGATGATCTTGGCCTCGAGCTCCTTGCCCACGTAGGGCTGCAGGTCGCGGACGCGACGCATCTCGACGAGCGACGCCGGGAGGAAGCCGCGGAGGCCGATGTCGAGGATGAGACCACCCTTGACGACCTCGATGACGGTACCGGTGACGATGCCGTCTTCTTCCTTGATCTTCTCGATGGTGCCCCAGGCACGCTCGTACTGAGCGCGCTTCTTCGAGAGGATCAGACGGCCTTCCTTGTCCTCCTTCTGGAGGACCAGGGCCTCGATCTCGTCGCCGACCTTGACGACCTCGTTCGGGTCGACGTCGTGCTTGATCGAGAGCTCGCGGCTCGGGATGACGCCTTCGGTCTTGTAACCGATGTCGAGGAGAACCTCGTCCCGGTCGACCTTGACGATGACACCGTCAACGATGTCGCCGTCGTTGAAGTACTTGATCGTCTCGTCGATCGCCGCGAGGAACGCGTCCGCGTCGCCGATGTCGTTGACCGCAACCTGCGGAGTGGTGGCGGTGGTCTCGGTGCTGCTCGTCATGTGGGAAAGGGCTCCGGTACGGACAGTGAGTCGTAGGTACTGCTACGCCGAAAGCCCGTATCGCCTCTGCAGAAGCCGGACAGCCTGGAGAGCACCGATCCAATGATCCGGAAGGCGCCCCGACAACCGAGGGGACATGCAACAGACGCGAGCGCGGCCTGCTAGGTCTGAAGCGCGCAGGCTCGCAGCGCAACTTGTAGCATACGGGGGCAGCCGGACAGGGTCAATGCGCGAAGCCGCACACCCGGGGCACACCGCCCCATTCCTGGCACAACTCGCGTTCGCCGAGGCCACATCGGCCCCAGCGGTGCATCATGCGCACATGGGCGTACTCACCCGTACGGCCCGCGTGGAGGCACCCGCGCGAGGCGGTGAAGGCAAACTACAACGACGGGCACGATGAGCCAAGAGATGCACGGGTCCGAACCCGAAGCGACCCGGCGGCAGGCCGGTCAGGCGGAGAGCAGCCGGGCGAGCCGCGGCTGGTGGGACCGGAACGCCGACGAGTACCAGAGCGACCACGGGGCGTTCCTGGGGGACGACCGCTTCGTCTGGGGGCCGGAAGGTCTGGACGAGGCCGAGGCCTCCCTGCTGGGCCCGGCCGGGGACCTGAAGGGCCGGGACGTCCTGGAGATCGGGGCCGGCGCCGCCCAGTGCTCGCGCTGGCTCGCCGCCCGGGGAGCCCGCCCGGTCGCCCTGGACCTCTCCCACCGCCAGCTCCAGCACGCCCTGCGCATCGGCGGCGGCGTCCCCCTCGTGGAGGCCGACGCCGGACGGCTCCCCTTCCGGGACGGCTCCTTCGACCTGGCCTGCTCCGCCTACGGCGCGGTCCCCTTCGTCGCCGACCCCGTCCAGGTGTTCCGCGAGGTGCACCGGGTGCTGCGGCCCGGGGGGCGCTGGGTCTTCTCGGTGACGCACCCCATCCGCTGGGCGTTCCCCGACGAGCCGGGGCCCGAGGGCCTCTCCGTCTCCGCCTCCTACTTCGACCGCGTGCCGTACGTGGAGCAGGACGAGCACGGCGACGCGGTGTACGTGGAGCATCACAGGACGCTGGGCGACCGGGTGCGGGACGTGGTGGCGGGCGGCTTCCGGCTGGTCGACCTGGTCGAGCCCGAGTGGCCCGCCTGGAACGGCCAGGAGTGGGGCGGCTGGTCCCCGCTGCGCGGCCACCTGATCCCGGGGACCGCGATCTTCGTCTGCGA
>NZ_DATMVN010000648.1:0-4417 GCF_035563135.1 Streptomyces sp.
TGATACGTTGGCCGGCTGTGCTACGGCAGGGCCCACTTCTGGTTGGGGCCGGTGTGGCAGGCCCACAGATGGACCGGTGTGCCATCGTTCCAGGTCCCCCCGGACGCGTCGAGGCACTTGCCGGACTGCGGGTTGCGTACAGTGCCGTCGGCCTGAGGCTGCCATGCCTGGGCCGCACTGCCGTTGCAGCCGTAGAGCTGCACCTTCGTGCCGTCGGCAGTGCCGGCGTTGTCGATGTCCAGGCACTTGCCCAGGGCGCGCACGGTTCCGTCACCGGAGACCGTCCACTTCTGTGCCGCGGTGCTGTTGCAGTTCCACAGCTGGATCTTCGTGCCATCGGCGGTGCCGCTGTTGTCCACGTCCAGGCACTTGCCGTTGACCCCCTTCACCTCGCCGGTCCGGGAAGTCGCTCCGGGCAGCTGGTTCATCGTGTACCAGGCCTCGGTGCTCCAGAGCTGTTTGCCGTCCGTCGCACTGAAAGGACGGGCCGAGCGCACATGGACGACTCGGTCGGCCTTGAGCCCGGGGATCGTCAGCGTGACCGTCTTGCGGTCGGCGGACAGGGTGGCCGACTGGGCGGTGAGGCTCTCCTCGTCGACCTTGGGGCCGCCGTATGCCGCGGTCGGCACGTAGCGCCACTGCTTGATCTTGTAGCGCCCGGCCAGGTCGGCCGCGGTCTCCGTCGACACCGGCTGGGTGTACTCCAGCTCGAAACCGCCCGGGACGGCGCGCATCGCGCGGATGTCGAAGGCGTTGGTGCCGTTCGGCGTCAGCTTCTGCAGACCGTGGCTGAGCTTGCCCTCCTGGCCCCAGTTGCCGCCCGCACCCAGCCCGCCTGCGTAGAGGGCGCCGTCCGGGCCGACGCTGATCCGGGTGACACCGGCTTCCAGCCCTTGCGTGAGGCGGAAGACCGCCCCCTGGTACTCACCGCCGACCTTCTCCAGGAACGCACGCTGGATGCCACCGTACGTCACGTCGCCGAACAGCATCTGACCGGCGAACGGGCCGTCTTCCAACTGGAGAGGCGTGCTGGGCGAGTTGGCTATCTCGTTCTGCGGGAGCCACAGCACCGGTTTGGTCACCGGCTGGGAGTCGAAGGGCCCGTCCGGGTTCATGTAGTGGTTGAAGAAGCGGTCTTGCCTGATGTGCACCAACTTCGACGAGGGCAGCCAGCCGCCCTGGTTGTCGGTGACGAACATGTCGCCGTCCGGGCCCCAGCCGATGCCGTTGGGGGTGCGCAGACCACCGGCGACGTAACTGACCGCTCCGTTCTCCTTGTTCACCTTGATCGTGGTCCCGCGGTTCGGTGCCGGCTGTGGGTCCGTGGTGGCGCCGCCATAGTTGATCGACACCGACAGGTTCAGGTAGAAGAACCCGTCCTTGTACAGCAGGCCGAAAGCGAACTCGTGGAAGTTGTTGCCGAACGGCCAGGTGGCAATCCGCTTGTACTGATCGGTGACGTCGTCGCCGTTGGTGTCGTTCAGTTCGGTCAGCTCGTGCTTCTGGGAGACATAGAGCTTGCCGTCCACGTACTTGACGCCCATCGGCTCCTTCAGGCCGCTCGCGATCTTCTTGTACGTCACCTTGTCGGGTCCGGTTGCCCCGGTGACGTTGCTCAGCAGGTACACCTCGCCCGTGCTGTTGTCCGTGCCGCCCCAGGTGGTCACCGCGAGGCGGCCGTCGGGCAGCCAGTCCATGGCGGAGACCTGCGGTTCGAAGCCGCCTGGCCGCAGGTTCGTCAGGGTGTAGTTCGGGTGGACCTCGGTCAGGGGCAGTCCGTCACCGGGCGTGTCGAGGGCGCCTTCGCACTCTTTCCGGCCGGGCGAGGTGACGCGTACGACGCCGGCGTCGGTGCTCAGCACCGAGTTCGGTACGAGGCTGAAGCCGGTGGCGTCCGGGGGCTTCCAGGAGAGCGTGATCTGCTGGCCTCCGCCCGCCTCGAAGTGCTCGATGCGCAGAGAGTGGTAGCCGGCCGTCAGCGAGACCGTGCCGTCCTTGGGCAGATCGGAGCCGTGCAGTCCGTCGTGGTCGATGACCAGCTTGTCATCGACGTAGAGGCGGGAGCCGTCATCGCTGGCCAGGCGGAAGGTATGGCTGCCGGCCGCGGCGACGTCGAGGTTCCCGGTGACCTGGCTGACGAAGTTGGACGCCAGCCCGAAGTCTGCGTCGGAGGTCCAGTTGATCACCGACATCTTCTTGTCGATGTTCGGGGTCTGTCCGGGCTTGAGGGTGCAGATCTCCTTCAGCGACGTCTGCACGTCGAAGACGCGGAGCGTGACACCGGGTTCCTGCGGGGGAAGAGGTGCGGCCTCGGGGGGAGCCGCGATCGCGGGAACCGACAGGCCGAGAGCCAGTAACGGGACGGTGAGTGACACGGCCAGACGTCTGCCGAGTCGGTGGGAGAACAGCCGTGGATACACGTGACCTCCTGTAGGTCCCCCGAGGCCGGGGAACGTGAATGGGGCAATGTGCAGAATCCACCGCCGCCGGAGCGCGCCGTCGTTCCGGATACGGAGAGTGCGGAGATGCGGAAGGTGACGCTCGGGGCACGTACCGTCGCCTCACCGCCACGTCGCACACAGTAAGGACTTCCCCCGAGCGCGTCCATGCTTTGTCACGAGCGTGCACAAAGCTCTCGGTAGATTTCATGAAGTCCTCGTCTGCGAAGCCGACTTGGGCTCGAAGAGGCAGACCGAGGATCATCACCCCGGGGTTCCTTCCAGTCGCTTCGTCCCTCTGCTGGAAAAATTACGGCCATGTGCGAAAACGAATAGCTTCCTGCCTTGTACCGAACGACAAGGGCGGAACGCTCTCCCTCCGGGATACCCGAGCCCCTCGGCGCGACGGCGTGCGTCCGTGCTCCGTATCCCCGCCCCGTCAGCACACGGAGGATGCGCGTGCTCAGGAGACTCACTCGACCTCTCACGGCGCCGGCCCGCGCCTTGCTCTCCGCCGCGGGCGTTCTCACCGCCGAGCGGAGAACCCGCCGACGCGACACCCGCACTCGTGGCGGCCTCCGCAGCCGACGCGTTGCAACAAGCCACCCTCGCCCAGGGAGTGGCGGAGACCGGTGAGCCCGTGACGCTCGCCGTTCTGCTCAGCAGGTCAGTGCTGCACACCTCACGGGACGGTACCCGCTGCCTCACTGATGCCGCAGGCATTACCAAGCCGGCGGGGAACTGCTCGGTTGACGTGGTGGTCGCGTCCGGCGACGTAGGAGGGGCAGGGCCGGTAGCCGGTGCGTAGGCAGAAGGTCAGGGCACGTGCTGTGCGAGGTCTTCCAGGAGGTGCCGTCCGATTCCGTGGCCTAGGTGTATTGCCCTGGGAGGTTGGCGACGTACATCCCCGTACGATCTCTGCGGTGTGCTCGCCAAGGAGGCGTACTCCGCCGCACTCGATTGCCTCTTTGCCGACGTGAGCGATGAGGAAGGGACCGTCTCGCTCGACCTGGCCCTCAAGGTCGCCGAACGCCTCCGCGTCAGTGAAGTCCGCCCCCTTCGGGCATGTCTCACCGATCCCAGCACAGCAACACCTGACTGCCCGGCCGCTGCATGCAGCGGCCGGGCAGTCAGGTGGGGCAATCAGAGTGTCTTGAGCGCGTTTGCGATGGTTTCGGTGATGGGGGTGGTGGGGCGGCCGATGAGGCGGTTGAGGTCACCGGGGGTGCCGGCGAGCAGACCGCGGGCGAGGGCGTCGTCGATGTCGATCAGCAGGCCGGCGATCGCTTCGGGCAGTCCCGCCTGAAGGAGAGCGGTCCGGCGTTCGGCGGGGGCGAGGTTGTGGTAGGTGACCTCGGTGTCGGCCCGGCGGCTGATCTCGGCGGCGAGGCCGGTGAAGGTCCAGGCCGTGTCGCCGCTCAGTTCGTGGATGCGGCCCTGGTGACCGTCTTCGGTGAGGACGGTGGCGGCGGCCGCCGCGAAGTCGGCGCGGGTGGCGGAGGCCGCCTTGCCGGTGCCTGCGTTGCCGTCGATCCGGCCACGCTTGAGGGTGTCGGCGAGGCCGTTGAGGTAGTCGTCGCTGTAGAAGCCGTTGCGCAGCAGGACGTGCGGCAGGCCGGAGTTGCGGATGATCTCCTCGGTGGCCTGGTGGTCTTGGCCGAGGGTGAAGTCGGCCTCGGGGCCGCCGAGGATGCCGGTGCAGGCGAGCAGGGCGACGCCTGCTGCGGGGGCGGCGTCCACGACCGTCCGGTGCTGGGGGACCCGCCGGCCCAGTTCGCTGCCGGAGATGAGCAGGACCTTGTCGCCGGAGTGGGAGGCGGTGGCCAGGGTGCCGGGCTGGTCGTAGTCGGCGATCCAGATCTGGACGCCGCGGGCGGTTCCCGCGGGAGGGCCACGGGGCAGCCGGCCCGCGGAGGAATTCGCGGCGGCCCGCCGCGGCGAGGGATTGGCCGTCGAGGTCGTGATGGACCTGGAGCAGG
>NZ_DATMVN010000649.1:0-43533 GCF_035563135.1 Streptomyces sp.
GTCGGCGGCGAAGGCCGGGACGGCGCCGGAGGCGGCCAGCGCGGCCGCCAGACCGGCGGCGGCCGCGATGCGCGCCGCGCGTCTCGCCCCGGGTATGGAGCTGGGGGATTCCTTGGTCATCAGCATCCCTGTGTGGTGAAAGAAGGAGAGAGTCCGGAATTCGGTACCCGATGACCGCTCAGCCTTTCGTAAAAGACAGGGGTTTGTGGAGGGCTGACGGGGACGAGAAAGGGACATGGCGTAGATCCGCCAACGCTGCCATTGCGCCATTTACCGGGGCAGGACCACCACGTACGCGGCCGGGCCGCGGTCCTCGGCCGCCATCATCGCCGTACGCAGCACCACCGACAGCTGCGCCGCCGACTCGCGCAGCTGCTTCGGCGCCACCCGCACCACCGTGATCCCGAGCCGTTCCAGGTGCTCCCGCTCGGCGGCGAAGGTGACGTGTTCCTCCCGGGGCGAGCGGGTGCCCAGTTCGAGCGCGAGCGCCTGCTCCGGCCAGTACGCGTCCACGCCCCCCAGGAAGCCGCCGCCCGGCAGCGACAGCTCCACGTTCCACAGCGGCTGGGGCAGGCCGTGGGCGCGCACCATCTCGTACAGCTTCCCCTCCGACACGGCCCGGCCCTCGGCGAGCAACGCCTCGACCGCGTCCACCACAGGGGGGCGGCCCAGCAGCCCGGCGGCGTTCAGCTCCCGTACGACGGACGAGGGTTCGCAGTGCCCGCCGCGCACCGACTCCACCAGGATCCGGCCCACCGCCGAGGCGTCGGCGAGGCAGGCCACCGCGTCGGCCAGGGCCCGCTCCACCGGAGCCAGCGGCACCCCGAGCCTGCGCTGCGGCCGGGGCAGGACGGTGGCCCGGGTCACCTGGACGAACCGGGTGGAGCGCAGCCGCCTGGTGCGCGGCACGAGGACGTCGATCCGGTGGAGCGCGACCGCCGGGGGCACGGACGCGAAACCGTACAGCGCCAGGGCCGCCAGGCCCGTGACCATGGCCTCGCCGTAGCCGGGCCCCGGCTGGACGGGCACGGCCCGGCGGCCGCCCGCCGGAGGCCTTCCGGCGTACAGCAGGGCGCCGCGCACCCGGTCCTCGTCCGAGGGCGGCCCCGGGTGCAGGAGGTACACGCCGGGGAGCAGCTGCTGCCACGGGCCGCCGGGCAGGCACTGCGCGGCGGTCTGCGCGGCGGTCACGCCGTGGGCGCGCAGCTGCGCGGCGGACTGCACGCGGTGGCTCACTTCGTGGACGGGGCGCGGGGACACGGGGGTGTTCTGGGTCATGCCGGGGAGGTTCCCGCAGGCCCGTGGCGCGGTAACCCCTGTTACACGTCCGTCGACATTCCAGGACAACGTCGTACGAAAGCACGGAAGTTCGACTGTCGAAAAAGGGGGGTAGCGGCGGAAATCGCACGGCGCGCGCCCCGCACACATGTGCGGAGCGCGCGCCGGAATCTCAGGCCGCCGCGTCACGCTCCTGCCCCCGCAGCGCCCGCGCCAGATCGTCCCGCGCCTCCAGGACCAGCCGCCGGAGCGCCGGTGCCGCGTCCGGGTGCGAGGTCAGCCACGCGTCGGTCGCGGTGAGGGTCGCGGGGTCGTCCTGCAGTCCGGGGAACAGCCCCTTGACCACGTCCATGCCGATCTGGATGGACCGCTCGTCCCACACCCGTTCGATCGCCTCGAAGTACGAGGCCGTGTACGGCGCCAGCAGCTCCCGCTGGGAGGGCTGCCCGAAGCCGGCGATCGTCGCACCGACGAGGGCGTTGGACAGTTTGTCCGACTCCACGACCGCCGCCCACGCCTGCGCCTTGACCGCCGCCGAGGGGCGTGAGGCCAGGCACCGCACGTGGTGGCGTTTGCCGGACGCCGTGTCGTCCCGGCCGAGTTCGGCGTCCACCGCCGCCTCTCCGGCCCTGCCGTGCGACACCAGGGGGAACAGGAACGCCCACCGCAGCTCCTGGTCGACGTCCAGGCCGTCGATCACGGCCGAGCCGTCGAGCAGCTCGCCCAGCAGCCGGAAGTCCGCGTCCGACGCCGCGGCGGCGGCGAAGAACCGGGCCCACGTCAGCTGGTGCTCGCTGCCCGGCTCCGCGCGCCGCAGCTCCGCCAGCGCGCCCCCGGCCAGCGCCCGGCCGCCCTCCTCGCGCCAGGCCGGCGCGGCGTAGTGCACCAGCGCGGACCGCGCCCAGGCGTGCAGCATCTGGAGCACACCGATGTCGCTCTCCCGGCCGGCGTGCGTCAGCACCAGCGACACGAACTCCCGGGCCGGCAGGACCGCGTCCCGCGTCAGGTTCCACAGCGCGGACCAGCACAGTGCCCGGGCGAGGGGGTCGGTGATGTCACCGAGGTGCTCGCGCAGGGTGGCCAGGGACACCTCGTCGAAGCGGACCTTGCAGTACGTCAGGTCGTCGTCGTTGACCAGGACCAGGTCGGGCCTCTCGGACCCGGCCAGCTCCGCGACCACGGTGCGCTCCCCGGCGACATCGGTCCCGGCACGGGCGTACCGCACCAGCTCCCCCTCGGGCGAGAGCCGGTACAGGCCCACCGCCACCCGGTGCGGCCTGAGCTCGGGGTGGGAGGCCGCGGCCTCCTGGACCACGGAGAGCTCCGCGACCCGGCCCTCGTCGTCGTACGTCACGACCGGCGTGAGGACGTTGACCCCCGCCGTCTGCAGCCACGCGCGCGACCAGGCCGTCATGTCGCGCCCGGACGTCTCGGCCAGCACCGCCAGCAGATCGCCCAGCCGCGTGTTGCCGTAGGCGTGCCGCTCGAAGTAGCGGCGCGCGCCCTCCAGGAACGCCTCCCGTCCCACGTACGCCACGAGCTGCTTGAGCACCGAGGCGCCCTTGGCGTACGTGATGCCGTCGAAGTTCAGCTTGGCGTCCTCCAGGTCACGGATGTCGGCCGTGACCGGGTGCGTGGACGGAAGCTGGTCGGCGCGGTAGGCCCACGCCTTGCGGTTGTTGGCGAAGGTGATCCAGCCGTCGGTGAAGCGGGTCGCCTCCACCATCGAGAACGTCCCCATGAAGTCGGCGAAGGACTCCTTCAGCCACAGGTCGTCCCACCACTGCATGGTGACCAGGTCGCCGAACCACATGTGCGCCATCTCGTGCAGGATGACGTTGGCGCGCCGCTCGTAGGAGGCCGAGGTGACCTTGCCGCGGTAGATGTACTCCTCGCGGAAGGTGACGAGACCGGGGTTCTCCATGGCGCCGAGGTTGTACTCCGGCACGAACGCCTGGTCGTACTTCCCGAAGGGGTACGGGTAGTCGAAGTGGTCGTGGAAGAAGTCCAGGCCCTGCCTGGTGATCCGGAAGACGTCATCCGCGTCGAAGTGGGGCGCGAGCCCCTTGCGGCACATCGCGCCGAGCGGGACCTCCAGCTTCGAGCCGTCGTCGAACGTACGGGTGTAGTGGTCGCTCACGTAGTGGTAGGGGCCCGCGACGACCGCCGTGATGTACGTGGAGATCGGCAGGGTCCGCGCGAACCGGTGGACCTCGCCCTCCTGCGACTCCTGTGCGCCGTTGCTCCAGACCTGCCAGCCCTCGGGCGCGGTCACCTCGAAGCGGTAGGGCGCCTTGAGGTCGGGCTGTTCGAAGTTGGCGAAGACCCGCCGTGCGTCGGCCGGCTCGTACTGCGTGTAGAGGTAGACCTCACCGTCCTCCGGGTCGACGAAGCGGTGCATGCCCTCACCGGTCCGGCTGTACGCGCACTGCGCGTCGACCACCAGGACGTTCTCGCCGTCGGCGAGCTCCTCCAGCGCGATCCTCGTGCCGTCGAAGACGGCCGCGGGGTCCAGGTCCTTGCCGTTCAGCGTCACCGCGTTCACGGACGGGGCCACCAGATCGGCGAAGGAGGAGGCGCCGGCACGGGCGGCGCGGAAGCGGATCGTGGTCTGCGAGCGGAAGGTGCGCGGACCGGCCTCGTCGCCCCCGTCGGGCTCACCGACGGCGGAGCGGAGGTCGAGGGCGACCTCGTAACCGTCGACGGTCAGCAGCTCGGCCCTCTCTCGGGCCTCGTCGCGGGACAGGTTCTCACCGGGCACGGAGCACTCCTTTGTGTCACGTTCGAAGACCTTCGATCCTCCCATGCGACGATCGGCGCCCGCGCGCGGGAATGGCGGGAGTGCCCTGTGGCGTTCCGGCACTCAGGTGCAGACCGACCTCATGAGGAGAGACATGCCCGAGAACAGCACGCCCGGCGGCAAGGTTCCGGCCGACTTCTGGTTCGACCCGCTCTGCCCCTGGGCCTGGATGACCTCCCGCTGGATGCTGGAGGTGGAGAAGGTCCGCGACGTCGAGGTGCGCTGGCACGTGATGAGCCTCGCCGTGCTCAACGAGCCCAGGCTCGACGAGCTGCCCGAGGAGTACCAGGACATGATGCGCACCAAGGCGTGGGCTCCGGTCCGTGTCGTCGTCGCCGCCCAGCAGAAACACGGCGACGAGATCGTCGGCCCGCTGTACACGGCCCTCGGCACCCGCTTCCACAACAACGGCGAGGGCCCCACCCGCGAGGCGATCGCGGGCGCGCTGGCCGATGTCGGCCTGCCGGCCGAACTCCTGGAGTACGCGGATTCCGACGCGTACGACAAGGAGCTGCGCGCCTCCCACCAGGAGGGCATCGACAAGGTCGGCCAGGACGTCGGCACCCCGGTCATCGCCGTGCCCGGCGCCGACGGCGAGCAGATCGCCTTCTTCGGCCCGGTCGTGACCCCCGCCCCGAAGGGCGAGGAGGCGGCGAAGCTCTGGGACGGCACGCTGCTGGTGGCGTCGGTCCCCGGCTTCTACGAGATCAAGCGGACCCGCACGCAGGGGCCCGTCTTCGACTGATCCGGCCGCCCCGGCGGCCGCGGCCCGCACCGGCCCCCCGGCCGTACGGACCGCGCCCCGCACCATGGGAGAACCCCCGCGAGTCACGTCCTCGCGGGGGTTCTCCGTTCATCCGCCTGCCCGGTGAAGGCTGAGAAGACGATCACGAGGCAGGACGCTCGGGTCCCGGCCCCGTCAGGGAGCGAGCAGCAGGACGTCCGCGCGCTCCTTGGCGGCGGCGTAGCGCTTCGCCACGTCCTGCCAGTTGACGACGCGCCACATGGCCTCGATGAAGTCCACCTTCTGGTTCTTGTACTGCAGGTAGAAGGCGTGCTCCCAGGCGTCGAACACCAGGATCGGGACCGAGCCCTGTCCGACGTTGCCCTGGTGGTCGTAGACCTGCTCGACGATCAGTCGGCCGCTGACCGGCTCGTAGGCGAGGACGCCCCAGCCGGAGCCCTGCGTGGTCGCCGCGGCCTTCGTCAGCTGCGACTTGAAGCCGGCGTACGAACCGAAGGACTCCGTGATCGCGTCCGCCAGCTCACCCACGCCGTCCGCCGCGAGGGGCTCGCCGCCGCCGTCGCCGGACATGTTGTGCCAGTAGATCGAGTGCAGGATGTGGCCGGAGAGATGGAACGCGAGGTTCTTCTGGAGGCCGTTGACCGAACTCCAGGCCTCCTTGTCGCGGGCCTCTTCCAGCTGCTCCAGGGTGTCGTTCGCACCCTTGACGTACGCGGCGTGGTGCTTGTCGTGATGGAGCTCGATGATCTGCGGGTTGATGACCGGTTCGAGCGCCGCGTAGTCGTAGGGGAGTTCCGGAAGCGTGTACGTGGCCATGGGGTCGGACCCTCCAACTGCTACCTGGTGGTTGTTGCAACTCATTGGCAATTGCAGGCTAGCAGGGGGAGGGCCCGGAAGTGATCAGCCGTTCGTCCCAGGACCGCAGACCGTCGCGTGCGAGCGCCGCCAGGTCGGGGAAGTCCGTCACCACGGCGTCCACACCCCGGCCGAAGTGGAAGGCGTACTCGGCGAACGCGTCGCCGAAGTCGTCCGGCGCGGTGCCCTTGCGGTACGCGGCCGGCAGGTACTGGTTCTCGGCGCGGAAGGTGTACGCCCCGACCTTCAGCCCGGCCGCGTGGGCGTCCTCCAGCAGGGTGAGCGGGGGACGAGCGAGGACTTGTCCGGGCCGATCCACCGGGCGTACGAGGCGATCTCGCGCAGCCCCGCCGGCGTCATCATCTCCTTGTACGTGACCGGATGGCCGTACGGTCCGCCACTCGTCCCCAGCGCCTGCCACAGCGGGAGGCCCAGGCGCGCCTCGGCCACCTCGCGGAGGCCGGCCGGGTCGAAGGACTGGACGACGCAGTCGCGGGCGGTCAGCCGGTTGCGGCGGACGAGCCTGATGAGCTCCGGCTCCAGCGGCAGGCCGACCGAGCGGAAGTACGCCGGGTGCTTCGTCTCCGGGAAGACCGTGATCCGGCGGCCGTGCTCCCTGGACAGGGCGCGGGCCAGGTCGACGACCTCCTGGAAGGTCATGATCTGCTCGCGGCCGTCGAAGACCGTGTTGCGGTTGCGGACCAGCGGGAGCCGCTCGACCGCCCGCAGCGTCTTCAGCTCGGCGAGGGTGAAGTCCTCGGTGAACCATCCGGTGACGGCACGGCCGTCGACCGTCTTCGTGGTGCGGCGGCCGGCGAACTCCGGGTGGCGGGCGACGTCCGTGGTGCCGGAGATCTCGTTCTCGTGCCGCACCACCAGGACGTGGTCCTTGGTGGGGACGAGGTCGGGCTCGATCCAGTCGGCCCCGGCCCGCACCGCGAAGGTGTAGGCGGACGCGGTGTGTTCGGGCCGCCACCCGGCGGCGCCCCGGTGGCCGATGACGAGCGGGCCTCTTCGGCCCCCGTGCGGTTCGGAGGCGGCGGCGGGGGCCGCCGCGGCGGCGGACACGGCCGCCGTGGCCAGAAGGATCGAGCGGCGTCGCGGATGCTGGAACGACATGCGGGCTCCTCGGTAGGCGCGGAGCCACCAGCGAAGCCACCCGGGATTACGCCGGGGCGGACGGAACCTTGCCGCCTCGTGTACGGCCACGCGCACGGCACCCGGCAGGCACCGGAGGAGGAAGGCGTACAGCCGCGGCCGGGGCGGCCCGGGGAGAGCCGCCGTGCTTCGCTGCCCGGGCCCGCCCGGTGTTCCACGGCCCGCCGGAGTCCGTACGGGGGCGGGCGAGGTGCTCCTGAGGGCTCAGCCCGGCTGAGGCGCGGCTGCCTCCAGGTCGTCGATGCTGCCGGACATGAGGGTGCGGATGTGCGCCGTGATGTGCTCGGCCGGCCAGTCCCACCACGCCACGGCCAGGAGCCGGGCGATGTCCGCGTCGTCGTAGCGGGTGCGCAACAGCTTCGCCGGGTTGCCGCCGACGATGCCGTAGTCCGGCACGTCGGACGTGACGACGGAGCCGGCCGCGACGATCGCGCCGTTCCCGATCCGCACGCCCGGCATCACCGTCACCCGGTGGCCGAACCACACGTCGTGACCGACGACGGTGTCGCCCCGGCCGGGGAGCCCGGTCAGCAGGTCGAAGTGGTCGGCCCAGGAGCCGCCCATGGTGGGGAACGGAAACGTGGAGGGGCCGTCCATGCGGTGGTTGGCGCCGTTCATGATGAACCGCACCCCGGTGCCCAGCGCGCAGAAGCGGCCGATGACGAGCTTCTCGGGACCGTAGTGGTACAGCACGTTGCGGGTCTCGAACGCGGTCGCGTCATCGGGGTCGTCGTAGTACGAGTACGCGCCGACCTCGATGAGCGGGGACGTGACCAGCGGCTGGAGCTGCACCACACGCGGCTGCCCGGGCACCGGGTGCAGCACGGCCGGATCTGCGGGGAGGGGACTCATGGGGAGCACCCTGGCAGAAGGACCGTGCCTCATGCACTCAGTTTTGGGCGGGCGCGGCGCGGTCCGCCCGCTTCTGCCGCACCAGGCCGATCACGATCAGCACCGCGGTCAGTGCCCCGGTCGCCAGCAGCTGGTCACGTGTGTCGGGCTGCCGCAGCATCAGGACGAAGATGCCGGCCATGGCCGCCAGCGCCACGATCGTCAGGCCGGGGAAGAGCCACATCCGGACGACGAGCCGCTCCGGGGCCTCGCGCTCCGTCCGCCTGCGCAGGATCAGCTGGGAGACGGCGATGAAGATCCAGACGACCAGGATCACCGCGCCGATCATGTTGAGGAGCCACGGGAAGACGTCCTCGGGGCGCCAGTAGCTGAGCAGCACGCACAGGAAGCCGAAGACCGAGGAGGCGAACACGGCGTTGCGCGGGACGCCGGAGGAGACCTTGCCGAGCAGTTTCGGGCCCTGGCCGCGTGCGACGAGGGAGCAGGCCATGCGGGAGGAGCCGTAGATGTTGGCGTTCATCGCGGAGAGCAGGGCGACCAGGATGACCACGTTCATGATCTCCGCGGCGCCGCCGATGCCGAGGTGGTCGAGCATCGCGTAGAAGGGGCCGACCTCGACGACCTTGGGGTCGTCCCACGGCACGAGGGTCACGATGACCGCCATCGATCCGATGTAGAAGACCGCGATGCGCCACATCGCCGTACGCACCGCCTTGGCGACGCCCTGCACCGGGTTCTCGGACTCGGCCGCCGCGATGGTGACGGTCTCCAGACCGCCGTAGGCGAAGACGGAGGCGAGCAGGCCGATGATGAGGCCCTCGGACCCGTGCGGCATGAAGCCGCCGTCGCCGGTGAGGTTCGCGGTGCCGGGGGAGTCCGTGCCGGGCAGCACGCCCAGGATCGCGAGGAGGCCCAGCACCAGGAAGAGCGTGATCGCGATGACCTTGAGCGCGGCGAACCAGAACTCGAACTCGCCGAAGTTCTTGACCGCGGCAAGATTCGTGCCGAGGAAGATCACCATGAACAGGGCGACCCAGGCCCACTCCGGTGTACCGGGCAGCCAGCCCGTGACGATCTGCGCGGCGCCGATGCCCTCCAGGCCGACCGCGACACAGAGCAGCACCCAGAACGACCAGCCGGCGGTGAAGCCCGCCCACGGCCCGATCGCCCGCTCCGCGTGGACGGAGAAGGAGCCGGAGGCGGGATTGGCCGCGGACATCTCGCCGAGCATCCGCATCACGAACATGACGAGCAGCCCGGAGATGCCGTACGCGATGACGATCGAGGGGCCGGCCGCGGCGATGCCCGCGCCCGAGCCGACGAACAGCCCGGCCCCGATCACACCACCCAGGGCGATCATCGACAGATGGCGCTGCTTGAGGCCGTGGGTGAGCGCGGAGTCGGTGGTGGGGGCGGCGCCCGGTGGGGGCGGTGCGGAGGTCCGGGACATGGACAGACTCTGTTCACTGGTCGGGACAGGGATCGGCCCACAGTCTGGCCACGCGCCCCGCCCATGAGGAACAGTTGTCCGCTATACGGTCACCGGGCTCACACAAGGTGCTCACCTGCCTACCGCTTCGCCGTAAGCTCCCGTACCCCCGCGACGAGCAGCACGAGGCCGGTGGCCCCCGCCGACCACAGCACCTGCGGCCTGGCCGCGTCATCGGTGAGCATCAGCACCAGGACGGCCAGCAGGCCGGCCAGGGTCACCCAGGTCAGATAGGGGAAGCACCACATCCGCAGGGCCAGGGCGCCCGGTGCCTCCCGCTCCAGCCGGCGCCGCAGCCGGAGCTGCGAGGCGGCGATCAGTCCCCAGACGAACAGCAGGACCGCCCCGACCGAGTTGAGCATGTACAGGAAGACGGTGTCGGGCCACTTGAGATTGAGCAGTACGGAGACGAAGCCGAACGCCACCGACGCCAGCACCGCCCGCCGGGGCACCCCGCCCCCGCCGCCCCGGCCGCCGGACACCTTCAGCAGCCCGCGCGGCGCCTCGCCGCGCTCGGCCAGCGAGAAGATCATCCGGGACGAGCCGTACAGATTGGCGTTGAGTGCCGAGAGCAGCGCCACGAACACCACGATGTTCATGATCTGCCCGGCCGACGGCACCCCGATCGAGTCCAGGACCTTCACGTACGGGCTCAGCCCGGCCTGCTGCGCCGTCCACGGGAGCACGGTCACGATCACCAGCATCGAACCGACGTAGAAGAAGAGGATGCGTACCACCGCGCTGCGCACCGCACGCCCCACGGCGCGTGCCGGATCGTCGGTCTCCGCGGCCGCGATCGTCACGACCTCCAGCCCGCCGAAGGCGAACACGACCGTGAGCACCCCGGAGACCACGCCGTCCCAGCCGTTCGGCAGGAAACCGCCCTGGCCGGTGAGGTTCGCCTGTCCCACCGGTCCGGTGTCCGGGAGCACGCCGAGGAGGGCCAGCAGGCCGAGCACGAGGAAGGCCACGATCGCGGCCACCTTGAGCGCGGCGAACCAGAACTCGAACTCGCCGAAGTTCTTCACGGCCGTCAGATTGGCCACGGTGAACACCACCATGAACAGCAGCACCCACAGCCACTGACCCACCGCGGGCACCCAGCCGTGTGCGATCTGCGCGGCCGCCGTCGCCTCCACGGCGAGCACCACCACCAGCATGAACCAGTAGAGCCAGCCCACGCCGAAACCGGCCCAGCGGCCCAGCGCGCGCTCCGCGTGGACGGAGAAGGAGCCGGAGGCGGGCATCGCCGCCGACATCTCGCCGAGCATCCGCATCACCAGCATCACGAGCGCGCCCGCGATCAGGTACGAGACGACGACGGCCGGCCCGGCGACCGCGATCCCGGCGCCCGACCCGACGAAGAGCCCGGCACCGATCACCCCGCCCAGGCCGAGCATCGTGAGATGGCGCTGTTTCAGACCGGGGGCCAGGGGCTCGGGCGGTCCGGGGGAGTGCGTGGGGGGCACGTCGTGCATGAGCTGGGGTCACTCTCGGATCATTTATGGGGAACCTACAGTCTCACGGGGTGATGTCCCTCCCCGGACGGAGGGCCGGGCAGACCTCCACCTTCGTGACCAGCATCACGCCGATGAGTGCGTACACAACGCTGTTTGTACGAACCCGACTAAGCCCTCAACCGCCGCTTTGTGGGCGGCTGATGGTGTTCGGGCAATGTTCCGTCGGCTAACGTCACCCTCAGTCCGTCCCTGCCTGCCGACCTCACCCGCGGAGTCCCGATGAGCACTGCTGCCGCCCCCGCCCGTTCCGGAGCGGTCCTCGCCGACCTGCTGCCCGCAGCCCGGCACCGTTACGCCGTGGACACGGCGCTGGTCGCCGGCGGTGCCGTCCTCACCGGCATAGCGGCCCAGATCGCCGTGCCCGTCCCCGGCTCCCCGGTCCCCGTCACCGGCCAGACCTTCGCCGCGCTGCTCATCGGCACCGCGCTCGGTGCCCGCCGCGGCTTCCTCTCCCTCGCTCTGTACGCGCTCGTCGGCATGGCCGGCGTGCCGTGGTTCTCCGAGGGCACCTCCGGCCCCGGCGGCGCGTCCTTCGGTTACGTCCTCGGCATGCTGCTCGCCGCCACCGTCGTCGGCGGTCTCGCCCGCCGCGGCGGCGACCGGTCCGTCCTGCGCACCGCGGGCACCATGGCGGTCGGTTCCCTGATCATCTACGCGGTCGGCGTGCCGTACCTGGCGCTCTCCACCGGCATGTCGATGAGCGCCGCCGTCGCGGCCGGCCTGGTGCCGTTCCTGGTGGGCGACGCCCTCAAGGCCGCGCTGGCCATGGGCGCGCTGCCCGCCTCCTGGAAGCTCGTCGGGCGTCGCGGCTGACGCCGCAGGCGCCACCGGAAGAGGCTCGCCGGTCCGTGTTCACGACACGGACCGGCGAGCCTCTCGCTCTTCCGGGCACACCTGGCACCCGCCGTCAGGCGGGCGCGCCGGTCACTCGGCCGGCGCCGCCGCCTCCGCCTTCCGGCTGCGGGCTTCGCGCACCAGCGAGATCCCCACGACCAGGGCCGCGACCAGCAGCGAGAGCAGCACCTGCTCACGTCCGGCGTCGTCGGTCAGCATGTAGACGAGGACGAAGGAGATCATCGCGATCGTCGCCCAGGTCAGATACGGGAAGAGCCACATCCGTACGACGAGCTTCTCGGGCGACTCGCGCAGGATGATGCCGCGCATCCGCAGCTGGGTGAAGCAGATCACCAGCCACACGAAGAGGGCGACCGCGCCGGAGGAGTTCAGCAGGAACGCGAACACCGTGTCGGGCCACTGGTAGTTGAAGAACACGGCGACGAAGCCGAACACGACGGACGACAGGATCGCCGCCTGCGGCACGCCCCGCTTGTTCACCCGGGCGAACGCCCTGGGCGCGTCCCCGCGCTGCCCCAGCGAGAAGGCCATGCGCGAGGCCGTGTAGAGACCGGAGTTGAGGCAGGACAGCACGGCGGTCAGCACGATGACGTCCATGACCTGGCCGGCGTGCGGGATGCCGATGGCGTTCAGGGCGGCGACGTAGGAGCCGTCCTCGACGATCGAGGGGTCGTTCCACGGCAGGAGGGTGAGGACGACGAAGATCGAGCCCAGGTAGAAGATGGCGATACGCCAGATCACACTGTTGGTGGCCTTGGAGACGGCGCGCCGCGGGTCCTCGGACTCACCGGCCGCCAGCGTCACGATCTCGCTGCCCATGAAGGAGAAGACGACCATCAGCACACCCGTGAGGATGGCCCCCGGTCCTTCGGGGAAGAACCCGCCGGTGTCCGTGAGGTGGGCGAGACCCGACCCCGCGTTGTCCGCACCCGGCAGGATGCCGAAGACGGCGAGCAGGCCGACGACGACGAACGCGCCGATGGCCACGACCTTGATCCCGGCGAACCAGAACTCGAACTCACCGTAGGAGCCGACGGAGACCAGGTTGGTCGCCGTGAGCACCACCATGACGATCAGGGCCCACGCCCACTGCGGTACGCCGGGGACCCAGCTCTCCAGGATCTTGGCACCCGCCGTGGCCTCGACGGCGAGCACCACGACCCAGAAGAACCAGTACAGCCAGCCGATGGAGAAGCCGGCCCAGCGGCCCAGGGCCCGGTCGGCATACGCGGAGAAGGAGCCGGAGCTCGGCCGGGCGACGGCCATCTCGCCGAGCATCCGCATGACGAAGACGACCATCAGGCCGACCAGCGCGTACGACAGGAGAATGGCCGGTCCCGCGGCGGCGATACCGGCACCGGAGCCGACGAAGAGGCCCGCTCCGATCACGCCACCGATGGCGATCATCGAGAGGTGGCGGTTCTTGAGACCGGCCTGGAGCCCGTCCGGGGAGTCCGGCTTTCCCGGCTCACCGGGCTGTTGGCCCGGTCCAGCCAGAGTCGTGTGCGACGTCATGGATCGAATCCTTAAGTTTTCTGATCACGTGTGTCGGTGTTGCCTTCGCGAGGGGTGGTGCGAAAGACAAGGCCACGCATTCAAGCCCGATCTGCGCCAGAAACGGAAGTCCCTCATCCAGTTCCTTGACCCGATCGTTGTCCGAGTGGCATGGCACACAGGAACCGGACCGGACCCGGCCCGGTGGGTCCCGACCCCGCTGACGGCTACCCCGCGCGGCCCGTGCCACACTTCACACCATGCGCGTGTACCTCGGCTCCGACCATGCCGGTTTCGAACTGAAGAACCACCTCGTCGAGTGGCTCACGGCCCACGGCCACGAGGCCGTCGACTGTGGTCCCCACATCTACGACGCCCAGGACGACTACCCGCCGTTCTGCCTCCGCGCCGCCGAACGGACGGCCGCGGACAAGGGCAGCCTCGGGATCGTCATCGGCGGCTCCGGGAACGGCGAGCAGATCGCCGCGAACAAGGTCAAGGGCGTCCGCGCCGCACTCGCCTGGAGCGAGCAGACCGCAGCGCTCGGCCGTGAGCACAACGACGCCAACGTGGTGGCCATCGGCGGACGGATGCACACGGTGGAGGAGTCCACCAAGTTCGTCGAGATCTTCCTCGCCACCCCGTACTCGGGCGAGGAGCGCCACACCCGCCGCATCGAGATGCTCTCGGCGTACGAGGAGACCGGCGACCTCCCCCCGGTCCCGGCCCACCACCCGCAGCAGGACTGAAGGCCCCGCACCCGCTTCCCCTCGTGCCGCCGGGTCCGTACCCGGCGGCACGAGCGCGTCACCAGGAGACCCGCCGTGCCCGAAGGGCATACGATCCACCGCCTCGCCGCCGACCACCAGGAGCGGTTCGCGGGACGCCCGGCGCGGGTGAGCAGCCCCCAGGGGAAGTTCGCCGACAGCGCGGCACTGCTGGACGGGCGGACCTTCACCGGCGCCGACGCCCACGGCAAGCACCTCTTCCTCGGCTTCGAGGGCTCGGCCTGGGTCCACATCCACCTCGGCCTCTTCGGCAAGCTCGGCTTCGGCACGGCTCCGGCGCCGCCGCCCACCGGCACGGTCCGGCTGCGCCTGCTCAACGACACCCACCACGCCGATCTGCGCGGCCCCACCACCTGCGCCCTGATCACGGGCCCCGAGAAGCGCGCCGTACACGACCGGCTCGGCCCGGACCCGCTGCGCGCCGACGAGGACGGCGAGCGGGCCTGGCAGCGGATCTCCCGCAGCCGCGTCACGGTCGCCGCCCTGCTGATGGACCAGAAGATCGTCGCGGGCGTCGGCAACGTCTACCGCGCCGAGGTCCTCTTCCGGCACGGCATCGACCCGTACCGCCCGGGCAAGGACCTCACGAGGGGCGAGTGGGACGCGCTCTGGGTTGACCTCGGCGCCCTGATGCGTGAGGGCGTGCGGAACAACCGCATCGACACCGTCCGCCCCGAACACCTGCCGGAGGCCATGGGCAGGCCCCCGCGGGTCGACGACCACGGCGGCGAGGTCTACGTCTACCGGCGGGCCGGGCAGCCGTGCCACCTCTGCGGCACCGAGGTCCGCAAGGCCGGCCTGGCGGCCCGCAACCTCTTCTGGTGCCCGGCCTGCCAACCGCCCGTGCCCGGCCGCTAGGCACCCGGGCGTACCGGGCCGCCAGGCACCCGGGCGACCCCGCTTCGAACACCTGGTCACCGGGTACCCCTGCACCGGAGGCCGTCGGGTGGATAAAGTCCCGGCAATGGCCCGTCGCAGAGGAGCAGACACCTACCCCGCCCGGTGGCGAAGATCAGCGCACCGGGCGCGCGTCGCGCTGCGCAGGTCCGGCGTCGACTATTTCCGCGGTGACGGTTCCGACTGGATAGCCCTGGCCGGTCTGCTGGCCGTCATCCCGGTGATCACCGGCGCCACGCTGCTCAACCCGGTGTGGTGCTCACCGGCCGCCCTGACCCTTCCGATCGTCGCGGGCGGCCTGCTGCTGCGGCCGGCCAGCCTGCTCGGTCTCTACGCGACCGCGGCCGCCGCCCTGATCGTGGAGTCCCTCGCCCTCGGCCCCTACGCGGAGGGGCCCGCCCGGGTCACACCGGGCACCGTCCTGACCGTTGCGGCCTGCGGTTTCCTCGGACTGGTGCTCGCCCAGTTCCGGGCCCGGGTCGGGGTGCCGTGGCGACGCGGCGGCACGATGCTCTTCGACCTGCGTGAGCGGATCCGGGTCCAGAGCGCCCTGCCACGGCTCCCCGAGGGCTGGCACCGCGAGATGGCTCTCCGCCCGGCGGGCGGCCAGTCCTTCTCCGGCGACTTCGTCGTCGCCGCCCGCACCAACGGCGGACGCACCCTGGAAGTCGTGCTCACCGATGTCTCCGGCAAGGGCATGGACGCGGGATCCCGCGCCCTGCTGCTGTCCGGAGCCTTCGGGGGCCTCCTGGGCTCCCTGCCGCCGCACGGCTTCCTGCCCGCGGCCAACGGCTACTTGCTGCGCCAGGACTGGGACGAGGGCTTCGCCACCTCCATCCACCTCGTCCTGGACCTGGACTCCGGCGACTACGAACTCCTCTCGGCGGGCCATCCCCCCGCACTGCAGCTGCACGCCGGCAGCGGACGGTGGGAGGAGAAGGCCGCCGAGGGCCCCCTGCTCGGGGTGTACGACGGAGCGCAGTTCGACGCGGTGAAGGGCTCGCTGGCGCCCGGGGACGTACTGATGCTCTTCACGGACGGTCTGGTGGAGGCGTCCGACCGGGACATCGCCGAGGGCATCGACCGGCTGACCGGGGAGGCCGACCGTTACGTCGCCACGGGCTTCGAGGGCGCAGCCTGGCATCTGATCGAAGCCTGCGCGAAGGACGTCAACGACGACCGCGCGCTCCTGCTGCTGTCCCGCCGGAGCTGAACCGTGCGGAAGTGGTGGAAACGGTACGGCCGTCAAGCCGGGGCCCCGATCGTCACCCGGACGTGAAGGCGTGACGGATGCGCCCTCCCGGATGCGTCGTCCCGGGTACGCGGCCGCGGCCCCGCACCCGGGTCGTCCGCACCTCAGACCGGTACGGCCTCCTGGTCCCGCGTGCGCCCTCCGGGCAGGATCCGGGCGAGCCAGTGGGAGCGGCCGGCCGCCAGGGGGGACAGGACCGCGAGCAGGAGCACATATCCGGCGATGAACGGGGGGAGCCGTTCGTCCAGGCCCGCACCCGCAGCCATCGTGGCGAGGATCAGCGCGAACTCACCGCGCGCCAGCAGGGTGGTGGAGATGTTCGCCGTGGCCTTCGGGCCGAAGGCGTAGATCCTGGCCGTGGCCATCCCGGCGAGGACGTTCATCGCCACGGTCACCGCGACGGCCGCCAGGACCGGCCACACCACGCCCGGCAGGTCACCGGGGTCGATGGACAGCCCGAAGGCGAAGAAGAAGATCGCGCCGAACGCGTCCCGCAGCGGATGCACCAGCTTCATGATGCGTGCGCCGGAAGCGGTGCTGCCCAGCATCAGGCCGACCATGAACGCGCCGATCGCGTCGGCGACCCCGAACCACTCGGATATCCCGGCCACGAAGACGGCGGCGCCGAGGAAGGAGATGACGAGTAGCTCGTCGTCCTTGGTGTCGAACAGCTTGCCGACGACCTTCGTGCCGAACCGGGCCACCACGGCGAGCAGCAGCAGGAAGCCGAAGGCCTTGCCGCCGTCGAGCACCGCCGCCCCGAGGTTGTCCGCACCGGACAGGATCGGCTGCAGAGCGGCCAGATAGAGGGCGAGGAAGACGTCCTCGACGACGATGATGCCGAGGATCGGCCGCGTCTCCGGATTGCCGATCCGGCCGAGGTCGACCAGGACCTTCGTGACGATCGCGGACGACGAGATGCCGAGCACACCCGCGAGCACCAGAGCTTCCGAGGTGCCCCAGCCCAGCGCGAAGCCGAAGCCGAGGCCCGCGCCGACGTTCAGGGCGAGATAGGTACCGCCGGCGAGCGCCATCCTGCGCCCGCCCGTCCGCAGGTCGTCGAGATGGAATTCGAGACCGAGGTAGAAGAGCAGCAGCACCAGACCGAGCGCGGAGAGCATCTCCAGGTCGTGCGGATCGTCGAGGAGGACGACTCCGGGGGTGTGCGGGCCGAGCAGGATCCCGGCGAGGATGAACAAGGGGATGGTCGGCAGTCCGATGCGGCCGCCGACCCGGGCGAGGACGGCGGCCGCGAGGAACGCGCCCCCCATGGCGATGAGCGTGTCTGCGTGTCCGATGAGCCTGTCTCCTTCAGTAGGTCAAGAGTGGGTCAAGGAATCGTCAGTAATTAGTTTACCGAACGATTCGGGACGGCCCCCGACCCGTCGGAGAACGCTGCGCCGGGCGTACAGTCGGCCCATGCCGAACCCGGATCTGACCCTGTCCCAGGTGGAGGCGATCGCCCGCCGGGCCCACTGCGGACAGACCGACAAGGCGGGGCGCCCGTACGCCGAGCACCTGGCCGCGGTTGCCGAGGGCGTACGGATCCGGGGCGGCAGCGAGGAGCAGGTGGCCGCCGCCTGGCTGCACGACGCGGTCGAGGACGGTGTCCTGTCCCGGCAGTGGCTGGACGAGGCGCCCCTGTCCCCCTGGGTGAAAGAAATGGTCCTCGCCGTCACCAAGCGGGACGGCGAGGACCTCTTCGGGTACACCGGGCGGATTCTCGCCACGCCCGGCGCGCTGCTGATCAAGGAGTCGGACCTGGCGCACAACGCGGACCCGGACCGGCTCGCGGTCCTGGAGCCGGCGGTCCGTACCCGGCTGACCGAGAAGTATGCGCAGGTACGCGCCCTGTTGGGGCTCGATGATGCTGTCGGGCCGCCCGAACGGCGGGATCAAGCCAACCCCGCCACAGGCTGACGCGCCGACAGGACCGGTCCCCGCCGGAGGGGGCCGATCCGGACAGGCTCAGCGCGTGACCGCGCTCCGGCGGAAGGCCCACTTCATGTCGGGCTCGGTCGCGAAACGCAGCACACGCCGGACCGGCGGGGTGCAGAGCAGGGTCACGGCGGCGGCAGCGACGAGGGAGACGGCAACGAGTCCCACGGGCCCCGTGAGCCACTCGTAACGGTCGAACAGGCCGTAGTAGCCGGCCCCCTTCACCAGGAAGCCGTGCAGCAGGTAGCCGCAGATCGTCCCGGCGCCCAGCACGGTGAACCACATGTGACGGCGCGGAACCCAGGCGAGGAACGCGACCGTGAGCAGCAGCGCGCAGCCGAACATCGCCAGGGTCATCACGGGCCCCGTCCACCACTGGAAGTCCATCTCCTGGGCGCTGTTGCTGCGGTAGAACCAGCCGAGCCGCATGCGCGGCGCGGCCCAGTAGGCGAACGCCAGGGCCCCGGCGAACACCGGAAGGGCCAGGAGCCGCACCTCGCGCCGCCGGACCAGCTGGAAGTGCTCCGGCTTCATCAGCAGGCCGAGCACGAAGAACGGCAGGAGCTGGCAGACGCGCTGCAGATCCAGGTCGTCACCGATGCCCGGGGTCACCGAGGCGAGCGCGGCGATGGCGAGGGCGACCGGCAGCGGGTGGCGCAGCGACTGCCACAGCGGTGTGGTGACCCGCCAGATGAACAGGGCGATCAGGAACCAGGTGAGGAACAGGGGGTCCAGCAGGGTGACGGAGGTGTCCTCCGCGCCGCCCGCGTACCGCTTGAAGAGCGAATACGCGGTCTCGAAGAGCACATAGGGCACCACGACCCCGGTGACGAGGCGCTTGACCTTGGCCGAGCTCATGTCGAACGAGCGCGAGAAGTAGCCGGAGACGAGGATGAACGCCGGCATGTGGAACGTGTACACGACCATGTACAGCGCTCGTGTCGTGCGGCTGCCGTCCATCACCGGCTCCCATGCGTGGGCCACGGCGACGAGCACGATCGCGAGGTACTTCACGTTGTCGAAGTACGCGTCACGGCGCTTGGCCGAGGAGGGCCCCGCAGCACGGGCCGGAGCCTCCTGGGGGGCGGGGGAGAGGGCTCCCCGGGCGGCCGGGGTCTGCTCACGTCTCGGCTCCGACTCCCGGCTCTCCGGGGTGATCGGGGCCCGCTGAATTTCGCTCGGAGCTGGGGACATCTGATGCACCTTAGACCCGCCCGTCGGCATGCGTAAAACTCTCAAGAGATATCGCGCGTTCCCTGTCATTCAAAAGTGAAACCACCGCCAACCGGGTGTTACGTGGTGATTCATCCCGTTTAAATGGGGCATATCGACGACCGGTTGAGAAAGGTGAATTTCATCGCACAGATCCCTGGCAAATCGCTGTGAATGAAGTGTGGGGATATGGAAAGGATCACATCGATCGATATTCGAGCTCCCTTGTGCACAGCGGGCGCACAGTTTTGCCGCCCGGCCGGTACCGCCCCCCGCCGGGCCCCGTGCGTACCGGATCGCACCCGGGTGCGAGCGGGCATGAGGATGGCGCGATCCGGCCATTTCTCTCCCTCACCCGGCAGCGACCACGGGGGAGTTGGTGGCACGATGGGCGCGACGGAGGCGTGCTGGGCCGCACGCCACCGGGCCGGCAAGGCGGACCGACCAAGGGTGTGATCAGTCGTGGCCATTTCACTGTCTGTGGTGCTTCTGCTGGGGATCGTCCTGGTGGTGTTCATCCGCGGCGGTTCCCTCAAGGGCGGACCGGCGGTCGTCGCCGTGCTCTTCGGCTTCTTCCTGGCATCGACGGGCATGGCGCCCTCGATCAACAGATTCATGAACTCGATAGCCGAGACGATCAACCAGATCAGCTTCTGAGGCGGCGCGACAGGTCCCGGCCCGGCGCACGTCCGCCGGCCGGGGCGCAGGCATGGGCCGGCCAGGGGGAGCGAGGCCGGCCGGAAGGGCGCCACGCCCGCCTGCGCCATGGCCCGCCCGTAAGAGGTTCCCCGCACCAGGGCATCGCCGAGGCGATGCGGGGCGCGCTGTCCTCCTGCCGGCGACGGGCGACGCGCCGGACGAGGCCCGCACGCACTCAGGGCCGGGCGGAGGAGAAATCCTCTGCCCGGCCCTGAGCCGTTGGAGCGGGCGACGGGAATCGAACCCGCGTAGCTAGTTTGGAAGACTAGGGCTCTACCATTGAGCTACGCCCGCAAGCACCGCACCGCAGGCCCGGTGGACCGCGGTACGGGAAGCATCGTAGCGGGTCGGGGAAGGTGCGCGCACACCCGCATCGGTGCGCCTTCGTGACGGCCCGGGTGGCGGCCCGCGCAAAGCGGCCGACTCGGCGCCCGTCTGCATGTACCCTACGTGTCGCACCGACGGGGTGTGGCGCAGCTTGGTAGCGCGTCCGCTTTGGGAGCGGAAGGTCGTCGGTTCGAATCCGGCCACCCCGACCACCAGCAAGATCGCATTGTGGGAGTCCTCCCCCTTGCCGTTACTATGCAAATTGCGTGCCCGTGTGTCTGATGTACCGGGCTCGATCCGCGAAGCCGCCTCTCGGCGGCCCAGCAGAACCCCAAGAAGTCAGCCACCAAGGAGACCGAACCGTGAAGAGCGCCGTGGAGACCCTGAACCCGACTCGGGTTCGGCTCAGCATCGAGGTGCCCTTCGAGGAGCTCAAGGACAGCCTCGACGCGGCGTACAAGAAGATCAACCAGCAGGTCACGGTGAAGGGCTTCCGTAAGGGCAAGATCCCCAACCGCGTCATCGACCAGCGGTTCGGCCGTGGTGCTGTGCTGGAGGAGGCCGTCAACGACGCCCTCCCGAAGTTCTACACCGAGGCTGTCAACGAGGGTGAGCTCAACGTTCTGGGCCAGCCCGAGGTTGACATCACCGAGCTCAAGGACGGCGAACTGCTGGCCTTCACCGCCGAGGTGGATGTCCGTCCCGAGATCGAGATCCCGGACTACTCCGGCATCGAGGTCACCGTGGACGCACTCGAAGTGACCGACGAAGAGGTCGAGAAGGCCGTGGAGCAGCTCCGCGAGCGCTTCGCCTCGACCAACCCGGTCGAGCGTGCCGCCGCCGAGGGCGACGTCGTGACGATCGACCTGGAGGCCAAGGTCGACGGAGAGGTCCTCGAGGACGGCGTGGCCGCGGGTGTCTCGTACACCATCGGTTCCGGTGAGCTCCTCGAAGGCATCGACGAGGCCGTGACCGGTCTGGAGGCCGGTGGCGAGGCCACCTTCACCTCCGAGCTGAAGGGTGGCTCCGCCGAGGGCAAGGAGGCGGAGGTCACCGTCAGGGTCACCGCCGTCGCCTCCCGCGAACTGCCCGAGCTGGACGACGACTTCGCGCAGATGGCGAGCGAGTTCGACACGCTCGCCGAGCTCCGCGAGGACAGCCGCAAGCGCCTGGAGAACACCAAGCAGTACGACCAGGCCACCCAGGCCCAGGAGCGCGTCCTGGAGGAGCTGCTGAAGCTGGCCGAGGTCCCGATCCCCGAGAAGCTCCTCGCGGACGAGGTCCAGACCCGCAAGCACAACCTGGAGCACCACCAGCTCGGCCAGATGGGTCTCGACCTGGAGAAGTACCTCGAGATCCAGGGCAAGACCCTGGAGGAGTTCGAGAACGAGACCTCCGAGCAGGCCGTCAAGGGCATCAAGACCCAGTTCATCCTTGACGAGCTCGTCAACAAGGAGAAGCTGAACGTCAACCAGGAGGAGCTCACCGAGCACCTCATGCGGCGCGCGGCTTCCTCCGGCATGAGCCCCGACCAGTTCGCCCAGGCCGTCGTCGAAGGCGGCCAGGTGCCGATGCTCGTCGGCGAGGTCGCCCGCGGCAAGGCGCTCGCCGTCGTCGTCGAGGCCGCCAAGGTCGTCGACACCAACGGTGAGGTCGTCGACCTCGAGGACGACGAGGAAGAGGTCACCGAGACGGCCGAGGCCGCCGAGGACACCACAGAGGCGGCCGACGAGAAGAAGGACGAGAAGAACGAGGCCTGAGCCTCGCTCCGACCGTTGAGCTGATCCGCACGGCGGGCCCCGGACGTACCGCGTCCGGGGCCCGCCGCCGTGTCGGCCCGCGCCCCGGTGGCGCACCCCGGGGACCCTTGTGCGGACTGCTCACCTTGCGCTCCCAGCGAACAGTTGGGGAAGCGGGATGGCGTTGTCCCACCTGCGCGTTAGGGTCCATGAAGAGGAAGGGTCGGGTAGTCCCGGCCTATCCGGTACGAAGACGCTGAGACGGCCGGAGCCGTCAGAGACGAGCAGGTGGATACGTGACGAATCTGATGCCCTACGCCGCCGGAGAGCCGTCCCTCGGTGGAGGCCTCGGTGACCAGGTCTACAGCCGACTGCTCGGCGAGCGCATCATCTTCCTCGGTCAGCAGGTCGACGATGACATCGCCAACAAGATCACCGCACAGCTCCTGCTCCTTGCCGCGGAACCCGACAAGGACATCTACCTCTACATCAACAGCCCCGGCGGTTCGGTGACGGCCGGCATGGCGGTCTACGACACCATGCAGTACATCCCGAACGACGTGGTCACCATCGGTATGGGCATGGCGGCCTCGATGGGCCAGTTCCTGCTCACCGGCGGCACGGCGGGCAAGCGCTTCGCGCTCCCGAACACCGACATCCTCATGCACCAGGGCTCGGCCGGCATCGGCGGTACCGCCTCGGACATCAAGATCCAGGCGCAGTACCTGCTCCGTACGAAGACGCGGATGGCCGAGATCACCGCCCACCACTCCGGCCAGACCGTGGAGACGATCATCCGCGACGGCGACCGCGACCGCTGGTACACCGCCGAGGAGGCCAAGGAGTACGGCCTCATCGACGAGATCATCTCGGTCGCGTCGGGCATCCCGGGCGGCGGCGGCACCGGCGCCTGATCCAGGCGTACCACCCCGCACCCTCTCGTACGCCGAGACCCCCAGCCCACAGATACGCCACCAGGATGGTGAACACCCACATGAACAACTTCTCCGGCGCCTCCGCGAGCGGCCTCTACACCGGCCCGCAGGTGGACAACCGCTACGTCGTCCCGCGCTTCGTGGAGCGCACCTCGCAGGGCGTGCGTGAGTACGACCCGTACGCGAAGCTCTTCGAGGAGCGCGTGATCTTCCTCGGCGTCCAGATCGACGACGCCTCGGCCAACGACGTCATGGCGCAGCTGCTGTGCCTGGAGTCGATGGACCCGGACCGTGACATCTCGATCTACATCAACAGCCCCGGCGGCTCGTTCACCGCACTCACCGCGATCTACGACACGATGCAGTTCGTGAAGCCGGACATCCAGACGGTCTGCATGGGCCAGGCGGCCTCCGCCGCCGCCGTCCTGCTGGCCGCGGGCACCCCGGGCAAGCGCATGGCGCTCCCGCACGCCCGCGTGCTGATCCACCAGCCGTCCTCGCAGACCGGCCGCGAGCAGCTCTCCGACCTGGAGATCGCGGCCAACGAGATCCTGCGGATGCGCACCCAGCTCGAGGAGATGCTGGCCAAGCACTCGACCACCCCGCTGGAGAAGATCAGCGAGGACATCGAGCGCGACAAGATCCTTACCGCTGACGACGCACTGGCGTACGGTCTGGTGGACCAGATCGTCTCCACCCGTAAGACAACCGCAGGCGCGTCCGTCTGACGTCGGTCTTTCCCCTTGGCACAGTCCGTCTCCACGGCCCCGGCCGTGTGAACCGTGCCAAGGGGGGCCCGAACGGGGGGCCAGGCAAGGTACCGTCGGATAGAGGCACCAGGAGCCGCTGAACCAGGCTGCTCCCAGGCGAAGGGGAAGCACCTCGTGGCACGCATCGGTGATGGCGGCGACCTGCTCAAGTGCTCGTTCTGCGGAAAGAGCCAGAAGCAGGTGAAGAAGCTCATCGCGGGACCCGGTGTGTACATCTGCGACGAGTGCATCGATCTCTGCAACGAGATCATCGAGGAGGAGCTCGCCGAGACCTCCGAGGTGCGGTGGGAGGAGCTCCCCAAGCCGCGCGAGATCTACGAGTTCCTCGAGGGGTACGTCGTCGGGCAGGAGCCCGCGAAGAAGGCCCTCTCGGTCGCTGTGTACAACCACTACAAGCGGGTCCAGGCCGGGGAGAACGGCGGCGGCGCGAATCGCGACGACGCGATCGAGCTCGCCAAGTCCAACATCCTGCTGCTGGGCCCCACGGGCTCCGGCAAGACACTCCTCGCGCAGACGCTGGCCCGCATGCTCAACGTCCCGTTCGCCATCGCGGACGCGACGGCGCTGACGGAGGCCGGCTACGTCGGTGAGGACGTCGAGAACATCCTGCTGAAGCTGATCCAGGCCGCGGACTACGACGTCAAGAAGGCCGAGACCGGGATCATCTACATCGACGAGATCGACAAGGTCGCCCGCAAGAGCGAGAACCCCTCGATCACGCGTGACGTGTCCGGCGAAGGCGTCCAGCAGGCCCTGCTGAAGATCCTGGAGGGCACCACCGCCTCCGTGCCGCCGCAGGGCGGACGCAAGCACCCGCACCAGGAGTTCATCCAGATCGACACGACGAACGTAGTGTTCATCGTGGGCGGTGCCTTCTCGGGCCTGGAGAAGATCATCGAGTCGCGGGCCGGAGCCAAGGGCATCGGCTTCGGCGCGACGATCCGCTCCAAGCTGGAGATCCAGGCGAGCGACCAGTTCCAGGAGGTCATGCCGGAGGACCTGGTGAAGTTCGGGATGATCCCCGAGTTCATCGGCCGTCTGCCCGTGCTGACCTCGGTCCACAACCTGGACCGCGAGGCGCTGCTCCAGATCCTGATCGAGCCGCGCAACGCGCTGGTGAAGCAGTACCAGCGCCTGTTCGAACTCGACGGTGTGGAGCTGGACTTCGAGCGCGAGGCGCTGGAAGCCATCGCCGACCAGGCCATCCTCCGCCAGACGGGCGCACGCGGTCTGCGCGCCATCATGGAAGAGGTCCTGCAGTCCGTGATGTACGAGGTGCCGTCCCGCAAGGACGTGGCCCGCGTCGTCATCACCCCGGACGTCGTCCGCAACAACGTCAACCCGACGCTGGTCCCGCGCGAGCCGCGCACGATCGGCACGAACGACGGCGGCCGCCACGAGAAGTCCGCGTAGCGGCAGCGACAGCGACCCGCAGGCGAAGGGGCGCCCGGCCACCGGCCGGGCGCCCCTTCGCGCGGTGCGGGGTCAGACCTTGGTGCGGGACGTCTTGTAGAGCTTGGCGGTGAGGGCCGCCACCTCGTCCTGCGACATGGACTTGTTGGTCATGGCGGCGCCGATGTCGACGCCGATGACCGCAGCGACGGTGCTGTAGTCGGCCCAGATGCAGACGGGCATGACCATTTCCTCGGGGCCACCCGCGACGGTGCCGTCGGCTTTGCTGTTGACCACCTTCATGTCCTGGCACTTCATGAGCGCGCCCTCGAAGCCTTCGGGCGTGACGCTCTTCGGGCTGCCGACCAGGGAGGTCTCGGCGTCCTCGTCGTCACTCTGGGCCAGCCCCGTCTTCGCCTGCGCGAACATGCCGTCGAGGGCCTTCGCCGGGTCGGCGATGTCGCCCCAGTTGCCGTGCAGGATGAGCATCTTGGCCGTGAGGGGGTTCTTCTCGAACTCGCCGCTCGCGTACTGGGCCTCGGCCTTGTGGGCGTCCTTGATGCCCAGGGCCTCGGCCTCTGCCTTCTCCTTGCTCGTCAGCGAGCCTGAGGGCGTCTTCTCGGAAGGGCTCTGCTTGTAATCGCCCACCGCTGCGGCAGGCGTGAGCTTGTACCCCTTGGTGGAGTCCGCCACGTCGCTGTTGCCGGAGCTGCCCGAGGTCAGGAAGTACACCCCGCCCGCCACGACCGCCAGCGCCACCACGGCCGCGCCGACGATCAGCCCGGTCTTCTTCTTCGGGGCACCCGGCTGCGGGGGCATGCCGGGGTAGGCCTGCTGGCCGCCGTACGGGGGAGCGGGCGGCTGCTGGCCGTACGGGCCCGGCTGCTGGCCCTGCGGGTAGCCGTAGCCCTGCGGAGGCTGCTGCGGCGGAACGCCCGGAGGGGCCTGCTGCGGGTAGCCGTAGCCGGGCTGCCCCTGCGGAGGGCTCTGCGGGGGCGGGCCGCCGTAGGGGCCCGGCTGCTGCCCGTACGGACCCGGCTGCTGGCCGTACGGTCCGGGCTGGCCCTGCGGCGGCTGCCCGCCGTACGGACCCGGCTGGTTGTAGCTCATGGCGCTGTCCCCTCCAGAATGCTTATGCGTTGCGAACATCCTGGCGGAAGCGGCGCCCACTCAGTGCATCCGGCCGTACACCGTTACCCGGCAAACCGGTTTCGGTGCACGACTGTGACGCCCCTAAACTGTGTGCCGTGACCGAGAACGCAGCGCAGCAGCCAGCCAGCACCCCCGAACTGCCGACCCAGTACGCGCCGGCCGAGGTAGAGGGGAAGCTGTACGAGCGCTGGGTGGAGCGCGGTTACTTCACGGCCGACCCGCAGAGCGAGAAGCCTCCGTACACGATCGTCATCCCGCCGCCCAACGTCACCGGTTCCCTGCACCTGGGCCACGCCTTCCAGCACACGCTCATGGACGCCCTCACCCGCCGCAAGCGGATGCAGGGCTACGAGGCGCTGTGGCTGCCCGGCATGGACCACGCCGGCATCGCCACCCAGAACAAGGTCGAGCAGCAGCTCGGCGAGGAGGGCAAGTCCCGCCACGACCTGGGGCGCGAGGAGTTCGTCGAGCGCGTCTGGCAGTGGAAGGAGGAGTACGGCGGCAAGATCCTCGGCCAGATGCGCCGCCTCGGTGACGGCGTCGACTGGTCCCGTGAGCGCTTCACCATGGACGAGGGCCTCTCCGCCGCCGTCCAGACCGTCTTCAAGAAGATGTACGACGACGGGCTGATCTACCGCGCCGAGCGCATCATCAACTGGTGCCCGCGCTGCCTGACGGCCATCTCCGACATCGAGGTCGACTACCAGGACGACGACGGCGAACTCGTCTCCATCACGTACGGCGAGGGCGAGGAGACGCTGGTCGTCGCCACCACCCGCGCCGAGACGATGCTCGGTGACACCGCGGTCGCCGTCCATCCGGACGACGCGCGGTACACGCACCTCATCGGCAAGCGGATCAAGCTGCCGCTCACCGACCGGACGATCCCGGTCGTCGCCGACCACCACGTCGACCCGGAGTTCGGCACCGGCGCCGTCAAGGTGACCCCCGCGCACGACCCGAACGACTTCGCGATCGGCCAGCGCCACGGCCTGGAGTCGATGACGGTCATGGACGAGCGCGGTGTCATCACCGTGGCCGGCCCGTTCGAGGGGCTCGACCGCTTCGAGGCCCGTGCGACCATCGTCGGCGCGCTGCGCGAGCAGGGCCGGATCGTCGCCGAGAAGCGCCCGTACGTCCACTCGGTCGGCCACTGCTCCCGCTGCCGTACGACGGTCGAGCCGCGGCTCTCCCTCCAGTGGTGGGTCAAGGTCGAGACGCTCGCCAAGGCCGCCGGTGACGCGGTCCGCGACGGCCGGGTCGCGATCCACCCCAAGGAGATGGAGCAGCGGTACTTCGACTGGGTCGACAACCTCCGTGACTGGTGCATCTCGCGCCAGCTCTGGTGGGGCCACCGCATCCCCGTCTGGTACGGCCCCGAGGGCCAGGTCGTCTGCGTCGGCCCCGACGAGCAGCCGCCGGCCGGTGAGGGCTGGACCCAGGACACCGATGTCCTGGACACCTGGTTCTCCTCCGGCCTGTGGCCGTTCTCCACGCTCGGCTGGCCCGAGGAGACCCCGGACCTCAAGAAGTTCTATCCGACCGACGTCCTCGTCACCGGCCACGACATCATCTTCTTCTGGGTCGCCCGGATGATGATGTTCGGGCTGTACGTCATGGACGGCGAGGTCCCGTTCAGGACGATCGCGCTCACCGGCCTGGTCCGGGACGAGCGCGGCAAGAAGATGTCGAAGTCCTTCGGCAACGTCGTCGACCCGCTGGACTGGATGGACACCTACGGCTCCGACGCCGTCCGCTTCACCCTCGCCAGGGGCGCCAACCCCGGTACCGACGTCCCGATCGGCGAGGACTGGGTCCAGGCCTCCCGCAACTTCGCCAACAAGATCTGGAACGCCACCCGCTTCGCGATGATGAACGGCGCGACGGTGGAGGGTGACCTCCCGCCCGTCGAGCAGCTCTCGGCCACCGACCGCTGGATCCTGTCCCGGCTGAACAAGACCGTCGCCGACGCCGACGCGTTCTACGAGGACTTCCAGTTCGCCAAGCTCAGCGACGCGCTCTACCACTTCGCGTGGGACGAGGTCTTCGACTGGTACGTCGAACTGTCGAAGACCACGTTCTTCGCGGGCGGCGAGCAGGCGAAGGTCTCGGCCCGGGTCCTCGGCGAGGTCCTGGACGTCACGCTCCGCCTGCTGCACCCGATCGTCCCGTTCGTCACCGAGGCGCTCTGGACCACGCTCACCGGGCAGGAGTCGGTCGTCGTCGCCGACTGGCCGAAGGACAGCGGCTTCCGCGACGAGGCGGCCGAGAAGGAGATCGAGCTCGTCCAGCAGGTCGTCACGGAGGTCCGCCGCTTCCGCTCCGACCAGGGCCTGCAGCCCGGCCAGAAGGTCCCGGCCGAACTGACGGTCACCGGCACGGTGCTCGCCCCGCACGAGGCGGCGATCCGCCAGCTCCTGCGCCTCCAGCCCGCCGGCGACGGCTTCCACGCCACGGCCACGCTGCCGGTCGCCGGAGCCACGGTGGCCCTCGACCTGTCCGGCACGATCGATGTCGAGGCCGAGCGCAAGCGCCTCACGAAGGATCTGGGCGCCGCCGAGAAGGAGAAGGCCCAGGCCACCGGCAAGCTCGGCAACGAGGCGTTCCTGGCCAAGGCCCCGGACGACGTGGTCGACAAGATCCGCGGCCGGCTCTCCAAGGCCGAGGCCGACATCGAGCGGATCACCGCCCAGCTGGCGAGCCTCCCGCAGGGCTGATGAGCTGAACACGGAGCCCCCGCACCCCCGGCCGGCCGGGAGCGCGGGGGCTCCGCCGCACCCGGGGGAGCGCGGCCCCGGGCGCTGCGCGCGATGTCCGTGGCCATCCGTAGACTGGCCCTGTGAGTGAGCCCCGCCCTTCAGACCGGCACGACGCGTCAGATCCCGACGGCACCTTCGCGGAGATCGTCGACGAAGAGACCCAGCGCGACCCCGACCTGGCGGTGATCGAGGCCGGGAGCCGGACGCTGCGCGCCCAGTCGGGTCCGCCCCAGGGCGAGGCCGTCCCCGACCGCCCCGCCGACCCCGAGACCGACCGGGCGCTGCGCGAGGTGGAGCAGGAGCTCGCCGGACGCTGGGGGGAGACCAAGCTCGAGCCCTCGGTGACCCGCATCGCGGCCCTGATGGACGTGCTGGGCGAGCCCCAGCGCGCCTACCCCTCGATCCACATCACGGGGACGAACGGCAAGACCAGCACGGCCCGCATGATCGAGGCCCTGCTGAACGCCTTCGAGCTCCGCACCGGCCGCTACACCTCCCCGCACGTCCAGTCGATCACCGAGCGGATCAGTCTGGACGGCGCCCCGATCGACGCCGAGCGCTTCGTCGAGACGTACGGCGACATCAAGCCGTACGTCGAGATGGTCGACGCCCAGCAGCCCTACCGCCTCTCGTTCTTCGAGGTGCTGACGGGCATGGCGTACGCGGCCTTCGCCGACGCGCCGGTCGACGTCGCGGTCGTCGAGGTCGGCATGGGCGGCACCTGGGACGCGACGAACGTCATCGACGCCTCGGTCGCCGTCGTCACCCCCATCTCGCTCGACCACACCGACCGCCTCGGTTCCACCGCCGCCGAGATCGCCGGCGAGAAGTCCGGCATCGTCAAGCAGGGCGCGACGGTGATCCTGGCCCAGCAGCCGGTCGACGCCGCGCAGGTCATGCTGAAGAAGGCGGTCGAGGTCGACGCCACGGTCGCCCGTGAGGGCATGGAGTTCGGTGTCATCTCCCGGGAGATCGCGGTCGGCGGCCAGCTGCTGACCCTGCGGGGCCTGGGCGGCGAGTACGACAACATCTTCCTGCCGCTCTACGGGGCGCACCAGGCGCACAACGCGGCGGTGGCGCTGGCCGCCGTCGAGGCGTTCTTCGGCATCGGCGCGGAGCAGGCCCGCAGCCTCGACGCCGAAGTGGTCCGCAAGGCATTCCTCACGGTGCTCTCGCCGGGCCGCCTGGAGGTCGTGCGGTCCAGCCCGACCGTCGTCCTGGACGCGGCGCACAACCCGGCCGGCGGTCTCGCCGCCGCCGAGGGGATCTCCGAGGCGTTCAGTTTCTCCCGGCTGATCGGGGTCGTCGGCGCCAGCGACGGCAAGGACGTCCGGGGGCTCCTGGAGGCCTTCGAGCCGATCTTCGCCGAAGTCGTCGTCACCCAGAACTCCAGCCCGCGCGCCATGGACGCGGACGCTCTGGCCGCGGTCGCCGTGGAGGTCTTCGGCCACGACCGCGTCCAGGTCGAGCCACGCCTGGACGACGCGCTGGAGGCGGCGATCACCCTCGCCGAGGAAGAGGCCGAATACGCGGGCGCCGGAGTCCTGGTGACCGGATCCGTGATCACGGTCGGCGAGGCCCGGCTGCTCCTGGGAAGGCGCTGACCTGTGCGTACGCTCTGCGCATCGACGCTGATCGGTGAATTCTTCGTCATCGGCTTCGCCGGACTCGTGGCGATGAAGTCCGACAGCCTGTCCATGGCCGTGGTCTGGACGGTCTGCGGCATCGGCATGCTGCTGTCCGTCCTGCTCTGCGGTGTGATCACCCGGCCGGGTGGCATACAGCTCGGCTGGGCGCTCCAGGTCCTGCTGGTGCTGAGCGGCTTCTTCGTCCCGATGATGTTCGTCCTCGGCCTGATCTTCGGTGCGCTGTGGTGGGCCTCGGTGCACTACGGCCGCAGGATCGACGAGGCCAAGGCGAGGTGGGCGGCCCAGGCCGAGGCGCAGGAGGGCACGCAGGCTCCGGCCCAAGGATGACGCAGTGTAAACCCGGCCGTAGGGCCGCTCACGTACACCTGTAATCTCGCCCTCACCCGCACCGAAAGCCCGCAAGGAGCCGCACATGACTCAGCGCACCCTCGTCCTTCTCAAGCCCGATGCCGTACGGCGTGGGCTGATCGGCGAGATCGTCGGCCGCATCGAACGCAAGGCCGGCTGGACGATCACCGCGCTGGAGCTGCGCACGCTCGACCAGGAGACCCTGGAGCAGCACTACGGCGAGCACAAGGGCCGCCCGTTCTACGAGCCGCTCGTCGAGTTCATGGCCTCCGGCCCCGTCGTCGCCCTGGTGGCCGAAGGCGAGCGGGTCATCGAGGGCGTCCGCGCCCTGGCCGGCCCCACCGACCCGATCGCCGCCGCGCCCGGCTCGATCCGCGGTGACTTCGGCACGATCACCCGGGAGAACCTCATCCACGCCTCGGACTCGGAGGAGTCCGCGGAGCGGGAACTCAAGCTCTTCTTCCCCGGCCTCTCCTGACTTCGGCTCCGCCAATCAGCGCTCATGACCTGGGGCGACCGAAGTAATTCGGCCGCCCTTCGGCATATGGACACGTATCGCGGGAACGCATCCCCCCGACGTAACGTCACCATGGGTGGGACGGGCAGCCGTTCCACCCGCCACGGCGAAGGACCCTCGCGCTGTGTCCGTGCATACGGCACTACGATGGAAGCTTCCACGCCCGCAGCGCCCACCCTCGCCTACCTGGAACAAGCCATTCTTCGCTTCTTGGGAAGGCCCGACGCATCCTCATGGGGAACAAGGGGAACTCAATGTCGTTCATCGGCCGTGACATGGCTATCGACCTCGGGACTGCCAACACGCTGGTGTACGTCAGGGGGCGCGGCATCGTCCTGAACGAGCCGTCCGTCGTGGCCATCAACACCAACACCGGCGGAATCCTGGCGGTCGGCGCCGAGGCAAAGAAGATGATCGGCCGCACACCGGGCAACATCGTTGCCGTGCGGCCCCTGAAGGACGGCGTCATCGCCGACTTCGAGATCACGGAGCGCATGCTCCGTTACTTCATCCTCAAGATCCACAAGCGCCGCTACCTGGCCCGCCCGCGGGTCGTCGTCTGCGTGCCCTCCGGCATCACAGGGGTCGAGCGACGCGCCGTCATCGAGGCGTCGACGCAGGCGGGCGCGCGCCAGGTGCACATCATCGAGGAGCCCATGGCCGCGGCCATCGGCTCCGGCCTGCCGGTCCACGAGGCCACGGGCAACATGGTCGTCGACATCGGTGGCGGCACCACCGAGGTCGCCGTGATCTCGCTCGGCGGAATCGTCACCGCCCAGTCGATCCGGGTCGCCGGTGACGAGCTGGACAACGCGATCATCCAGCACGTCAAGAAGGAGTACTCCCTCCTCCTCGGTGAGCGCACCGCCGAACAGATCAAGATCACGATCGGCTCGGCCTACGAGATGGAGAAGGACGAGCACACCGAGATCCGCGGACGCGACCTGGTCTCGGGCCTGCCCAAGACCGTGGTCATCTCCGCGACCGAGGTCCGCAAGGCCATCGAGGAGCCGGTCAACGCGATCGTCGACGCCGTGAAGACGACGCTCGACAAGTGCCCGCCGGAGCTCTCGGGCGACGTCATGGACCGCGGCATCGTCCTCACGGGCGGCGGCGCGCTCCTGCGCGGGCTCGACGAACGGCTCCGCCACGAGACGGGCATGCCGATCCACATCGCCGAGGACCCGCTGGACTCGGTGGCGCTCGGCTCCGGTAAGTGCGTCGAGGAGTTCGAGGCACTCCAGCAGGTGCTGGACGCCCAGCCCCGACGGTAGAACACGGCGTTCCGCCGTACGGGCACTGCCGTCCCGTACGGCGGAACGCCGGTATACAGGCACGAACATTCCGACGAGGAAGGCACGGCCGCCGCACGTGAGGGACACACGAGAGAGCCGGCTGCTCCTGGTGCTGCTGATCGCCATCGCATTCGCCCTGATCACGGTGGATATCCGCGGTGGCGAGGAGTCACCGGTGGACGGAGCCCGGCAGGCCGCAGCCACGGTCTTCGGACCGGTCGAGAACGGCGTCGCGGCGGCGGTGGACCCGGTGGGCAACGCCATCGGCGCCGTACGGGACTCCGGTGAACGGCACGACCGGATCGCGGCACTGGAGCACGAGAACACCGCGCTGAAGACCAAGCTGGGCAGCGACGACCGCAACACCAGCAAGGTCCGCCAGCTCGACGCGATGCTGAAGAGCGCGGGAGCCGGCCAGTACGGCATCAAGGCCGCCGAAGTCATCGCCATAGGAGCGGCCCAGGGCTTCTCCTGGACCATCACCATCGACGCGGGGGCCAAGGACGGCCTCCAGCGCGACATGACCGTACTGAACGGCGAGGGGCTGGTCGGCCGGGTCACCACCGTCGGCCCGGACACAGCGACCGTGCTGCTGGCCAACGACCCCGACTTCACCGTCGGCACCAGGCTGGAGAAGACCGACGAGCTCGGCTTCGCCACCGGGCAGGGGTCCCGGCCGCTGTCGGTCCAGTTCCTCAACGGCAAGGCCGACGTGAAGAAGGGCGACCGGCTGGTCACCTTCGGGTCCAGCAAGGACAAGCCCTTCGTCCCCGGTGTGCCGGTCGGTGAGGTCGTCCGCGTCGACCCGTCCGGCGGCGACCTGACCCGGACCGTCTACGTCCGCCCGTTCGTCGGCTTCACCAAGCTCGACATCGTGGGCATCGTCGTACAGGCGCCCCGCGAGGACCCCCGGGACATGGTCCTTCCGGCGCAGCCCAAGAAGCCGCAGAAGCCCAAGCCCACCCCGACCGTCACCGTCACCGTCCAGCCGAACGGCGACCTCGTCGACGGCAGCGGGAAGGTCGTCGGGAACATCAACGAGAAGCCCGGCGCGTCCGCCTCCCCGGGTGCCTCCCCCGACGCCACCGGCGACGCCGACCCGGCCGCCGGTGACGCGGCGAACGAGCAGGAATAGAGCTGACCGCCATGCGCTTCAACAGGATCCTGCTCTCCGTCACCCTGGTCGTGGTCGCCCTCGTCATCCAGGTCTCCGTACTCGCCCGCCTCCAGCTGCCCGGCGCCACGCCCGACCTGCTGCTCCTCGTCGTCCTCGGACTCGCCTTCGTGTACGGGCCCGTCAGCGGTTGCCTCATCGGTTTCGGCGCGGGCCTCCTCGCCGACCTGGCGCCGCCCGCCGACCACGCGGCCGGGCGCTACGCCCTGGTCCTGTGCGTGATCGGCTACCTCGCCGGTATGGCCCGCCCGGAGAAGGGCCAGCTCAAGTCGGCGTTCACCCCGATGGCCTTCGTCGTCGCCGCGGCGCTCGGATCGACCCTGCTGTACGCAGGCGTCGGCGCCCTCGTCGGCGACACGGCGGCCCGTCATGTGGGCCTGGGCAGCCTGCTGTTCACCGCGGTGGTGTACGACCTGCTCCTCGCGCCGTTCACCGTTCCGCTGATCATGGCGCTCGCCAGACGCACCGAGAACGACCCGGTCGCCGACAACTCCGGCAGCGCCGACGTGGCCGCGGGCTGGCTGGCCTCGGGCACCGGGCTGCGGATCGGCGGCCAGCGCAGCGGGATGCGCCTGAGGGCGGCCCGCAGCCGTGCCGCACGCGCAGGAAGGATCAAGGGGGTCAAACGACTGTGAGGCCGTACCGGCACCGGACGAGCAGCGGGGGCGGCCGCCCCCGTGGTCTCCGCCGACCCACCACCACCGGGGGCGCCCAGTGAGCAACATCCCGGAGACGGGCCGGACCCCGAGGGTCCAGATCCGTCTCATCATCATCCAGGTGCTCGTCTTCTCCCTGCTGCTGACGCTCGGCGGCCGGCTCTGGTACCTCCAGATCCGCAACGGGCAGGAGTACACCGACGAGGCCAAGAACAACCACGTCCAGCAGGTCGTGCAGCCCGCCGTCCGCGGCTCCATCCTCGACGCGCGCGGCGTCCCCCTCGCCGACAACGAGACACGTCTCGTCGTCTCGGCGAGCCGCACCGAGCTGATGAAGATGAAGGACGACGGTGTCGCCGTCCTCACCCGTCTGGCCGACGTCTTGGACATGAAGCCCAAGGACGTCCAGGACAAGGTCCGGCTCTGCGACTCCAAGACCCCGCAGCCCTGCTGGAACGGTTCGCCCTACCAGCCGATCCCCGTCACCGACGAGGCCACCACCCAGCAGGCCCTCACGATCCGTGAGCGGGCCGAGGACTTCCCCGGCATCACCGCCGAACCCACCGCCGTACGCCGTTACGCCGCACCGGGCAAGGCCAACACCGCCCAGGTCCTCGGCTACCTCTCGCCGGTCACCGACGAAGAGGTCACCAAGGCCCAGGACACCGACTCGCCCTACCTCCGCTCCGACCAGGTCGGCCGCTCCGGCCTGGAGCGCACGTACGACAAGGAACTCCGCGGCAAGGCCGGGGTCACCCGGTACGAGGTCGACAACCTCGGACGCGTCATCGGCCAGGCGCAGAACGACGAGGCGGAGCCCGGCGCGAGCGTGGTCACCTCCATCGACGCCCGGGTCCAGGCCGTCGCCGAGTACGAGCTCAACAAGGCCATGGAGACGGCCCGCAAGGAGATGGACCGCAACACCAACGAGCTGTACAAGGCCGACTCCGGCGCCGTCGTCGTCATGGAGGCCAGGACCGGCCGCATCGTGTCCATGGCCTCCCTGCCGACGTACGACCCCAACGCCTGGATCGGCGGCATCTCCGCCAAGGACTACGCGAAGCTCACCGGGAAGAAGTCGAACTTCCCGCTGCTGAACCGGGCCATCCAGGGCACCGCCGCACCCGGATCGATCTTCAAGGTCGTCTCCTCGACCGCCGCGGTCAACGCCGGATACGACTTCGACGGCAGCTACCCGTGCCCGAGCTCCTACTCCATCGGCGGCCAGGTCTTCAAGAACTTCGAGTCCCAGGGATACGGCAGCATCGACATCGGGCGCGCCCTGGAGGTCTCCTGCGACACCGTCTACTACGGCCTGGCGCACAAGGAGTGGGCGAAGGACGGCGGCAACAAGCCGAAGAAGAACCCGGAGGACTGGTTCTACAGGACGGCCCACGAGTTCGGGCTCGGCAAGGAGACCGGCATCGACCTCCCCAACGAGGTCCCCGGCCGCGTACCCGACCGCCAGTGGAAGCAGGACTTCTACGACGCCAACAAGGCCTCCTGGTGCAAGCAGGGCAAGAAGGACGGCACGTACGTCGAGAAGATCGCGTACGAAGGCTGCCTCGAAGGCAACAAGATGCGCGCCGGTGACTCCGTCAACTACTCGATCGGGCAGGGCGACACGCTCGTCACCCCGATCCAGATGGCCACCATCTACGCCGCGATCTCCAACGGCGGCACCCTGTACGACCCGAAGGTCGGCAAGGCGATCATCAGCGGCGACGGCAGGACCGTGCAGGAGATCGAGCCGAAGGCCCACGGCAAGCTGCCGTTCAAGGGAGACACGCGCGACCAGATAGACGAAGCCCTCGCGGGAGTCGCGACCCGGGGCAGCGCCGCCTGGCGGTTCGGCGGATGGCCCCAGGACAAGATCCCGATGCACGCCAAGACGGGCACGGCCGAGGTCTACGGCAAGCAGACGACCTCCTGGTTCGCCACGTACACCAAGGACTACTCGATCGTCATGACGATCTCCCAGGGCGGCACGGGCTCCGGCGCCTCCGGCCCCGCCGTGCGCAACATCTACAACGCGCTCTACGGCCTCGACGCGACCGGCAAGCAGGACCTCAAGAAGGCACTGCTGCCCACGCCCCAGAAGACCCTGCCCAAGATCAGGCCGGACGGACAGATCGAGTCGCCCAAGATCAAGCCCTACGTCCCCGAGCCGCCCGCCGAGGACGGCACACAGGCGCTCGCGGGCGCCCTTCCCGGAACCCTGGGGAGGCGTGACTGATGGCAGGTTTCTCCGTCTCCCGCTACGGCCCCGAGGAGCGAGGCGTCTGGGCCAGGCTCACCGCTCGCGACTCCGTCGTGCGCCGGCTGGACTGGCCCCTGCTGGGATCGTCCCTCGCGCTGTCGTTCATCGGCTCGCTGCTGGTCTGGTCGGCGACCCGCGGCCGTGAGTCCCTCACCCACGGAGATCCGTACTACTTCCTGCTGCGGCACGCGCTCAACACCAGCATCGGCCTCGCGCTGATGATCGGGACCATCTGGCTCGGGCACCGGACCCTGCGGGGAGCGGTGCCGGTCCTCTACGGGCTGTCGGTCCTGCTGGTCCTCGCGGTCCTCACCCCGCTCGGTGCCACCGTCAACGGCGCGCACGCCTGGATCATCATCGGCGGGGGCTTCTCCCTCCAGCCCTCCGAGTTCACCAAGATCACGATCATCCTCGGCATGGCGATGCTGCTCGCCGCCCGGGTGGACGCGGGCGACCAGCTGCACCCCGACCACCGGACCGTCGCCAAGGCGCTCGGCCTGGCGGTCATCCCGATGGCCGTCGTCATGCTGATGCCCGACCTCGGCTCCGTCATGGTCATGGCGGTCATCGTGCTGGGCGTGCTCCTCGCCTCCGGCGCGTCCAACCGCTGGGTCTTCGGGCTCCTCGGCGCGGGCGCCGCCGGAGCGCTCGCCGTCTGGCAGCTCGGACTGCTCGACGACTACCAGATCGCCCGGTTCGCCGCCTTCGCCAACCCCGCGCTCGACCCGGCGGGCGTCGGGTACAACACCAACCAGGCCCGCATCGCCATCGGCTCCGGCGGACTCACGGGCACCGGGCTCTTCAACGGGTCCCAGACGACGGGCCAGTTCGTCCCCGAACAGCAGACCGACTTCGTCTTCACCGTCGCGGGCGAGGAGCTCGGCTTTCTCGGAGCCGGGCTGATCATCGTCCTGCTCGGTGTCGTCCTGTGGCGCGCCTGCCGGATCGCCCGCGGCACGACCGAGCTGTACGGGACGGTCGTGGCCGCCGGCATCATCGCCTGGTTCGCCTTCCAGTCCTTCGAGAACATCGGGATGACGCTCGGGATCATGCCGGTGGCCGGACTTCCGCTGCCCTTCGTGTCGTACGGGGGCTCGTCGATGTTCGCGGTCTGGGTGGCCATCGGGCTGCTCCAGTCGATCAAGGTGCAACGGCCGATGTCGGCCTGAGCACTTCCCTCCGCCCTGCATACCCCCGGCGATCGCGGATAGATTCGTCATATGGCGGACTCCAAGCGTGAGGTCGAGCGAAAGTACGAAGCGACTCCCGAGACCCGGCTGCCCGACCTGACCCGTGCGGCCGGGGTCTCGGCGGTCGTCCACCGCGGCCTGAGCGAACTCGACGCCGTCTACTACGACACCGAGGACTTCCGGCTGGCCGCGGACTCCCTCACGCTGCGCCGCAGAACCGGCGGTGCCGACGAGGGGTGGCACCTCAAGATCCCCGTCTCCGCGGACGTCCGTGACGAGATCCACGCCCCGCTCACCGACACCCTGCCGTCCGGCCTCGCCGGACTCCTCCGCTCCCGCGTGCGCAACACACCCGTGGCCCCCGTCGTGCGGATCCTCTCCGCCCGGGACGTCCACCACCTCCTCGACAAGGACGGCGCCCTGCTCGCCGAGGTGAGCATCGACGAGGTCCTCGCCGAGCGCCTCACCGAAGAGGGGCACGGCACCACCTCGGCGTGGACCGAGATGGAGGTCGAGCTGGCCGACGACGTCGACCCCACCGTCCTCGACGCCGTCGAGCGGCGGCTGCGCAAGGCGGGCGTCCAGCCCTCGGCCGCGCCGTCGAAGCTCTCCAGGGCACTGGACGACACCGCCCCGGGCAGGCGGCGGACGAAGAAGCAGAAGAAGCAGAAGAAGTCCTCCCCGCGCAGCGCCGGCGACCATGTGCTCGCCTACGTACGCCGCCAGGTCGCGGCCCTGGTCGAGCTCGACCCCGCCGTACGCCGTGACCTGCCCGACAGCGTGCACCGCATGCGGGTCGCCACCCGCCGGCTGCGCAGCGCCTTCAGGACGTACCGCGGGCTCCTCGACCGGACCGTCACCGACCCGCTGCGCGACGAGCTGAAGTGGCTCGCCGCGGAGCTCGGGGTCGAACGGGACCAGGAAGTCCTCGAAGCGCGGCTCCGCGCCCATGTCGACGCACTGCCCGCACCCCTGCTCCTGGGCCCCGTCAGCGCCCGGCTGCAGCTCACCTCCGTCGCCCGGCACACCGATGCGCGGCAACGGGTCGCCGCGGTGCTCGACACGGAGCGCTACCTCGCCCTGCTGGACTCCCTCGACGCCTTCCTCGCCGCCCCGCCCCTGCGCCCCGCGGCCGCGCGGGCACCGCAGGACGCCCTGCCGCGCGCCGTGCTCAAGGACTACGAGCGCCTCGCGGTCCGCGTCGGGCACGCCCTGGCACAGCCGCCGGGCACGGAGCGCGACGTGGCCGTGCACGAGGCCCGCAAGGCCGCCAAGCGTGTCCGCTACGCCGCGGAGGCCGCCAGGCCCGCCCTGGGGAAGCCGGCCAAGAAGTTCGCCGCGCGGATGAAGGACGTGCAGACGCTCCTCGGCGACCACCAGGACAGCGTCGTGGCCCAGGAGGCCCTGCGCGCCCTCGGCATCCAGGCCCACGGCGCGGGGGAGTCCGCGTTCACCTGGGGCCTGCTCCACGGCAGGGAGGAGGCCGAGGCCCGGGCACGGGAGCGCGAACTGCCCGAGGTCTGGGCCCGGGCATCACGCCCAGGACTGCGCGCGGCGCTGAAAGGCTGAGCACCGGGTTACGCTTGGTGGTCACCCCTGCCAGCTACGAAGGTCCACAGATGTCTGCCGAGTCGGTCTTCCCGCAGCTCGAAGCTCTGCTCCCGCACGTGCAGAAGCCCATCCAGTACGTCGGCGGTGAGCTGAACTCCACCGTCAAGCCGTGGGACGAATGCGACGTCCGCTGGGCACTGATGTACCCGGACGCCTACGAGGTCGGGCTCCCCAACCAGGGCGTCATGATCCTCTACGAGGTGCTGAACGAACGCGAGGGCGTCCTCGCCGAGCGCACGTACAGCGTGTGGCCGGACCTCGAGGAGCTGATGCGCGAGCACAAGGTGCCGCAGTTCACCGTGGACAGCCACCGCCCCGTCGGCGCCTTCGACGTGTTCGGCCTCAGCTTCTCCACCGAGCTCGGCTACACCAACATGCTCACCGCCCTGGACCTCGCGGGCATCCCGCTGGAGTCCAAGGACCGCACCGTCGACCATCCGATCGTGCTGGCGGGCGGCCACGCCGCGTTCAACCCCGAGCCGATCGCCGACTTCATCGACTGCGCGGTCATCGGTGACGGTGAGCAGGCCGTCCTGGAGATCACCGAGATCATCCGCGCGTGGAAGGCCGAGGGCCGGCCCGGCGGCCGTGAGGAGGTGCTGTTCCGCCTCGCGAGGACGGGCGGCGTCTACGTCCCCGGCTTCTACGACGTCGAATACCTCCCCGACGGCCGCATCGGCCGCGTCGTGCCCAACAGGTCCGGTGTGCCGTGGCGTGTGTCCAAGCACACCGTGATGGACCTCGACGAATGGCCGTACCCCAAGCAGCCGCTCGTCCCCCTCGCCGAGACCGTCCACGAGCGGATGTCCGTGGAGATCTTCCGCGGCTGCACCCGCGGCTGCCGTTTCTGCCAGGCCGGCATGATCACGCGCCCCGTGCGGGAGCGAAGCATCACCGGCATCGGCGAGATGGTGGAGAAGGGCCTCAAGGCCACGGGCTTCGAGGAGGTCGGCCTCCTCTCGCTCTCCTCCGCGGACCACAGCGAGATCGGTGACATCGCCAAGGGGCTCGCCGACCGCTACACGGACGACAAGATCGGCCTCTCGCTGCCTTCCACCCGGGTCGACGCGTTCAACGTGGACCTGGCCAACGAGCTCACCCGCAACGGCCGCAGGTCCGGTCTCACCTTCGCCCCCGAGGGCGGCTCCGAGCGCATGCGCAAGGTCATCAACAAGATGGTCTCGGAGGAGGACCTGATTCGCACGGTCGCCACCGCGTACGGCAACGGCTGGCGCCAGGTGAAGCTGTACTTCATGTGCGGCCTGCCCACCGAGACCGACGAGGACGTCCTCCAGATCGGTGACATGGCGGTCAACGTCATCGCCAAGGGCCGCGAGGTCTCCGGGCAGAACGACATCCGCTGCACCGTCTCCATCGGCGGTTTCGTGCCCAAGCCGCACACCCCGTTCCAGTGGGCCCCGCAGCTCAGCGCCGAGGACACCGACGCCCGGCTGAAGAAGCTCCGGGACAAGATCCGCGACGACAAGAAGTACGGCCGCTCCATCGGCTTCCGCTACCACGACGGCAAGCCCGGCATCGTCGAGGGCCTGCTCTCCCGCGGCGACCGCCGGGTCGGCTCCGTCATCCGCGAGGTCTACGAGTCCGGCGGCCGCTTCGACGGCTGGCGCGAGCACTTCAGCTACGACCTGTGGATGAGGAGCGCGGAGAAGACGCTCCCCGGCTTCGGCGTCGACGTCGACTGGTACACCACCCGCGAGCGGACCTACGAGGAGGTCCTGCCCTGGGACCACCTCGACTCCGGTCTCGACAAGGACTGGCTCTGGGAGGACTGGCAGGACTCGCTCGACGAGACCGAGGTCGAGGACTGCCGCTGGACGCCCTGCTTCGACTGCGGCGTGTGCCCGCAGCTCGACCTGGACATCCAGATCGGCCCCACCGGCAAGAAGCTCCTGCCGCTGACGGTCGTGAAGTAGGCCCCCGCCGGGGCGACAGCCCGGTGACGAACGCCCGGCCCGGGAAATCCCGGGCCGGGCGTTCGTGTCATGCCCGGCATGGACCTCTCATGCCGGGCATGGACCTCTTCACGTCGGACATGGACCTCGGCGCGCGGCACCGCCCGCCCGAGCCGTACGACGGGAGGGAAGGCCGCCCGGCGGTCCTCGGACAGGCCTCCGGTGCGGATCGTGGCGTTGGTCCTGGTCCTGGTTCTGGTTCTGGTCCTGGTCCTGGCCTTGCTCCTCGCCCTGGTCCTGGTTCTGCCCGCGCGCATGCTCCGGACCCCTCTCGTCGCGGGAGGCCGCCTTCCGGAACGGGCGCTGCTGCGCCCCCGGGACGGGCACCGCAGGGTCGTCCGCCCCCGGCCGGACACGGGCTCCGGGGGCGTACGGCAGGCTGCTCGTCCCGGCGGTGTCCCGGCTCGTCACCGCGAGCCGGCGTGGGCACCGGTCAGGCGTGCCGCTCCGGGAAGCCGGACGCGCGGCCCGCAGCGCCCCGGCCTCGGCCCGGGAGACCCTTCACGGCGCGCGCCAGGACGCCTGACGCGCGCCGGGGGAGCGCCGCAGGTCATGGACGCGCGGGAACTCGAAGAGTCCGCTGCGCGTACCCTGGGTAGGACAACGACTGTCCCCAGCGCGGCGCCCGCGTCCGAGATCTCCCCGTCAGCCGGCACAACCGTCGAGCGGGGGTGAGCCGGAGCGGCACCCCGGGGGCACCACGTACTTCGTGGGCGGCACGCCACCGCGGCCGCCCCGCACCGAGGAGAAGAACCACTGGGCAAGCGACAGCCCGAAGGCCCGCCGCCCGCACCGGCGGTGCAGCGCATCAGACTGCGCTACACCAAGCGGGGCCGCCTCCGGTTCACCAGTCACAGAGACTTCCAGCGTGCCTTCGAGCGGGCCTTGCGCCGCTCCGAGGTACCCATGGCCTACTCGGCGGGCTTCACCCCGCACCCGAAGGTGTCGTACGCCAACGCCGCCCCCACGGGTACGGGCAGTGAGGCCGAATTCCTGGAGATCGCCCTCACCGAGGCGCGGGATCCGGACACCCTGCGCAAGCTGCTCGACGCGTCGATGCCCGATGGCCTCGATGTCATCGACGCGGTGGAGGCCCGTACCTCGGGGCTCGCCGACCGGCTGACCGCCTCCGTGTGGGAGATGCGGCTGGACGGAGTGGCCGTCCAGGACGCCGAGAAGGCCGTCACCGCCTTCATGGGCGCCGAGACCGTCGAGGTCCAGCGCCGCGCGAAGAACGGCATGCGGACCTTCGACGCCCGCGCGGCGGTCGTCGGTCTGCAAGCCCTTGATCCACAGCCTGATAGGTCCGGGGACAGGCCCTGTGCGATACTGCGCCTGGTAGTGCGGCACGTGACACCTGCCGTGCGACCCGACGACGTCCTGTCCGGTCTCCAAGCTGTGGCCGACCTGAAGCCGCCGGTCCCCGCAGCGGTGACCAGGCTGGCGCAGGGGCTCTTCGACGAGGAGTCCGGCACGGTGACCGACCCGCTCGCGCCCGACCGCGAGGCAGCCCCGGCCGTTTCCACGGCCGATCAGGCCGCCGCCGCGACGGCGCCGGATGGTGCAGGTTCCGCGTAAGGCGGTCGTCGTAGCGCAGCCCTCGGACTCGGGAGCCACCTGGGTCGGGCCGCGCACCGCCCCATAAGACTTTCGCCAGGCCGTGCGCAGCCCGTACGGAACCGGCGAGCCAGACATCAGCTCCCGTGCGGCGCCCGCGCCCCGGACGGCGGTATCGCGCACATCACGCGAATCGCGCCGGACCGGAATCAGGCGTGGCGCCCGGGAGCGCGACGGGAGAACCGCCCGCATGCACGAGCCGAACGAATCCGGTACCACCGGAAACCCCGCAAACGCGGAAGACAACAACGTCCCCGGGGACAAGCTGCCGCCGCGCCGCAGGCGCCGCGCGGCGTCCCGTCCCGCGGGACCGCCCGGCGCACCGGCTGCCGCCCCC
>NZ_DATMVN010000650.1:0-6030 GCF_035563135.1 Streptomyces sp.
GCGGGACCGGCCGGCACGGGCGCCTGGCCCCGCCCGCCCGGCAGCAGCCCTCTGCGCCGCCCCGCACCGGAGCGCGAACGGTCGTCGTCGAAGGGAATGACCTTGGCGTCCGCCATCGTCGGTCGCGCTCCTCTACCTGGCGCTGTGCGTCGAATGTGCCGTACTTGCCGGTCCCGCGCCGAGCGGCAGCCCGGCCAGCCTCCCGACCGCCCTGCCCACCCGCTCGGGGGGCAGCAGCCCCGGTCCCCGGCTCCGCGTGAACTCCGCGAACGTCTCGGCCGTGGTGAACTTCGGCCGAAAACCCAGCGTCTCGCGCATCTGCACGGTCGAGACGACCCGTCCGTGGGTGAGGAGCCGGATCTGCTCCGGCGAGAAGTCCGTCATACCGATCGTACGGAGTGCCGATCCCACCCAGGTGACAGCGGGCAGCAGCAACGGCACGGTCGGCCGTCCCAGCCTGCGCGAGCACTGCGAGAGCAGCAGCACACCGTCGCCCGCGATGTTGAACGTGCCGCTGTTCAGCGTGCCGCGCCTGGGTTCGCGGGAGGCGATCTCCAGTACGTCGACGACGTCGTCCTCATGGACGAACTGCAGCCGGGGGTCGTACCCGAGGACCGTCGGCAGGACCGGCAGCGACAGGTAGTCGGCGAGCGGCGAGTCCGGCTCGGGGCCCAGGATGTTCGCGAATCTCAGCACGCACACGGCCACGTCGGGCCTGCGGCGCGCGAACCCGCGGACGTATCCCTCGACCTCCACCGCGTCCTTGGCGAAGCCGCCGCTGGACAGGGACTTGGGGGGTGTCGTCTCGGTGAAGACCGCGGGGTCGCGGGGAGCGGAGCCGTAGACGTTCGTACTGGACTTCACCACGAGCCGCTGCACGGCCGGGGACTTCTGGCAGGCACCGAGCAGCTGCATCGTGCCGATGACGTTGGTCTCCTTGACCGCCGCCCGCCCGCCCGGACCGGCCGACTTCGCGGAGACGTCCAGATGGACGACCGTGTCGACGGAATGCTCGGCGAGGACCCTGGCGATCGCCGACTGCCTGATGTCCGCCAGGACGAATTCGGCCTCGCCCAGCCCGTGCGCGGGCTCGACCGCGTCCACGGCGATCACCCGCTCCACGCCGGGGTCGCGCTGGACACGCCGTACGAAACGGCCGCCCAGCTGCCGGGCCGCGCCTGTGACGAGCACGATCTTCCCCAAGATCAGCGCCTTCCGTCGATCGTTCACCGAGCGGGGGTCTTCCCCTGGCCGCCACCGTAGCCGGTGGACGCCGCCCTGTGACGACCCCGGGCGGGCTTGACCCGAATGCACCGAGGCCCTCCCGCCAGGACGGCGGGAGGGCCTCGGACTCACGAACTGCGTTCGCCTACTTCTTGTTGCGACGCTGAACGCGCGTGCGCTTGAGCAGCTTGCGGTGCTTCTTCTTGGCCATCCGCTTACGCCGCTTCTTGATAACAGAGCCCACGACTACCCTCGCTCACTTCTTCTTCACTGGTGCGGGGCGTCTGGGCCCACACGACCTACGTCGGCCTAGCCTACCCGCCACCGGGTGAGGGACGTAATCCGAGGGCGACGTCAGGCTGACTCCACCCCCACGAAGGACTCGCGAAGGTACTCGTGAACCGCTTGCTCCGGGACCCGGAAGGACCTTCCCACCCTGATCGCCGGCAGATGACCGCTGTGCACCAAGCGGTACACGGTCATCTTCGACACCCTCATGACCGAGGCGACTTCCGCCACGGTCAGAAACTTGACCTCGTTGAGAGGCCTCTCACTGCCAGCAGCCATGACCCACCTGTACCTTCCGCACGAGACGCGCACCGGCTTCCCCTCCGGTGACTCTTCGTCGTTGTGCGCTCACTCCCCAGATTAGGGGCGGGTGATGCGAGTGGGGAAGAGGTGAGACGATCGGCCGCCTACTGTGACAGACACGCCCGATTGAGCACATACCGCGCAAGCGGCCGGTAGTGGTCCGCGTGCACGCCGTCATCAAGTGGAACGGCGACGGACACCCGCCCCTCCGCCTCTCCCACGAACAACGCGGGGTCATCCGTATCGGCCAGCCCGATGGCCTCGATACCCAGCTGACCTGCCCCGCAGACCCATCCGTGGTCCCCGACCACCAGCTCGGGCAACGCCCCGCGGGCCTTCACCGCCTCCTCCAGCACAGCCCGAACCGGTAGCGGCGAGTGGGTGTGTGCGCCGGTCGCATCCCCGGGGGCCCGCACACCCGGTTCGCGCACCAGCGCGACACGTCGTACGTAATCGAGGTTGTACGTGCGTACGCCGAACCGGGTCGTTATGTCGACACGCCGCCCCTGCGCGGGGGTGAGCACCGTGCACCCGGCCGCCGACAAAGCGTCTGCCAGACCGGCGTAGAACCCGATCAGCCGGTGCGGATGCCCGGTGCCGAACAGCACCGGGGCCCGTCTCTCCGCAGCCCCGGCGAGCCGCTCCGCGAACGCGTCCAGAGCGGCCAGGGTCCGCTCCGGATCGATCACGTCCGGACCTGACACATGGCCGGGATCGTCCGACACCCCGCACTTGTCGGCCATCAGACGCAGCAGGTCACGTTCCCCCCACGCCCGGTCCGGATCGAGTCCGAGCAGCACACGAGGGTCCCTCGCCGCGAAAAGCCGATAACTCCGCAGACTGGTCTCCCGCGGCGTGGCCACGGGCCCGGCGAGCCGGGCCGCCAGCAGATGAGCGCGCAGCGCTCCGGTGCTCAACACCCTCCGATGCTCCCGCACCGGCAGCACCCCCGGGCCGGAACCCGGACACCGCCCCACCGTTGGCGTAACCCCCGTCGGCACGCCCCTTCCTCAGGCTCCTCAGGCCAGGAGCCCCCGCAGCGGGAAAGCCGACCGCCGGGCCGCCAGCACCGCCTGGTCCAGCCGGTCCGCCGGGTCGTAACCGTCCTCCCACGGCTTCCACGACGGCGTGCGGCCGTCCGTCATCCGATCCGGACCCGACTGCCGCGTACGGGCGTAGACCTCGTCCCGCCACGACGACGGGACGACCGACTCCGGGTCCACCGGCGCGTGAGCGGCGATCCCCACGAGATGGGTCCAGGACCGCGGCACCACATCCACCACCGCGTAACCGCCCCCGCCCAGCGCCACCCACCGCCCGTCCTCCGCGTAGGCGTGGGCGAGCTCATGACAGGCCGTCATGACCGCCCGCTGGGCGTCCAGCGACACCGCGAGATGCGCCAGCGGGTCCTCGAAGTGCGTATCGGCACCGTGCTGGGTCACCAGCACCTGCGGCCGGAAGTCCTCCAGCAGTTCCGGCACCACCGCGTGGAACGCCCGTAGCCACCCGGCGTCGCCCGTACCCGCCGGCAGCGCCACGTTCACCGCACCGCCCTCGCCCGCCCCGGCCCCTGTCTCCTCCGGCCACCCGGTCTGCGGGAACAGCGTGCGCGGGTGCTCGTGCAGCGACACGGTCAGCACCCTGGGGTCCTCCCAGAACGCCGCCTGCACCCCGTCCCCGTGATGGACGTCCACATCGACGTACGCCACCCGCTCCGCACCCAGCTCCAGCAGCCTGGCGACGGCGAGCGCCGGATCGTTGTACACGCAGAAACCCGACGCGGCCCCCGGCATCGCGTGGTGCAGCCCGCCGGTGAAATTCACGGCGTGCGCACTCTCCCCGCGCCACACCGCCTCCGCGGCCCCCACCGAGAGCCCGGCGATGAGCGCGGACGCCTCGTGCATCCCCGCGAAAGCGGGATCGTCGAGGGTCCCGAGCCCGTAGGCCTGATCGGCGGCCCTCGGGTCCACGGACGCAGCCCGGACGGCCGCCACATAGTCCTCGTGGTGGACGAGCCGCAGCGTGGAGTCCCCCGCCGGCCTGACGGACCGCACATCCACGGCCCCGTCCAGCCCGAACGCCCGCACCAGCCCCATCGTCAGGGCGAGTCTGACCGGATCCATGGGGTGACCGGACCCGAAGTCGTATCCCGTTACTGCCTCATCCCACATCAGCTGCGCGCGCCCGCTCATGCCCGCCACCGTATCGGGCCGCTTCCGCGCCGAAGGACCGGGCGTACACGAGCGTCGCCAGGACCAGGACCATGGGCACGAGCATCGCGCCGCGGTAGCTCCACACATCGCCGAGCACTCCCACGAGCGGCGACCCGACGAGGAAGCCCACGTAGTTGAAGACGTTCAGCCGGGCCACCGCCACATCACTCGCCCCGGGGAACATCCTCCCCGCGGCCGCGAACGTCTGCGGCACGATCACACAGAGCCCCAGCCCCAGCAGCGTGAAGCCGAGCATCCCCCACCAGGCCCCGGGTGCCACCGCCACCACGGCGAACCCCACCGCGGCCAGCACGCTGCCGCCCCGCACCACCGCCACCGCCCCGAACCGCCGGACCCCGAGGTCACCGACGGCCCGCCCCAGCAGCGTCGTCACCATGTAGACGTTGTACGGAACCGTCGCCAGCTGCTCCGAGCTGCCCAGCACGTCCTGCAGGTACTTCGCACTCCAGTTGGAGACCGTCGAATCCCCGATGTACGCGAACGCCATCACCAGGCAGAGCGGCAGCAGCATCCTGAAGGGCACGGGCGCACCCTGGCCGGGCCCCGCCGTCACCGGTCCCCCGCCGGCCTCCCCCGCCGCGTACCAGCGGCTCCCGATCAGAGCCGCGGGCAGCAGGACGGCCACCGCCGGCAGCCAGGACGCCGGCAGGGACAGGTCCCGGTGCGCCCCCGCCCAGGCCATCGACGCCCCGGCGATACCACCCAGGCTGTACGCGGCGTGGAACCCCAGCATGATGCTGCGCCCGTACGCCCGTTGCAGGCTGACGCCCATCATGTTCATGGAGGCGTCCAGAGCACCGACCGCCAGCCCGAACACACCGAGCGCGAGCGCCGCCTGCCAGACCTCGCTGCCGGCACCCACCCCGAGCAGGGCCAGCAGCACGACGGGCTGCGCCCACCTGAGCACGATCCCGGGCCGCACCCGTGCGACCACCTTCTCGGTGGCCACACTGCCGGCCCCCGCCAGGACGGGCACCGCGGCCAGGAAGAGGGGCAGCAGTCCGTCGGATATCCCGTAGCGGTCCTGAATGGCGGGGATGCGCGTCACGAGCAGGGCGAAGGTCACTCCTTGCACCAGGAAGCTCAAGGCGAGGGAGGCTCTGCCGTACCGCAATCGCGCGTCCGTCATGGCCGCGAGCGTAAAGCCCCGGTCCACCGGTGGGTAGATGAAGCTCAGGCGAGCAGTTTGGGGAGCTGCGACATGTCGGAGAAGTGTCCGGTGACCCCGACGAGCCGGTCCGCCGGCATCATCGAGGTGAACCCGTACACCTCCATCCCCGCCGCCAGGGCCGCCTCGACGCCGAGCGGACTGTCCTCGATCACGACGCACCGCTCAGGGGCGACGCCCATCCGTTCGGCGGCGTGGAGGAACAGGTCCGGGGCCGGCTTCCCTCGACCCACGTCCTCGGAGCTGAAGATCCACTCCTCCTCGAACCACTGGTCGAGCCCGGTCTTCCGGTGCCCGGCCGCGATCTTCTGGTGGCTTCCCGACGAGGCGACGCAGTACGCGACCCCGTCGGCGACGAGCTCGCCCAGCAGCTCCTCGACCCCGTCGACCGCTGCCAGCTGCTCCTCGTGGAACGCGGCGAGGGTGCGACGGTGCAGCTCCTCGTCGAAGTCTGCGGGCAGTTTCTGGCTCGTCCGCTCGTCCACCAGGTCGTGCACCCGGTGGATGGCGGCCCCCATGTAGTCGCGGAGGGACTCCTCGTACGAGGTGGGGTGACCGAGCTCCGTGAGGTAGCCGGCCAGGACCGTGTTGGAGATCGGCTCACTGTCGACGAGCACACCGTCGTTGTCGAAGATGACCAGTTCGTAGCGCATGGTTCGAGCCTAGACGCTCAGAACGCAGAAAAGCCCCGTGCCACAAGGGCACGGGGCTTTCCCGGAATAATTGTTCGGCGGCGTCCTACTCTCCCACAGGGTCCCCCCTGCAGTACCATCGGCGCTGAAAGGCTTAGCTTCCGGGTTCGGAATGTAACCG
>NZ_DATMVN010000651.1:0-4067 GCF_035563135.1 Streptomyces sp.
TGCCCCGCGCGCCCATCTCCAGCACGAGGTGGCGGGTCTCCGCCGTGGCGCGCAGCGCGGTGAGCGGCAGGCCGATCTCGTTGTTGAGGGAACCGGGCGTCCAGACCGTGGGCGCCTTGCGCTCCAGGAGCTGGGCGATCAGGTCCTTCGTGGACGTCTTGCCGGCCGAGCCGGTCAGCCCGACGACGGTGGTGCCGAGGCGTTCGACGACGGAGCGGGCGAGGGCGCCGAGCGCGGCCACGACGTCGTCGACCACGATCGCCGGCACACCGACGGGACGGGCGGCGAGCACGGCCGCCGCGCCCGCCTCGACGGCGCGCTGCGCGTAGTCGTGGCCGTCGACCCGCTCGCCCGCGAACGCGGCGAACAGCGAGCCCTGCCGCACCTCCCGGGAGTCGATGACGACGGGGCCGGTGACGACGACGGAGGGGTCCGGCATGTCATGCGGCTGTCCGCCGACGATTCCGGCGATCTCGGCGAGGGAAAGGGCGATCACTTGGTCATCCCTGACTGTTGTTCTCATGGGTGTGTACGCGGTCCTGGGGGGCCTGCACGGCGCCCGTGCGCCCCAGGGAGCGCTCGATGGCCTCGCGCAGGACCTCCCGGTCGTCGAAAGGACGTACCACTCCGTGGATGTCCTGGCCCTGCTCGTGTCCCTTTCCGGCCACCAGTACGGTGTCGCCGGGCTCGGCACGGGCGACCGCGGCGGCGATGGCCGCGGCCCGGTCGGCGTCCACGAGCACGTCGCCGCGCTCGTGGACGGGCACCTCGGCCGCGCCGGAGAGCATCGCGGCGAGGATCGCGAGGGGGTCCTCCGAGCGGGGGTTGTCGGAGGTCAGTACGGCGGTGTCGGCGAGCCGGGCGGCGGCGGCGCCCATCGGGCCGCGTTTCGTCGTGTCACGGTCGCCGCCGCAGCCGAGCACGATGTGCACCCGGCCCTCGGTGACCTTCTGCAGGGAGCGCAGGACGGATTCGACGGCGTCGGTCTTGTGCGCGTAGTCGACGACCGCGAGGTACGGCTGTCCGGCGTCGACGCGTTCCAGCCGGCCGGGGACACCGGGGACGGCCGCGATGCCGTCGGCCGCGGTCTGCGGGTCGAGGCCCGCCACGGCCAGGGTGACGATCGCGGCGAGGGTGTTGGCCACGTTGAACGGACCGGGCAGCGGGGCCCTGGCCGTGATGCGCTGGCCCTCGGGACCGAGCACGGTGAAGCTGCTGTCCTGGGGGCCGACTTCGACGTCCCCGGCCCGCCACGCGGCGTCCGGGTGGCCCTCCGCGGAGAAGGTGACGACCGGGACGGTCGCCTCCTCCACCAGCCTGCGGCCGTACTCGTCGTCGAAGTTGACGACACCGATCCTGCTGCGCTGCGGGGTGAACAGCTGCGCCTTGGCCTGGAAGTAGTCCTCCATCCCGGAGTGGAACTCCATGTGCTCCGGGCTGAGGTTGTTGAAGACGGCCACGTCGAAGACGCAGCCGTCGACCCGGCCCAGGACCAGGGCGTGGCTGGAGACCTCCATGGCGACCGCCTCGACCCCGCGTTCGCGCATGACGGCGAACAGGGCCTGGAGGTCGGTGGCTTCGGGGGTGGTGCGCTCCGACTTGATGCGCTCGTCGCCGATCCGCATCTCGACGGTGCCGATCAGCCCGGTGCTGCGTCCGGCGCCCCGCAGTCCGCCCTCGACGAGGTAGGCCGTGGTGGTCTTCCCGGACGTTCCGGTGATGCCGATCTGGAGGAGGCCGGCGCCCGGCCGTCCGTAGATCTCGGCCGCGATCTCGCCCATCCGGCCGCGGGGGTCCTCGGTGACGAGGACCGGGAGGCCGGTCTCGGCGGCACGCCCGGCGCCGGCCGGGTCGGTGAGGATCGCGGCCGCGCCGAGTCCCGCGGCCTGGGCGGAGAAGTCGGCGCCGTGGAAGCGGGCGCCGGGCAGGGCCGCGTACACGTCCCCGGGGCGCACGGCCCGGGAGTCGTGGGTGATTCCGGTGACCTCACCGGAATCCTGCGGTCCGGCATCGAGCCGGGCGGCCAGCTCTCCGAGGGGCGTCGGCCGCAGCCGGTCCGGCCGGGGCGCTCCCGGGTAGGTCACAGGCGCGTCCTTCTGAGTGGTTTGGCACTGATCAGCGTGGGGCACGGCGGTGAGCGTACCGGGCGGACCGGGCCTCTCGCGAAGTGAGGGGCCGGGGTTGCGGTACTTCTCGTTCCGGTTCCCGGGATCAGGAGTGATCGTCGTCACTGAGGGGTCCCGGGTCACTCGCCGGGCTTGAAGGAGACGGGCAGCCGGGCCGGGGCGCTGCCGGAGGGAGGTGTCTGGAGGGTCTTCAGGGCGAACTCCATGACCTTCTTGTAGATCGGGCCGCAGATCTGGCCGCCGAAGTAGCTGCCTTTGGTGGGGTTCTGGATGGCGCAGTAGACGGTGACCTGCGGATCGTCGGCGGGGGCGAAGCCCGCGAAGGACGCGGTGTAGCCCTTGTAGACGCCGTGTACGGGATCGACCCGGTTGGCCGTGCCCGTCTTGCCCGCGACCCGGTAGCCCTCGATGTGCGCCTTGGTCCCGGTGCCTTCTTCGTCGTCCACCACGGACTCCAGCATCTTCGCCAGGGTTTCGGCCGTCTTCTCGCTGACCACCCGGGTGCGTTCGGGGGCTTCGGACGCCGTGTAGCGGCCGGCGGCGTCCCTGGTCCCGCGGACCAGGGTCGGCTCGATCCTGACCCCGCCGTTGGCGACGGTCTGGTAGACCGACGTGGCCTGCATGGCGTTGAGCGAGAGTCCCTGGCCGAACGGGATCGTGTACTGCTGCGAGGTCGACCAGTCCTGGGGCTTGGCGACGATGCCGGGCGACTCGCCCGGGTAGTCGAGTCCGGTGGTGCTGCCGAGGCCGAATTTGCGCAGGTAGGAGTACAGGACCTTGTTGGCCTCGGCCTGGGTCTTCCCGAGCTGGCCGGTGGCCAGGATGGTGCCGATGTTGCTGGATTTGGCGAGTACGCCGTTGAGCGTGAGGTACCAGGTCGGGTGGTCGACGTCGTCCCTGAAGAGCCGGTCGCCCCGGTGCAGCCGGTTGGGGACGGTGACGTGCGTGCCGGGCGTGGCCGCTCCCTCCTCCAGCACGGCGGCGATGGACATGACCTTGCTGGTCGAGCCGGGTTCGTACACGTCCTGGAGGGCCGCGTTGCCCAGGGCGGCCGAGTTGCTCTGCGCGAGGTCGTTCGGGTCGTAGCCGGGAGCGTTGGCCATGGCCAGCACCTCACCGGTCTTCGTGTTCTGGACGATCACGTAACCGCGGTCCGCCGCGGACTTCTCGACCTGGTCGGCGATGGCTCGCTGGGCGGCCCACTGGATGTCGCGGTCGATCGTCAGCTCGACGTCGGTGCCCGCGACGGCCGGGACCTCCGTGGAGCCGGCGGTCGGCACGGGCCGGCCGCCCGCCTGGGCGTAGCGGATCTTGCCGTCCTCGCCCTGCAGCCGCTTGTTCAGCTGTGCTTCCAGGCCGCCGCCGCCCTTGCCCTCGGCATTGACGAATCCCAGTATCCCGGCGGCGAGGTCACCGTTGGGGTACACGCGCCTGGTGGTCGGCTCCTGGAGGACTCCGGCCAGCACGTTGGCTCCGGGGCCGCCGTTCGCCCGGTCCTCGGCCGCCTTCTCCGCGAGCGTGGATCTGAGGTCCTTGATCTGCTTCCAGACCTGCGGGGTCTGCCGCCGTGCGAGCACCTCGTAGCGGGTCCTGGCGGCCAGCTTCTTCGCCAGCTCCGCCTCGTCCTTGCCCAGGATCGGGGCGAGCAGGGCTGCCGCCTGCTGCGGGGCGTCCGTGACCTTGCTCTCCTCGGGCGTGAACAGCTTCGGGTCGGCGGTGATGTCGTGCGCGTCGACGCTGGTGGCCAGGGCGATACCGCTGCGGTCGGTGATCTCGCCGCGCTCGGCGGCGATCGTGTACTCCAGGTAGCGGTTCTTCTCGGCCTTGGCGGCGTACGTGCCGGCGTCGACCGCCTGCACCTGGAGGAGCCGGACGACGAAGGCCAGCATGACGAGGGTCAGGCAGAGGCTGATCAGGCGCAGCCGGGGGCGCGGACTGCCC
>NZ_DATMVN010000652.1:0-6149 GCF_035563135.1 Streptomyces sp.
ATCGCCCCGTCGGTCCCTCAGCTCGCGCGTCGGCTCGGCGCCGACCTGAGCCGTCGCGCGTCCTACGCGGCGGGGGTGCCCCGGGGCCCAGCCGGCCGTGAGGCCCTGTCCATGACCTCCCGGCTCCTCGTCGTCACCGACGGCCACGGTGAGGACGCCGTCGATCTGCCCCGCCCCGACGACACGGTCGGCCTGCGGGGCATGGGTGTCACCGTCGTGCACCTGCTCGAACAGCGTGTCCAGGAGCCTGGACACGTCGGCGTCCGGATCACCGTCGAGGGCGACCAGGTCGTCATCGAGGACCTGCGCGAGCCCGAACCCTCCGGCGCCCACGGCACCGTCGACGAGGTCGGCGTCTCCTTCGCCGAGGGCCTGGCCCGGATGCTGGCGCCCCTGCGGCTGTCCTCCGAGGCGCTGGGGGGCTCCCCTCTGCCGGGCACCACCGACTTCGCCGGTCTGCTCGGGATCGACGACGTGGCGCGCCTCGACCTGGCACAGCTGTGGGCCCCACGCGGTGAACGCGCCTTCCTTCGCGTGCCCCTCGGCATCAGTGACACGCACGAGCCGGTGCTGCTCGATCTCAAGGGCCCCTCCGAGCTCGGCACGGGCCCGCACGGGCTGTGCGTCGGAGCAACCGCTTCGGGCAGGTCCGAGCTGCTGCGCTCCCTCGTCCTCACCCTGGTGACCACGCACCCGCCCGAGGACCTCGCCCTGGTCCTCGTCGACCACGGGGGCGGTGCGGTCTTCGCCCCGTTCGCCATGCTTCCCCACGTCGCCGGTGTCATCACCGGCCTGGAGAATCACGCGTACCTCATCGAGCGTCTCCACGCCTCCCTGGCCGGTGAGATGCGGCGCCGTCGACAGGTCCTCGACGACGCGGGCGACGTCGCCGACATCGGTGAGTACACCGCGCTGCGCTCCGAGGAACGGCCCGATCTGGACCCGCTGCCGCATCTGCTCGTCGTCATCGACGAGTTCGACGAACTCCTCGGCACCAAGCCCGACTTCGTCGATCTGCTCCTTTCCATCGGACAGCACGGCCACTCCATCGGTGTGCATCTGCTCCTGTCCGGCCAGGACATCGAGGACGACAGCCTCAACGACCTGGAGGCATGTCTCTCGTACCGGATCGGTCTGCGCACCTTCTCCGGAGACGAGTCGCATACGGTCCTGGACACCACGGACGCGTTCCGCCTGCCGCCGCTGCCGGGCTTCGCCACCCTCAGGGACGGCACGGGTCATGACGAGCGCTTCAAGGCCTGCTATGTCTCCGGCGGCTACCGGGGCCCCCGGAAGCCTGCGGACGAGGTGATGGGCAAGCCTCTCGCCTTGGCGTACGAGGCGTTCAACACCCTCTCCGCACCGGATGCCCCGGGCCCGGTCCAGGAGGCGTCCGGGCACCGCGGGACCGGGCCGACCGAGTTGGACATCGTGGTCGAACAGCTGGAGGACGCCGCCGCGGCGGTAGACAGCATCTGGCTGCCACCGCTGCCCGCCGCGCTCGCCCTCGACAAGGCCGCCGGCCCGCTGGAAACCGGCCCACGCGGCATGCAGCTGGCCGGACGGCGGGGCCCGCTCCAGGTTCCGCTCGGGCTGCTCGATGATCCGGCCGCACAGTGGCAGGGACAGTGGTACCTGGACCTCACGGCTGCCGGCGGCCACGCCGCCGTCATCGGCGGCCCGCAGTCCGGCAGGACGACTCTCCTGCGCACGCTGGTCCTGTCCCTCGCGCTCACCCACACTCCGCAGGAGGTCGGTGTCTACGGCCTCGACCTGGCCGGTGACGGCCTCCAGGTGCTCTCCGGCCTGCCGCACGTCGGCGGCGTCGCGGGACACGCCGACCGCGAACGCGCGGCACGTACGGTCGAGATGGTGCGGGGCATGCTCGAATCGCGCGAGGACCTCTTCCGCGAGCACGCCGTCGAATCCGTCGGGCATCTGCGCGCCCTGCACCGGACGGGTGGGCTGCCCCAGCTGGCGTCTGCGGAGATCGTGCTGGTCATCGACGGTTTCGACGCACTGCGCGACGACTTCGACGAACTGGACGACACGGTCGTCGAGCTCCTGGAGCGGGGCGGTGACTACGGCATCCACATCGTCGCCGGGGTGCCCAGCTGGAACGACGTGAACACGGTCGCCCAGGCCTCGTTCGGCACCCGGGTCGAGCTGTGCCCGGAGGACCCCGGCGAATCCGGCATCGATCACCAGCACGCCGGGACTCTGTCACCCGACGGACCTGGCCGCGTCCTGACCGACAGAGGGCTCTTCGCTCGGACCGCGCTCCCCCGTACGGACGGACTCGCGGACGCCACCGATCTGGAGGCGGTCCTCGACCGCACGGTTCGTACGGTCCGCGCCGCCTGGAACGGCGAGGTCGCCCAGCCCGTCCTGGTGCTGCCCCGCGTCCTGGAACCGCACCTGCTCCCCGGCCGGGCCGCCGAGCCCCGGCAGGTGCCGATCGGCCTGGACCAGGACGCACTCACCCCTGTGCTGCTCGATCTCTTCCGCCAGGACCAGCACCTGTTGGTCCTGGGCGACAGCGAGTGCGGCAAGACGACTCTCCTCAGGACCGTCATCCGCGGTCTCGTCGACCGCTACAGCGAGGACGAGCTGGTCTTCGCCGTCATGGACCCGAAGCAGGGTCTGCGCGGTGTGGTCCCCGAGGAGTTCGACGGCGGTTACGCCTACAACGCCAAACTGTGCGAGGGTCTCGCCGCCGGACTCGCCATCGAGCTGGAGAAGCGGCTGCCGGACGACAGCACTCCGCTCGAAGACCTGGAGCCCGGCAGCTGGGGCGCCGGCCCACGGATCGTGGTGATCGTCGACGACTACGACGTACTGATGACGGACCGCCATTCACCGCTCGACCCGTTCGTACCGTACATCCACTCGACGGTGGACATCGGTCTCCACTTCGTCCTGTCGCGCCAGGTGACAGGCGCGTCATGGGGCATGTACGAGCCGCTGGCCCACGGCCTGCGCGAGTCGGGAGCAACCGCCGTCCTCATGTCCGGCGACCACAGCGAGGGCCAGCTGTTCCCGGGGGTGTACGCACGCCGGCAGCCGGCGGGCCGAGGCGTGCTCATCCGCAAGGGCTGGTCGAACCGCCTGATCCAGACGGTGTACACGCCCGAATGAGACAAGGCCCCCGGCCCGCGGCTACGAACGGCCGAAGTGTACGGGGCCGGCGGTCCGGGCTCGGGCACCCCGGCCCCGCCACCGTCCGGGCGCGAGACACCCGGAGGCTCCGGCCTGTCCAGCGCCACGCAGGTCAGCTGCGGGGCAGCACGCCCAGGAGGGTCGCCGTCAGGGCCGACTTCAAGTTGTCCTTCAGCTCCAGGTGGAAGCGGGCCAGGTCGGGCTCGGCCTGGTAGGCCGCCTGCAGGCTGGGCGGCGGTGTGCTGTACGCCGACAGCGCCCCTGCCATGACCATGGTCTGCAGGCTGAACAGCGTCGCGTTCTCGCCCAGCTCCGGCAGGTACTTCCGGATCAGGGCGGTCATGGTCGTCAGGCGGTCCAGGGAGGCGCGCTTGTAGCGTGCCACGACCTCGACGGAGACGTTGTGTTCCAGGACGCTGCCCTGCGCACCGAAGAGCTCGCACAGCACCACCCGGCCGGAAAGCGAGCGGCTGAGGACCTCGGCCACCGCTGACGCCCGCTCGGTCATGGGCAGGTCTTCGTCGGTCCCGGCGGCCAGTTCGCCGGCCAGCTCCGTCAGCCACTCCCGCAGGAAGCGGTCCAGCAGCTCCAGCAGCACCGCCTCGCGGGACTCGAAGTAGCGCAGCACGTTCGGCTTCGCCAGGCCTACCCGGCGGCTGAGCTCGTTCAGGGTGACCGCGGCCACGGGCATCTCGTCGAGCATCGCCGACGCCACGTCGAGGATCGCCCGTCGGCGGATCTCCCGCTGCTCCTCGGTTCGCGCCCGCTGGAAAGTCACGACCACCAGCCTAACTTAGGTACCTGCGGTACGTTGACAACGTACCGAGAGTACTTTAACGTCACCACCACAAGATACCTTCGGTACGTTAGACAGTGGGGACCTGACATGAGCGAGAAGTGGACGACGGCGGACATCCCGGACCAGCGCGGGCGGGTGGCCGTGGTGACCGGGGCCAACACCGGACTGGGGTACGAGACGGCCAAGGCGCTCGCCGAGCGCGGGGCGTCCGTGGTGCTCGCCGTGCGCGACGTCGAGAAGGGCGAGCGGGCGGCGGCCCGTATGACCGGCGACGTCACCGTGCAGGCGCTGGACCTGACCTCGCTGGACTCCGTCCGGACCGCGGCGACCACGCTGCGGTCCCGGCTGGACCGGATCGACCTGCTCATCAACAACGCCGGCGTGATGTACACCCCGAAACAGACCACCCGGGACGGCTTCGAGATGCAGTTCGGCACCAACCACCTCGGCCACTTCGCGCTCACCGGGCTGCTGCTGGACCTGATGCTGCCGGTGCCCGGCTCCCGCGTGGTGACGGTCAGCAGCACCGGCCACCGCATCCGGGCCGCGATCCACTTCGACGACCTGCAGTGGAAGCGGTCCTACAACCGGGCCGCCGCCTACGGCCAGTCCAAGCTGGCCAACCTGATGTTCACGTACGAGCTGCAGCGCCGGCTCGCCACGCACGGCACCACCGTCGCGGTGGCCGCGCACCCCGGCATGTCCAGCACCGAACTCGCCCGCAACACCCCCGCGGCCCTCCGGCTTCCCCTCACCTGGCTCGCGCCGCTGATCGCCCAGACACCGGCGATGGGCGCGCTGCCGACCCTGCGCGCCGCCACCGACCCCGCCGCGCTCGGCGGCCAGTACTACGGCCCCGGCGGACGCAACGAGGTCATGGGCCACCCCCGGCTGGTCACCTCCAGCCCGAAGTCGTACGAGAGAGCCGTCCAGCAGCGGCTGTGGGCCGTCTCCGAAGACCTCACCGGGGTGAAGTTCCCCGTCGTCGGAGCCGAGCAGAGCTCGTGCGCGTCCGGAGCCGCGGTTCGTCGAGCGGGTCACCATGCCGATCCTGACCCGCGAGGCTGACCGCCCCCGCGAGCACCCGACGCACCGACGCGCTCGTCCGTCCGGTACCTCTGCGCGGGCACCGCGTCCTCTCCGAGCGCGGGCCCCTGCCGGGAGTCCGGCAGGGGCCCACGGTGCAGGGAGCCGCGGAGAGCCACGGCCTGTCCTCGACGAGCGGCAAGCCGGCCGGTATCGGCTACTGCCCGCTGCCGGCCCGGCGGGCCGGCCTCACCTCAGATGCCGGGTGAAGAACCGGGCTGCGGCGTCCCCCGCGAACTGCGGGACACCGGTGTGCCCGCCGAGATGGGCGTGCAGGGACTTCTCCTCGGAGCCGAAGGCGTCGAACAGGTCCAGGGCCGCCTGCCGGTCGTTCCCTTCGTCGTCCCACTGCACCAGGACGTGCGGTGAACAGGCCGGGTCGAAAAATGACGGGAAGCCCAGGCCGCGGTCTGCTAGGAATACGGACTCCAGCCCGTCCCCAAGGACTTGGATGCCATGCCTCGCGCCGTCACGCTCATCCGTTCCACCGCCCTGTCCGACGTGGCCGAGTACGCCTACGCCGCCACCGCTCCCGCCGGCGCACGGCTGATCTTCCTCGCCGGGGCGTGCCCGCTGAACGAGGACGGGTCCACGGCGGCGATCGGTGACTACGCCGGCCAGGCGGCGAAGGCCGTCGAGAACATGAAGACCGCGCTCGCAGCAGCGGGGGCCGGCCTGGAGGACGTCGTCAGCACACGCGTACTGGTCGCCTCCACGCGGCAGGAGGACCTGGGGACCGCCTGGAAGGTGGTCCGGGACGCCTTCGGCGACCACGACGTCCCGAGCACGCTGTTCGGCGTCACCGTTCTCGGATACGCCGGCCAGTTGGTGGAGATCGAGGGCGTCGCCGCCGTGCTCGACTCCTGATCGCCCGGCGGCCCCCCTCCACCGTGAGCCACCCAGCGGGTGAAGACGCGCCCGTGAGACGCCCACAGCTGCGAAGACCGGGCAGAGCAGGGCCGGCCGGCGGACACCGTGCAACAGGCGGCAGGAGGGGTGGTCCAGGCCGTGCCGCATCGGCGCCGAGCCGGGGGCACAGGCCGGCGCGCCGGCGTACGAGGGGGCGGCCTCCGTCGCCATGGCCCCGGGGGCCGCCGCCCCGGCC